>JAFZIH010000011.1 GCA_017554455.1 Clostridia bacterium | reverse complement strand
CCTGGCGGGTCTCGACGTGGACAACACGTTCAGAGTACCGGACGAACTTCTTGAAGTTGAAAACCCGAACGCATGGCTGATGAGCACGTTCTCCAGCTGGGGCTGCACCCCGAATCTGGAGCTCAAGCCGACGATCTCCGCGCCCGGCGGTATGATCTATTCCTCCGTTGCCGGTGCATCCGATGCATACGAAGTCTACAGCGGCACGTCCATGGCGTCCCCGAACGCCTGCGGTTCGTTCCTGTTGCTCAGCCAGTATCTGAAGGACACCTATCCGTCGCTCTCCAAGGCGCAGCGCGCCGAGCTTGCTGAGGATCTTGTCGAATCCACCGCAATGCTGCCGATCGACGGTGATGGTTATCTGTATTCGCCGAGAAAATGCGGCGCAGGTATCCTTGACCTTGAAGCTGCGGTTTCCTGCCCGATCTACTTCGTCGAGCCGATCGTGAATCTGTTCGACGATCCCGAGAAGGACGGCGTTTATAACATTCGTTATACGGCTATCAACCTGAGCGACGAAGATCAGGATTATACCCTTGAGGTTTACGGCCTGTATGACTATGTTACGCAGGGATACAACACGCTGACCTCCGACTATCTGCTGGATGGCAACGGCATTACCGTTGAAGGCCCCACGGAGATCACGGTCCCCGCGAACGGCACCTATGACGGCAAACTCAAGATCACGCTTGACGACAACGCGAAAGCATACTTCGATCAGATTTTTGCAAACGGCAACTACATCGAAGGTTATGTGTATTTCGAGAACCAGAATCCGGGTGCGGCTTCCGATACGCCCATTGCAGCCGGTCTCCTCGGCGATGCGAACCTTGACAACAAAGTCACCGCGGCAGACGCAGCAGAGATCCTCCGCGCAGTTGTCGGTCTTACTGAGCTGAATGAAACTGCTATGTTCTTCGCAGACGTGAACCAGGACGGTCAGGTAACTGCGGCAGACGCAGCATTCATCCTCCGTGCGGTCGTCGGTCTTGATATCCTTCCGACCTACACACCCACCGCGAAGATCGCCAGCGCAGATGCACACTTCACGTTCTTCGGCTTCTACGGCGATTGGACGCAGGGCCCGGTTCTTGACAGGATCTGGACGAACAGCCCCGCATACCTGATGTACTTCGCAGCTGAGAACGTCTACTATCCGCAATACGCGGCAGCAGGTTATCTGCCGAGCGATCTGTTCACGCCGATGGAAGTCAACATCAAACCGCACATGACCTACGGCATGAACTACTACGAGAACTACATCTACAACCTGCTTCTCGATTGGGGTATTGATCCTTCTGCATACGGTTACAGCAGCGGTCTGTATACTTACTTTGCGACCAACCCGGCCTGCACGATCATCGGCGACGATGAAGCAAATGCGCTTGCATGGGAAGACGTGCTGAATACGTTTGACAACCCGCTTCATAACGCGATCTCCAACGAGAACACCGACGGTGTGCAGTTCCTTGTCGACACGTTCTATTCCGAACCGATCCAGCTGAGAAATGCGCGTCATCTCATCATGACGGTTACCGATGCGATCACCGGAGAAGTCTACTATGTTGACGATACCGAATATCTCGGCAAGGCGTATTTTGACAAAGACAACGGCAGATGGATCCCGCGCGGATCGTTCCAGTGGGATGGTTACGTCTACAATGAGGAATCCGAACTATACGGCGAATATGTACCGAACGGCACGATCTGCCTGGTCACCTATGAGACCATGATCGACTATCCGGGTGCGGAACTCAACACGGAATATCAGTTCCAGCTCCTCGTCGATACAGAATCCGCGGTCATCACGAACTGTGAAGTTGCTGATGATTCCATCACCGTTAAGTTCGCGGACAACGGTTCCGGTATGTCGTTCGTCGATGCGTACTGCTATGACGGCACGGTCACGATGGTTGAACCTGAAGAGGAAGACGAAGAACCGACTGCCAAGTTGACCAGCTATGACCTCGGTTATGCTGTTGGTGAAGACTGCAGCGAATTCGTGATCAATAAGGAAGATATCCCCGAAGGCGTTTCCTACATCTTCCTCGAGTCGATCGACTACGCAACCAATATTCAGAGCTACATGCTGAATGTTGAAACCGGCGAAGTATCGATCAGCGAATATGATTATCTGTCGGTTGAATATGCTGTCGATCAGATCCTGAATCATAAGGACAGCATCGGTTCCACGCTTGCGGTCGAAGGTATCGTAACGGAAATTTACAACGATATCATCTACGTATCGTCCATGGAACCGATCTACGGCGCACCGCAAGGCATGGCGATCAAACTGGCTGATAAGGATGAGGTCGAAGATGTTACCATCGGCGATGTATATCTCTTTGTCGGTGAACTCGATAACTACTACGGATGCCCGACGCTGGACAACGCTGAGATCACTTTCGTCGAATACATCAACGAATACTATGATGAAGGTGATATGGGAGATGCTATCTACGAGAATCTCTACTATTACAACATCATGTACTCGCTGTATTACGGTGATCCGCTGCCTATGTTCGCGGACGTGGTTGACAATCCGGAACTTTATGCCGGCTCTCTGATCTACACCGATGATGATTACGAACTTATCACTGTCATCGGCGTAACCGAGATCGGCGACGGCACCAGAACGATCAGCGTCACGGACGGCACACGCTGCATCGACATCGTAGCGACGAGCGCATGTGAAGACGTGCAGGTTGGCGATACGCTGTACTACGGATACTTCATCCCGGTATTCGATCACGGCACTCCGCAGCTTCGCGTATTCATGGATTATGCGATCGTGTTCACCCCGGCGGAATAATTCGATTCAGACAAACACACAATCAAGAAGGAGACGGTATTGACCGTCTCCTTCTTCGTATATAGAAATCATTATTTCAGATAAATCGATTTTTCTCGTTTTTCAATGATACGACCGACGCGCTGTACGCAGGGGACTTTCCCGTTCATAGTGGTAAATACGTCCTCTGCTTGCGATTCGGGAACGGCAACAAGTAATCCGCCGGACGTCTGCGGATCAAACAGCAGATCACATTTCGCAAGTTCCATGTTCCCCGTATCAACCGCATGTTCAGCAAACGTTCTGTTACGGTACATGCCTTCCGGAAGGATGCCTATTCGAGCGAAATCGAGCGCTTCCGGGATGAATGAGATCGCGTCCACGTCAATTTCGGCTGACACTTCGGATCCTTGGCACATTTCATACAGATGACCGAGGAAGGAAAAGCCGGTCACGTCCGTACACGCATGAACGTCGAAGTTGACGAGTGCATCGCGTGCGCCTTTGTTCAGCGTCGTCATCAGTCGGATCATCAATTCGCGCGTATCGGGTTCAAGCAGATCGCCGCGTTGCGCTGCTGTCAGGACGCCGATGCCAATGGGTTTTGTGAGAAACAGCAAGTCACCGGGTTTTGCACCGTGATTCTTCCACATTTTTTCCGGACGCACGAAACCGGTCACGGACAGGCCGTATTTCGGTTCATCGTCGTAGATGCTGTGTCCGCCGCAGATGATCGTGCCGGCTTCCGCGCATTTTTCATACCCGCCGCGCAGGATCTCATGCACGGCGTTCTTCGGCATGGATTTCGGAACACACATGATGTTCAGCGCGAGCTTCGGTTCTCCGCCCATCGCGTAAATATCGGACAGCGCATTTGTAGCAGCAATTTGCCCGAACGTAAACGGATCGTCGGCGATGGGAGGGAAGAAATCCAGCGTCTGCACGATCGCAAGGTCATCTTTGATCTTATAGACGGCCGCGTCGTCGCTTTTGTCGAACCCGACCAACAGATTTTCATCTGTTATCGTCGGCAGATCGGATAGCAGCTTCGAAAGCACGCCTGCGCCGACCTTTGCGCCGCATCCCGCGCAGCTTGCGAGTTTTGTCAACTTGATATCATCGTCCATATTATGCCTCCACGATTTGGATCAGAATGTCAATCGTGCCGCCGCAGACCATTCCTTTGTCAGCCGCGTCCCGGTTGTTCATTTTACATGTGTAGCGTTTCACGCACGGACCGTTACTGAGCATCTCCAGCGCGTACTGAGAGGCCTCATATTCGCCGAAACCGCCTCCGATCGAGGAAATGATCGTCCCGTCTTGTTTAACGATCATACGCGCTCCTGTGGACCGAGGCGCGCTTCCTTTCTTATCGATCAACGTCACCATAGCATATGGTTCACAGATCGTTTCGATTGCATTGCAAAGCGCGTCGTCCCATTCGCTTCCGCGGTTTGCCACATTCTTGACCTGAATCATTTCTGCAACGATACATACTGCGATCTCTTCCGGCGTATTCGCTCCGATGGGAAGCCCGATGGGGGAGTGAACGGTTTTAAGCTGCTTTTCGGAATAACCTTTGGAACACAGATCGTCAAATACGACTTTGATTTTGGATCGGCTGCCGATCATCCCGCAGTATGTGTACGGTTTATCCAGGATCGTTTTCAGACAGAGATTATCGTCTTTATGTCCGCGCGTCACGATAACGTAAAACGTGTTCGGATCATGGATCGCGTTCAATGCTTCAGCAAACGGGAGATTGACGATCTCGTCCGCTTCCGGGAACCGATCCCGGTTCGCAAAGTCCGTTCGTTCATCGATCACGGTGACGCGAAATCCGACCATCTTTGCGATCTTCGCCGTCGATACGGAAACGTGCCCAGCGCCGCAAAGAACGAGATGCGGCGGGGTTGTGATTCGTTCGATCAGAACGTCGTTCTGTACAGTAGGCAAATCGGAATCGACCGAATGTACAATTTGCTTTTCTCCGTAAACGGCGTCGCCGTCCAGTACGGCGATCTGTCCCATTTTTTCCCCTTCGATCGCAGTAAAGAGATAGGGGGAACGACCGCTGCGGATCGTATTTACGATATGCTTATACATCTGCATTTCTCCTTTGCAGCATCAGAATCGCTTCGAGTACGCCGCCGCCGATCGCGCGCGCCTTGTCGGAGACGGTATAGCAATGCGATTGGATCGGGCGCGGATCGATATCGCCGCTTTTCATGCCGGAGTGGACCGGCGTTCCGGTCGGCAAAAGTCCGCGAATCACGCCTGAGATCGTAGCAACGATCGTTTCGCCGTCGACGGATGCAACGGATTCACCCTTCTCCACGAGATCCCCGATATGTCGTATTTCGGCAAACGTGCCGTCCTTCGGCGCACGCAGAACGCGCTCGGTCGTAAACCCGCTGATATTGCCCGGGATCCCGGTATTCGGTTCCGCTGAGCCATTGAGAATAATACGTCCGAGGTCGTGTCCGCGCATCGTTTCTATGACCGCATGACAATCGACTCCCACGGTAAAGCCGGGCCCAAGTGCGATCACGACCGGCGCGTCCGTGATTTTCGTTCCCAGATTGCGCTTTGCAAGGATCGCATCGATAACGACGTCGGGATGCAATGCTTTGATGCAATCCGCTTTCGGATCGGCAAGCACGGCAATATGCCTGCGCGCATGGATCGGCACGATATCGTAAATCGTTTTTGCAAATTCCGATGTGACGTCCTCGACCGTAAAGGTCCCTTTCAGGATCGCTTCCGAAAAGCATACCGTCCGACGGATCGACGTCGGATGACTAAGATCTGTCATCACGATCGGAAATCCGCAATGCGCAAGCCGAACGGCAACGCCGCTTGCAAGATCGCCCGCGCCTTTTATGACAATCATACTTCTTTCCTCCGATACGCTTTGATGGGGTTTTCGGTTTGCCATGCGGTGATCGCGACAGGAACGTCAAACAGCATGGCAAGCCGCAGTGCTTTTTCAAGCGCTTCTTGATCATCCGCCTTATTGATGACGATACCGTCACAGCGCGGATAGGTATTCACGACGTCGCGGATCATTTCCGGTGTCGCTGCTGTGTCGATGTATGCATGGACGATCGCAGCATACAGCTCCGGCCGATGCGCCGCTTCCTTGATCGTTTTTCCGAGACCGTCGATCCCGATCAAAACGATCACTTTATTTGCTTCTTTCGGAATGACGGGTTCATATAATGCGTGCGCTTTCAGCGGAAGCTGTCTCGCCCCGTCCGCTTCAACGAGCACGTAATCCGCAAAGCGCGTCATTTCGTCAAAGGATTGTTCCGGCGTCGAAAGCTTGTGACAATCGATACTGCCCGTGGAAACAACTTCGCCTAACGCAAGCTTTTCGGAAAGGCGGAGGAGATACGGGTATTGCGGCGGACAGAGGATATGCGTGGACGTACAGACGATGACGGAGCCGTTTTTCCGCAGTTCTTCTGCAAGCGCGTACATCGTCGACGTCTTTCCGCCGCCGCCGATCAGAGCTGTGATGCCGGGCTTGATCTCAAAAAATTCGCACAATCTCTGCATGTATTTTATCCTCGCTATTCTTTTTGAAGAATAACACATTCCGTGCCAAAAGTAAAGAAACGCGGCGTTCTTTGCCGCGTTTCCAGCACTTTTAATCAATATCCCTTAGCAAGGTCGATGATTCCTCCGTCGACCGCATTGATCGCAAATAGAATCACGTCCTGATAGCTGTCCGGCGCAATATCCAAGTGTTCATTGTACTGCTTGACGCGCTTCCCGTAGAAAACCCATGTCGGCACATACAGCCCTGTTTTTTCTGTACTGTTCTGCTCGCGAATGCGAAGCATAGAAAGCTCGATCCGATTCACATAGAGATCGTAGTAAATGATCGTTTCTCCGGATTTTTTTTCGACTCATATGTGATCCTGCACATGTTTTCAAAGATACGGATGGCTTCCTCATACGGAATCGTCTGCACATCCGTGGAAATGATCTTGGTCGGCTCTACACGTTGATCCCAGGAACAAATCCGAATCCCGGTATCGTCGATATAGAACTCAATGGTTTCATACGGCCACGGGATCTCAAATTTATCATACCCAGTTTCTCCCTGAAGAACAGAAACATAAGCAGTGGGGGATCCGGCTGCTGCCCGAACAAAATGAATCACATACATGACTTTTACAGTATCATCGTTTTTTGCGATATACGCATCGCACTCCCGCCACGGAAGGATATCTTTCACGCCGAGCGCTTCCATATAAGCTTTGCAGTGCGAAACGGCGTCGGCGGGAGAGAAAGCTTGACCGTAAGTGCATGAAGCATCCTCAGTAAGGAGCTTTATATTTGTGTATGGCTGATACCATCCCGACAGGGTATACCCCTGTTCGGAGCCGCTGTAGCTGATCCAGGTATCCGGCTTTCCTTTTTTATAAGAATAGTATCCGTACAACGGTATACCGTCTTGCGTTGAGATGCTGGATATCTGCAAGTAGCCGGTATCGTTATATGCCGACATCTCACTTGAAACGGTGGTGTCAAGACCGTTGAAGACTTCTTTTGTGACGACGGATCCGTCCGCGATCGGGGCGTCAATGGTATACGCTTCATCCGGGGCGGTCTTGAACTGCTCCTTCAATTCTTCGATGTAAGCCAGTGCTTCGTCCTCGTCAATGAGCTTCTCGTCGGTGCGTCCGGTGTCGACCAGCTCCTGATAATACGCGATATCCTCCGCTATTTCTTTTTTGGACGGAACATAGGTCTGCGTATTCGGCACATACGCGGTCTGCCCCTGAAAATGTACGTCAAACGCCTTTTTCATGAATTCATCTGTGAAGTTCTCCTGCCTGACCCTTACCATCGAGATGGCGCCGCGCGCAGGAAGATACACGTCCGCGTCAGCATGGATCGTCAACCGTCCGTTGTCGTTGAAATAATCATAAGTATAGTGCTTGTCGGATTTGACAAAACCGGGATCCGCGGATGCGGAATCGACGCTTTCTGTTGGCTCCGCATTTTGATTGACGACCGTATCGACAAGCCGTTCCGTATCCTTCTGCACCACGACCGGCTCGTCCGGCGTCGGCTGACAGGCGAAAAGCATGGCGAACGCGAGTAATAGTATCAGCTTTCTTTTCATGCTTCGCACCTCAATATCCCTTGTGTAGATCTATGATGCTTCCGTCGACGGCGTTGATGGCAAACAGAATCTTCGAAAACGGTTTGTCAAAATCGGGTTCGCCGTGTTCGTTATACTGCGCAACTTCTTTGCCGTAAAAGATCCATGCAGGCACATACAATCCGGTTTTCAGCATTTCCGCATTCTGTTCGCGAATGCGGATCAGGTTCAGCTCCACATGTTCGACCTTCACGTCGAGATAACAGTCCGCATTGAACGAGGTTGCCGTTTGCGGCTCATAGACGACGCCGCACATGGATTTGAAGATGTTGGACGCATCTTCAAAGGATATGACGTTGACTTGATCGGAAACAATTCCGGTCACATCGATCGGATTATGCCAGCCGATCGATTCAAGGCCTTCGTCGTCCACAAACGCATGAATTTGTTCGTAGTCCCAAGGAAACTCTGCAGAATCTGTATAGGGATATGCCTGCACTGCAGGGATGAAAGCGACCGGTATTCCTTCGACGATACGTACATATTCGATCAGATACAACGACTTCGTGACGCCGTTCGGATGCGCAACGTATAGATAGCACATATCCCGCGGCGCAATATCCGTTACGCCCAGATCACGGAAAAACTGCAGCCCGAGTTCAGCGGCTTCCTTGGGGGAATAGGCCTGTCCATATGCTTTCGTATCATCTGACGTATCGATCCGATAGGAATCATACTCGGAGTACCAATGCTGAAACGCGCGCAGCCCTTCGCTGCTGCTTTCTTCATAACCGATGCGCGTATCGAATGCTCCTCTGAAGTAAGCCATCCCGGAGTTTTGCGGCGTATGGTCTTTACCGGACGACTCCGATCGGTAGACCTCTAAGTAACCGATTTCGTCGTCGATCTCCAGCTTATGCGTATCGCTGCCATAGTAGCTTTCTATCGTCATGGAACCGTCGGCAAGCACCGGCTCAGAAACAGGCGTTTCCGGCGCATTTGGGTAAAGCTCCTTCAATTGCTCGATATATTCGTCGACCTCCTGCGCATCCACAAAACCGTTTTCTTCCCAAGTTCCTTCGTTGGCGATTTGCTGATAGTATGCAAGCTCGTTTGCAATCACGGCTTTTGTTTTCGGTCCATGTGTGTTTACATATACCGGATTGCCTTGATACACGTAATCGAACAACTTTTTTGCGAATTTGTCGGAGAAATAATGTGCCTTCACGTACGTCATGGGGATCTTTCCGGAAGCGGGAACGCTGACGTCTGCGTCTGCCGTGATATGCAGAAAACCGTTTTCGCTTGTGTAATCAAAGGTAAATCGTTCCGTGATCGGCTCAATCGGCGCAGCGGTGTTCGGCGCGTCCTCCTTCGGACTGTCGGTCGGCTGCTGCGCAAGGACGGTATCGACCAACCGTTCCGTATCCTTCTGTACAACGACCGGCTCGCTCGGCGTCGGCTGGCAGGCGATGAGCAAACAAAATGTAAGAATCAATGGTAAAAGTCTTTTCATTGCTGTTTCTCCTTTCTGTTTGCCCACAGCATACCGCATCCTGCAATCAAAGTCGTTTCTAACCTGTTACCAAGCTGTTATCAAATTGCGTCCGAAAAGCGGAAAAAGATTGACGTACCGATATTCAGCTCGCTTTCGATGACAAGCTCCGCATGATGCGCTTCGGCGATCCGCTTGACGAGTGCAAGCCCGAGCCCGCTGCCGCCTAGCTTTTTAGAGCGGGAGCGATCGACCATATAGAACGGTTCCGTGACCCTCGCGACCTCATCCTTCGGAATACCTTTGCCGTGATCTCGGACAAGAATCTCGTTGTTTCTTGCAATCAGTTCGACCGTACTGCCGCGTTCCGACGCCTTGATCGCATTCTCGATCAGGTTTACGAGCGCGGAACGCATCAGATTCATGTCCATTAAAAACGTCTCATCATTACATTCGACCGTAAGTTTAACGCCCGCGCGATCGAGTGAATCGACAACGGTTTCACGAACCGCATCAAATAATGAAACGACAGGGGAGAGTACAAGCTCGATCTGATCGGACAGCACGACAAGCTGCATCAGCTTTCTGGAAAGCCGTTCGATCCATTCTGCCTGCTCATGGATCCGGGACAAAGCGCGCTCACGATCCGCATCTGATACGGTTCGCGTGAGCAGCGTTTCGCTGTTCAAAAGCAGCGACGTCACAGGCGTTTTCATTTCATGACTCAGATCGTTGATAAACTGCTGCTTGCGCTCGTTCTGTTCACGCAGATCGGATATACTGTTTTCTACGGCGTCCGCCATTGTATTGAACTCGTCTGCAAGACGCCCGATCTCGTCTTTTCGGTGAATATCGATACGTGTGCCGTAATCGCCGGACGCGATCGACTGCGCGCCGGACTGCAGCGTTCGGATCGGCTTCAGCGATGCGGACAGGATGAACCATGCAAGAAACAGGAACAGAACGGTAACCGAAGCGCCGATCACGACGCATTGCAGGATCAGGGTTCGCATGGCTGCGTCCAGTTCATGCAGCGAACGAACCATGCTTATAATATAGATGCGGTCTCCATAATATACGTCTGTGCCGATCATCAGATACAGCGTACCGCCGACGCGCGTAATAACGTAATGATAAATACCGTTTTCGGAGGTCTCCGAAAGAAACGGCTCCGGAGTAAAGCCCACGTTGTTGATCAGATATGTGCCGTCATAAGACAGCGTTAGTTGATCCAGATGACTTGCGGATTTGACTTTGTACGTCATATAGGTATCGCAAAGTATCGGATCGGACAAAACGGTGTTGACATTGCTGATCGTGTAATAGATTTCCGAAAAGTCTGTTTCCGCTGATTTGATCGCATCCGCGCGCTTCTGTCTGTCGACCGCATGCAGAATCAGCGCGCAGCTAATGAGTACCGCTGCAACGATCAAGACGCTTGCGCAGAGAAGGATTCTCGTAATAAGACGCATTCAGTCCTCCAGACGATAGCCGAGTTTTGTAACGGAAACGATGTTCAGCTCCGGTCCGAGTTTTTTACGGAGATGCGCAACATGGATATCGACCGTTCGCGTACCGCCTGCAAAGTCGAAGCCCCAGACCTCGTTCAGAAGTCGGTCTCTGGACAGCGTACAGTTTTTGAACTTTAATAAAATGGCGAGAAGATCGAATTCCAACGGCTGCAGCAGTACCGGATCCCCGTCCTTCTGTACGGTTCGTTTCTGCAAGTCAACGGTGATCGTCTTATATCGCAGGATCGTGTTCAGCTTACCGGTACGCGCAAGGATCTTTTCGATCCGAACAAGAAGCTCCAGCATTTCAAACGGTTTAACGATATAGTCCTCGGCGCCGAGCCGAAGTCCTTTGATCTTAGACGCCAGATCGACCTTGGCTGTCAGATACAGGACCGGGATATTGTACCTTTCCATATACTGCATCAGCTCAAATCCGTCCAGATGCGGAAGCATCACGTCCAGAAGCGCGAGATCGAAGCCGTGATCCTTTTCCAGATACGATACGACGTCCGCACCGTCGTCGATGATCTTGTACTCGTATTCCGACAGCATCAGGTTCAGTCCAATTGCCTCGGCGATAGCCGTATCGTCCTCCACAACCAAAATGCGATTTTTCATAACGCCCCTCATTTGCTTTTGATGATGACATTTTATCATACAAATGCAACAAAAACGTCGCAAAATCGTTTCCGTTTTGTAATTGTTTTGTTATCATTATAAAAAAGAGACGCCGAAGCGTCTCTTGCATGCGTTAATCTTCTGTTTTCTGCTCGAGCTTACGAGGGGGCTTTGCCTTGATCTTCTTGAGATTTGCAAAGCGGGGAAGACCGTTCTGCATCGGGATCTTCGGATCGCCCTGAATCAGCGGGAGCAGATAATCGATGTACGGCTTTCTGAGGCCGTTGCCGCGGGAGTTGATCCATTCGCGCGGGACCTTGCGCTCTGTGTTCGCGCAGGAATCGAGGTCGATCAGCTTGATCTCGCACTTGTAATTGCCTTCTTCATCCGTCTTGCGTCGGAAGCCGACCATTTTGTCTGTAATGCCGTGCACCGCATATTCGACCGCGATGCGACCGGCTTCGAAGGACTCGGAAATATCCGTCTGAGAGGCCGCATGCGACGCGCAGCGCTGCAGCAGGGAGAATTCTATCCCGCGGATCTTAGTGTCCTCAAAATGCTCTCTCAAAATGCTTACAAGCGTTGCAGCGAGACCGCCGAGCTGCTTATGTCCGAAGCAGTCGACCACGGTGGGATCGTTGCCGTATTCGGAGATCAGCTTGCCCGATTTGTCGTGAATACCCTCGGATACCGCGACAAAGACCTTGCCGGTATCTTCATACACTTCACGGACGTCTGCAATAAACTCATCTACGTCGAAATCGGTCTCCGGCAGATAGATGAGGTCAGGACCGAATCCGGTGTAGGTCGCGGCCGCCGCGCTTGCGGCAAGCCAACCGGCATGACGTCCCATGATCTCAACGACGCAGATCATCGGCTTATCATACACGCGCGCATCGAGATAGATCTCCATGCAGGTGCTGATGATATAGCGTGCCGCGGAGGGGAAGCCGGGGCAATGGTCCGTACCGTAAAGATCGTTGTCGATCGTTTTCGGCACGCCCATGATGCGGCACTCGTAACCGACCTGCTGCATGTATTTGCTGATCTTGTTGCAGGTGTCCATCGAGTCGTTGCCGCCGATATAGAAGAAATAGCGAATGTCGTATTTTTTGAACACGTCGAGGATCCTGACGTAGTCCGTATCGTCCTCTTCAAAGTTCTTCAGCTTATAGCGGCAGGAGCCGAGGGCAGAGGAAGGGGTGTTCAAAAGCAGAGAAAGCTCGTATGCGGCTTCCTTGCCCATATCGTACAGTACTTCGTCGATGACACCGCGAATGCCGTGCGCTGCGCCGTAAACCTTATTGATATGCGGATCGTCAAGCGCCGTGCGAATGACGCCGTAGATGCTTGCGTTGATCACCGAGGTAGGTCCGCCGGACTGTCCTACGATGCAATTGCCGATCAATTCGTTATTCATAAATGCCTCCAGTTCAAAATGCCTATATATTATAGCGGATGATTTCGCAAATTGCAAGAAAAATTCAAATAAACTTGTGCACAAATCCATGTTTGACACGATAAAACGGAATACAAAAACCGCGGACAACTGATTGTTGTTCGCGGTAATATGGCGGAGACGGTGGGATTCGAACCCACGGACCGGCTCATCACCAGTCAAACGATTTCGAGTCGTTCTCGTTATGACCACTTCGATACGTCTCCGTGTGCGTCTT
>JAFZIH010000119.1 GCA_017554455.1 Clostridia bacterium | reverse complement strand
TATTGTACGACGATTCGACACGCTTTGCAAGCAAAAGAAAAACGGCCCCTGAGCCGTTTTCATTCATTGTATTTACTTGATCGGTGTTTTGGAATAGAGCATCGAAAGGGATAGATACACGCCCGCGAGCATATCCGAGCCGCCGCCCAAGGGCAGCGCCGCAATGCGGTTTGCGGCGGAGACGAGCGCTGCGTACGGCGCGTCGGAAAGCACGTTCCGAACGAGCACGTAGAGGTCTTCGGAGACGAGACCTTCCCCGCTCTGTAAAAGGAACGCGCCGGACAGTTCGGTCGTATGCGACGCGGCTGCGCCTGCCATCGTACGCGTCATCTCAAGCACGCGGTTGAAGCTTCTGCCAAGCGCGGCTGACAGCGCCGCGTATCCCGCGATATAGCCGCAAAGCAGCCGATCCGCCGACGGAATGAGACCGACGCCGATACCTGCGATCGCGGACGTAACGGCTTCGCATGCGGCGGGATCCTGATCCCGGAACGCAGCGTGCAGATCATTGAGATGCGGTTTGATCGTTTCTGAGTATTCGTTTGGCTTCAGATCGCAGACAAGCGGAGAAAGATCGTCCCCGTTTGCATTCGTTTCGATCACGTGCAGAATGTGACGGAGTCGGATGTCATAATCGTTCGGCAGGAAGACCGCTTGGATCGTATCGAGCGACAAGTCGTAGTCGGTCGCCTGCGAAAGATCCAAAGTAAGCTCACATTCAGGGATCTCGATGCGCTCGTTTCCCATCAGAACGTGCTGTCCCTCCGTGATCTCGTAGCGCGTAAAGGGTTTCACGCCCGATACGATCGCGGAAAACGGCGAAAGGCAATGCGCGTTACTTAGGATCGAGATCATACCGATCGACGTGTTGCAGTAGATCGCGTCCGGATAGACGGCGTGGACCGTACCGTCGTAGTTTCCCATACGAAGGTACGCGTGCAGCCGTTTGCAGATTTTTCTTGCGGTTTCCGTCATACTAGCTTCCGTCCGTATATGCGTTAAAATGCGCATATACAATCAGTATTATTTATCATTTTACAGCGAATTCTGTAATTTGTAAAGATTTCCCATGCTATTCTTGACCCGCTGATTATGAATAGAATGTAAATTTATTCACGAATTGTGTCGAAAAGAAAAGGGAAGCGAATCGCTTCCCTCTTTGATCGCAGAAAGATTATTCCTCCGGATCCTTTTCCGGAATGTGCAGCTCGATCGGCTCGTTGCAGTTCGGGCAGATCAGACCGTCCGGCGTATCGAGCATGTCCTGATCGAAATAGATGGTCTCGCCGCAGTTCGGGCAGACGATCTCGAAGAAGTCGTCCTCGTCGAACTCGTCGTTTTCCTCATCCTCGTCCTCGTCGCCGTACAGAAAATCGTCGTACTCGTCGAGGTTTTCAAAGATCTCCTCCACGCTGTCGTCGAGGTCGGCAAGCGCGTCCTCGTGATCCGCCATCTCTTCCGCGATCACGTCAAGCGTGTCGACGATCGCCGTAAAGATCTTGGCGTACTTATCTTCGTGGATGTTGAGTCCTTCCATCAGACCGTCCAGATATGCGACCTTCTCAGAAATTCTGCTCATGCTGCACCTCCGAATTACCGTAATATTTTGTGTTAAATGCGGGACATGTATTCGCCGGTTCTGGTATCGATGCGGATAACGTCGCCTTCGTTGACGAACAGCGGGACCGCAATGTGGTAGCCGGTCTCGACGACTGCGGGCTTGGTCGTGCCGGTCGCAGTATCGCCCTTGAAGCCCGGTTCGGTCTCGGTGACCTTGAGCTCGACGAAGTTCGGCGCTTCGACGGAGAACGCGCTGCCCTTGTAGAAGCGCATCTTGACCTGATCGTTCTCCTTGATAAAGTCGATCGCGTCTTCGACCTGCTCGAAGTTCAGCGGGATCTGCTCGTAGGTCTCAACGTCCATGAAGTAGTAGAGCTCGCCGTCGGAATACAGGTATTCCATGTCCTTGGTTTCAATGTGTGCCAGCGGGTACTTGTCCGTCGGGCTGAAGGTACGCTCCAGCACCGCGCCGGTCATAACGTTCTTGAGCCGGG
>JAFZIH010000118.1 GCA_017554455.1 Clostridia bacterium | reverse complement strand
GCGCAACCAGGTCCGCAAGCTGATCGCGGGCCCGAACGTGTATATCTGCAACGAGTGCGTCGAGCTCTGCCGCGAGATCGTGCAGGAGGATATGCGCTACGAACAGCCGAACGAGCAGTCCGCCTACACAAAAGAAGACATTCCGAAGCCCAAGGAGATCGTCGCCGCGCTCGACCAGTACGTGATCGGGCAGGAGGACGCGAAAAAGGCGCTTGCCGTCGCGGTATACAACCACTACAAGCGCATCCGCGTGATGGGCGACAAGAACGATGACGTCGAGCTGCAAAAGAGCAACATCATCATGCTGGGGCCGACGGGCTGCGGCAAAACGCTGCTCGCGCAGACGCTTGCGAAGATCCTCGACGTGCCGTTCGCCGTATCCGACGCGACGGCGCTCACCGAGGCGGGATACGTCGGCGACGACGTGGAGAACATCCTTCTGAAGCTCATTCAGGCGGCGGACTACGACATCGCAAAGGCGCAGATGGGCATCGTCTACATCGACGAGATCGACAAGATCGCCAGAAAGGGCGAGAACGTCTCCATCACGCGCGACGTCTCCGGCGAAGGCGTGCAGCAGGCGCTGCTGAAGATCCTCGAGGGCACCGTGGCGAACGTTCCCCCGCAGGGCGGCAGAAAGCACCCGCAGCAGGAATGTCTGCAGATCGACACGACGAACATCCTGTTCATCGTGGGCGGCGCGTTCACGGGCATCGACAAGATCATCCAGAAGCGCACGGGCAGTAAACTCATGGGCTTCGGCGCGGAGGTGCGCTCCACGCAGCAGATGGACGTCGGCACGATCTTAAAGGACATTCTGCCCGAGGATCTTCTGAAATTCGGTCTGATCCCCGAGTTTGTCGGTAGAGTTCCGATCATCGTGACGCTCGAAAACCTCACCGAGGACGCGCTTGTTGAGATCCTCACCGAGCCGAAGAACGCGCTCGCGCGGCAGTATCGCCGCCTGTTCGAGATGGACGGCGTCGACCTCGTCATCACCGACGACGCGCTCAGGGAGGTCGCAAAGAAAGCGATCGAACGCAAGACCGGCGCAAGAGGTCTTCGCGCGATCATGGAGGACGTCATGCTCGGCATCATGTACGATATTCCGTCCCAGGAAGGCGTCAGGACCGTCGAGATCACGGCGGATACGATCAACAAGCTCTCCCCGCCGCGGCTCATCCGCGACGGCGAACCGCAGCCGAAGCTGCCCTCGGGCCGCAAGACCCGCGCCAAAGCAGCGCCCGCGGTGAAAAAAGCAGAGTAAACGAAAAGAACGCTCGCACCGAGCGTTCTTTTACTTTATACCGGTCATATGTCGGTATATATCTTCACAGACGGCGTGGAAGCGGAGGTTGACGTCCGAATTGGAATAACGCAGGACCGTAAAACCCAGTTTTTGAAGGGCGGCATCCCGCTCGGCGTCGGATTCCCGGCCTTTCTCTTCAAAGTGCTGCGACCCATCGATTTCGATCACCAGTTTTGCCTGCGGACAACAGAAATCAACAATATACGGACCGATCACACGCTGCCGATGGACGGTAACCGGCAGTGCTTTCAGAAAACAATACCAAAGACGGCGTTCCTCCGGCGTCATGTTGCGCCGCAGGATGCGGGAATTGTGCGTTAATCTGCCGTTTTTGATTCCATTCATGCATCGATTGTAGTGCAGATGTGAAAGGTTGTCAAGATGCGTGTCCCCTCATCCGGCTCGGCTGCGCCGATCCACCTTCTCCCGAGGGAGAAGGCAAGAGCAATCATTCGGGACTCGGTTTCTTCTGCGCTTTGGTCGTATACTCATTACCGAGCAAGCAAAGCTGTCCACGCAGATCTTGGCTTCCCCTCGGGGGGAAGCTCCGCCGCAGGCGGTGATGAGGGGTACACGGCGCAAGCGGCAAGTTTGCGTCGATCCGTAACAGCAAAAGCAGCCCTCTTGCGGGGGCTGCTTTTGCGTGGGGGGTTATACGGTGGGTTCGGCGTTCAGGGCGGTATTGATCGCACCCTGCGGATCGCCCTGCACCGTCACGTTGCGGTTCACCTTTGCGTCGTAGGTCTCTGCCTTCATGATGTCCACAAGGTCCAACCCTGTGACTTCCTTCATGGTTTCGATCGTGCGGGCAAGCACGCTCGGTACAAAGCTGCCCATCTGGTCCACGCCGCTGCCGCCGTGTCCGCCGTCGATGATCGTCACCTTGTCGATGGATTCGAGCGGCTTTGCGATGGACGCCGCCATCTCGGGCAGCGCTTTCACGATCATTTCCATCATGGCCGCCTGACCGTACTTGCGCATTGCTTCGGCTTTCTTTTCGAGCGCTTCGGCTTCCGCGATGCCGCGGGCTTCGATCGCCGCCGCTTCCGCTTCGCCGACCGCCTTGATGCCTTCGGCCTCCTGGAGCTTTGCGTACTTTTCGGCCTCCGCCTGTACGCGCTGCGCTTCGGCTTCCTTCTCGCGTTCGTACTTTTCGGCCTCCGCGTGGATCCTGCGGATCTCCGCGGCCTTTTCACGTTCGAACTTTTCGGCTTCCGCCTTGCGCTGCCGTTCGAAGAGCTCCGCTTCCGCCTTTTGCTGACGGGCGAACTTCTCGGCTTCCGCCTTCTTCTTGATCTCCGCTTCGAGCGTCTGTTCGGTGACCTCGACGCCCTTCTTTTTGAGCTCGATCTCGCGTTCCTGCCGCGCGATGTTCGCGTTTGCGGTGGCGACCTCAATGGTCTTGCGCTGCTCCTGCTGCTGGATCTCGTACGCCGCGTCGGCTTCCGCCTGCTTGAGGTCGGAAGCCCTCTTGAGTTCCGCCTCGCGGATCTTCAGCTCGTTCTGCCGGGACGCGATCTCGGTCTGCGCCGCGACCTGCGCCTCGTTTGCCATCCGCTTTGCTTCGGCTTCGGCGATCGCAACGTCGCGTTCCGCCTGCGCCTTGGCGATCGAAGCGTCCTTCTGGATCTGCGACATATTGTCCTGACCGAGGGCGACGATCAGACCCTTTTCGTCTTCGATCTTCTGGATGTTGCAGGAGATGATCTCCACGCCCAGCGCGTTCATGTCGGTCTGCGCCTTCTGCTGCACCTCGTCGCCGAACTTCTTGCGGTCCGTGTTCAGCTCCTTGAGCTTCACGGTACCGATGATCTCACGCATGTTGCCCTGCAGCGAGTCGGTCAGCGCCTTGGTGATCGATTCCTCGGACATGTTCAGGAAGTTTTTCATCGCGATCTTGATGCCTTCCGGGTCGGTCTTCAGCCGTACCTTCGCGACCGCGTCGATGTCCACGCCGATGAAGTCGAGCGTCGGCACGTAGCCGTTCGTCTTGATGTCGATGGAAATCTGCTTTAAGACCAGCGTGTCCTTTCTCTCAAGGAAGGGAAGCTTGATCCCCGCGCGTCCGATCAGGATCTTCGGCGTCTTCTTGATGCCGGAAATGATGAACGCCTTGTCCGGGGGCGCCTTGACGTACCCGCTGACGATGATCGCGATCACCGCGGCGACCGCGGCGACGATCAGCCCGATCATGAGACCGGTGTGCTCTGCAATGAATCCCATAAAGCTCACTCCTTTCGTACCTCAGTCCTTTGGGATCCGGCGGTGTGTCCGCCTCTTGTTTACGGGACCATCATACCCGAACCGCATATTTTTCGAAAGAATTACCGTCTGCAAATGGCAGTCGCTATTTTTGCTTCCGCAGCGAAATAATCTGCGCTATTCCGCACGTTTTTTGCTTCACATATGCGCGCGGGCGGTGTATACTGTAGGTACAAAAAGGAACGGAGGGATTACGATGGGCAGACGGTCGACCAAGGAGAACAAAAACATTTATCAGCAGAGCCGTGAGAACATGGACCTGAGCCGCGAGGCGGCGGAAGAGCTGCTGGGGTTCGTGTCCGCGGACCGCATCGAAAAGATCGAAAGCGGCAAGAGCGCGCCGCATCCGGACGAGGTCCTTGCCATGGAGCAGGGGTATGAAAACCCGGAGCTTTCCAATTATTACTGCACGCACGAGTGCCCGATCGGCATGAAGTACGTCCAGAAGGCGGAACTCAAGGAGCTGCCGCAGCTGACCGTCGAGCTTCTTTCCGCGCTGCACGCGATGGAAGCGGAGCAGAACCGGCTGATCGACATCTCCGTCGACGGGCGGGTGAGCGAAACAGAACGGAAGCAGTTCGACGTCATTCTCCAAAAGCTCGCCGCGCTCGATCGCTCCATCCGCGGTATGCGCATCTGGATCGAGCACGCGCTGTATACCGGCAAATTAGATGATGCAAAATAAAAATATGACGTAAGCGCCCGGCATTGCGCCGGGCGCTTTTTCATCGCTTATTTTCCCGCGACTTTCTTTGCGAAGGTGTTGTTCACCAGTTCGTTGAAGTCCGGCCGTCCCGTCAGCTCGCCGTTAAAGTCGATGACGGTGAGCAGGCGCTCGTAGTCCGCTTCCTGCATGACAGGGTCCTTCTTCCACGAGTCCGTCTCGCGGTAGGACTTCACGACCGTCATCAAGCTTTCGAGCGACGCGTCGGGGAAGTACGGCTGCATTGCCTTTGCCGCCTCCTCGTCGCTCGCGGTCTCGATCCATTGCTGCGCCCTGAAGATTGCCCGGAGGAACGCCTCGATGCGCTCCGGGTGCTCCTCGATCATCTTCTGGGAAGCGAAGTAGCATGTGTAGGGCACCTCGCCGGATTCAAGGCCGACGTTCGCCACGATATAGCCCTTGCCGGCTTTCTGGAACTCGGTCGCGGTCGGCTCGAACAGCGTCACGTAGTCGCCTTCGCCGCCTTCGAACGCGCCTGCCATCAGGTTGAACTGGATCGAGTCGATGATCGTGCAGTTTTCACCGTCGACGAGGCCGTTACTCGCCATGACCCAACGGAGCGTCATGATCGGCATGCCGCCCTTTCTGCCGCCGATGATGGTCTTGCCTTTCAGGTCCTCCCATGAGAACGGATCGGCGGGTTCGCGCGCGATCAGGAACGATCCGTCGCGTTTCGTGAGCTGTCCCACGATCACCGGGTGGTCCTCCTTGCCCTCGTTCATGACGTAGACGCCGGTTTCGGGACCCGCAAGGCACAGGTCGGCGTCGCCGGACAGCAGCGCGGTCATCGCTTTTTCGCTGCCGCCGGAGGTCGTGATCTCCACGTGCAGTCCTTCCTCCTCAAAAAAGCCCAGCGACAGGGCGATATACTGCGGCGCGTAAAAAACCGAGCGCGTCACCTCGTGCAGTTCAAGCGTCACCGTCTCCTGTTCCGCCTGTTTGCATGCGATCGGCAGCGCAAACAACAGGACTGCCAGCATGATCAGGATCGTTCGTTTCATTGGTTCCTCCTCGTTTTTTTTTCTGCATGATATGCCTTTTTTGAAAATAATGTGATTTTCTTCAATTTGGGTTTACAAATGCGAAAACAGTACGCTATAATAATATACGGAGGAATATGCTATGGAAAACAAAGGCGATACCATTCAATTTACCGTACCGAGAGACGTCAAGACGGCAGAGGAAGTGCTGATGACCGCCTATTCCGCCATGCGCGAAAAGGGCTATGATCCGGTCAATCAGATCGTCGGCTATCTGCTTTCCGGCGACCCGACGTACATCACGAGCCACAACAACGCGCGCTACATGATCCTGCGCATGCAGCGGGACGAGCTCATCGAGGAGCTCGTGCGCTTCTACGTCGAAAAGCATTGAAGCAGCGCATGGTCGCGCTGGACGTCGGCGACAGGCGCATCGGCGTCGCGGTGTCCGATCCCTTGTGGATCACCGCGCAGGGCGTCGAGACGTACCGGCGGACGGAAAGCACAAAAAAAGACGTCGCGCATATTGTGGAGATTCTGAACCGCTACGCACCGTGCCGGCTCCTTTTGGGGCTGCCCATGAACATGAACGGCACGATCGGCGAGCAGGGCGAAAAGGTGCAGCGCTTTGCCGAAGCGATCCAAAAGCAATGGGACGGCGAGCTGCTCTTTTTTGACGAGCGCCTCACCACGATGGCGGCGCGGCGCGTACTCGTCGACGCGGACATCTCCCGCGGAAAGCAAAAGAAGGTCATCGACAAGCTCGCTGCGGTGCTGATCCTGCAGGGGTATATGGACAGTCACCCGGAGGGGTGACTCAGTTATGATTGCCTTCGGCAAGTTAGCGGTTTAGAGTTTACAGTTTGAAAGAGAAGGCAATCATATCATCACTTTCGCCAACGGCGAAATCATAACTCTAAACTGTAAACTCTACACGCAGAATACAGCGAATCAAAAGAGCCGACGGCGTCATGAAAAGGAGAAAACAATGGAAGAACAAAACACTTTGGTCACGCTGATCGACGAACAGGGCAAGGAGGTCGAATTCGATCTCGTCGCCACGTTCGATTATGAAAAGAAGCGATACGCCGCGCTGATCCCGATCGACGAGGTGGAAAACGTCAACGAGGACGAGGTCGTGATCCTTGAGGTTGTCAAGGACGCTTCGGGCGAACGCTATCTGCCGATCGAAAACGACATCCTCCTCGACGAGGTCTTCAACGAGTTCCTCGAGATCCTCGACGAAATGGCCGACGGCGACGAGGAAGAGTAAAAGAGGGGGCATTATGTTCGATAACATCGGAAACAAGGTCAAGGGGCTTGCGATCTTCGCCTGCGCAGTCGGCATAGTCGGCAGTCTGATCGGCGCGATCGTGCTTTGGACGAACGGTCTGGTTGGAGCAGGGTTCGGCACGCTGATCGGCGGCTGCCTTTCCGCATGGATCGGTTCGTGGGTGATCTATTGCATCGGCGATACAAATGTCAGAACAACCGAACTGGAGAGACAGATCAACAGTCTTGAAAAGGCCGTCGGCAATATCAACAGGACACCGGAACAGGAAAAGCGGAACGAACCGAAAAAAAGAGCGTTCGTGACAATGACGCTGCCCCCCGAACAGACTGCCGGGCACGAAGAGCGGACAACGGAACAGGTCGACAGTGCAGACAGGGAAGGAGACATGTCTCCGATCCCGGTCGACGAAGACCGGGAAAAATGTCCCGCCTGCGGAACGGTACAGAAATCCGGACGCAACGTTTGCTGGAACTGCGGAACGCATTTTCAGCGTGACGAACTGATTTGGGAATGTCCGTCTTGCGGACGAAAAAACAAAGGGAGCAACGTCTGCTGGAACTGCGGAATGCATTTTCAGCGTGACGAACAGGCGTGATCATCCATAGCGGACAGATGAAAAAGAGACATAACGGCACGGTCGCTTCGTGGATCGCATTGTTTTGCAGCGCGCTCGCGATCGGCATCGCGGTATTTGCCGTGCTCGCGTTTTATTTCGCAGACACGCAGATCACCGTCGCGAGCGTGTACGGCGTGCTTGCGCTTGCTTATGTCGCACCGGTGCTGTCCGCCGCGGGGATCCTGTCCGGCGTGCTCGGATTGGTTTTCAGCCGCCGCGCAAGTGACGCCGCGACGCGCAGAAACACGGTCTTTTCCGTGATCGGGATGGTTTGCGCCGTCCTCACGCTGACGTTCATGCTGTATCTGACCGTTTCTTCCCGCGCATAGGTAAAAAACAGGAAAAATCCCCGAAAAACCCCACAAAATCTGTATTTTGGGGGTTGCTTTTTTTTGCGCCGGTGTGTATAATGCAAAACGGTATCACGCACTCCCGCGGATCCGGCGTCTCGTGCCCTCTGGGTTAACGCCTGTGTTTGAAACGGGAGGAGGACAAACTGAAAACGAGGAGGTTTATTTATCATGTCCGTGATCTCAATGAAACAACTTTTGGAAGCAGGCGTCCATTTCGGACACCAGACCCGTCGCTGGAACCCGAAG
>JAFZIH010000117.1 GCA_017554455.1 Clostridia bacterium | reverse complement strand
TCGGCAAGCGCCTGCTCCGTTTCGAACGGCGCGCCGACCGGCAGCAGCAAAAGCTTTGCACGGAGATCGTCCGCGATCTTCAGATAAAGGGGGAGTTCGTTTACGGGTTTCATGGATCATTCCTCCTTGACGGTTCATTGAGGTCGCTCATCGGGATCAGCCGAGGATCGCTTCGATCTCGGGCAGCGCGCGCTCGGCGCATTCGCGGCCGATGCGGATCGCTTCTTCGGCACCGGCGGTCGAGACCATTCCCATGAAGGACACGTCCGGCTTGATCCGAACGTCCACATGGTCCGGCCTTAATCTGCTGATTTCCTTTTGCATCATGTCGAACGCGCGCAAAAGGGAGGCGTGCGCGCCGGGCGCCTTGTCCTCGGTGATGGTGAAGCGCTTTTTGATCGACAGGTCGACGCCGATCACAACGTCTGCACCGTGATCGCGCAGAACCTGCACGGGAAGCTCCTCGAGCGTGCCGCCGTCGATGTACCAGCGTCCGTCGATCCTGACCGGCGTGAAGACGCCGGGGATCGCCATGCTCGCACGTGCCGCTTCATACAGCTTGACATGTTCAAAGATGTGAAACTCCGCGGACTCGAGATCCACGGCGCCGATAAAGCACGGGATCTTCGCTTCTTCCACGTACAGATCGTGCGAGAGCGTACGGACGATCTCCGTGACCTTGTTGCCGGAGATGAACCCGCCGCGCGTCACGACCGTCGGATCGATGATATCCTTCGGCAGGAGCGTGCAGAGATATTTTTCCAGCATATAAAGATCGGTGCCGGCGGAATAGATCGCCGCAACCAGCGCGCCCGCGCTGCAGCCGGAGACCATATCGATCGGGATATTGTGCTCGGTCAGTACCTGCAGGACGCCGATATGCGCCATGCCGCGTCCGCCGCCCGAGGCGAGCGCGAGGCCGACTTTCTTACGTTCGCTCAATGTGATGTCCCTCATTCAAATAGACAAATTTCTGATTTTACTATAACAAATTTTATCGGGTATTGCAATATGCATTTCTATAAAAAACGGACTTTCGCGCAAAAAAACGGGCGCTCTTTCGAACGCCCGTCTGACGGTTTGCGCCGTTGTCAGTTTGTGGTCTTTTTCTTCGCCGTCTTCTTCTTTGCAGTCGAAGTCGTTGTGCCTGTTTTCTTCGAAGAAGAGGTCGTCTTCTTGGACGCGGTCTTCTTGCCGGTGGATGTCGTACCGGTCTTTTTCTTCGAGGACGAAGTGCTCGTCTTCTTGCCGGTCTTCTTTTTGCCGGAGGAAGACGAGGAGGCGCTTTCGCCGCCGAGGAGTCCGCCGAGGAGTCCGCCGAGCAGAGAGCCGGAGGATTCCTCTTCTTTCTCTTCTTCCTTTTCTTCTTCCTTGCCGCCGAAAAGACCGCCCAAAAGACCGCCCAAAAGTCCACCGGACGAGGAGGACGAGGACGAAGAGGAAGAGGAACCGCCGAGCAGAGAACCCAGAAGCGTTGCGCCGATGCCGCCGGAAGAGGACGAGGAGCCGCCGCCGAGAAGTCCGCCGAGAAGTCCGCCGAGCGCGGAGCTGTCGGCATCATCGTCGTCCTTCTTGTTGCCGAGCTGGGAGAGCAGAAGCGGCGCGACCAGAGAAAGGATCGAGGAGACCTTGGAGCCGCTTACCCCGCTCTTTTTCGAGATCGCCTTCGTTGCCGCCGCTTCGTCGCCGCCGAGGATGTGCCCGAGGATCTTCTTGCCGTCCGCGGTGTCGGCGCCGTTGAGGAACGACGCAACGTCGATGACGTCGCCTGTCTTATGTTCGTTCAGCGCTTTGTTGAGAGACGCCGCGCCGTCCTTTGTGGAGGCGTTGTCGCTCATTTTACCGACCAACACCGGCAGCGCGTCGGAGAGGACCGCGGAGACCTTGTTTTTATCGGTCTTCGTCGCCTTTGCGATCGCGTCGATACCGTCGCCGCCGACCAATCCCATCAGGGATTTCATATCGATTCCTGCCATGGCTTAATCTCCGGTGAGCTCTTCAACGCCTTCTTCAACGTTGATGCCGGTCATATCCATGCCCTCTTTTTCCGCTCTGTTCGCGCAGAAGAAGCAGACTTCGCTGCGGCCTGCGTCGATCGCATCGGTAACGGTGCCCGGATAGATGTTTGCGGAGTTCTTCAGCGAACCGCAATCCTCATAGAGGTGATACTTGTGGCCGAACGCGGTCCAGTAGACGTTGTCCGTAATGGTATGTTCCGCCGCCTCTTTTTCTTCTGCGGAGATCGGGTTGAAGTTCGCGCCGAACAGACCCGCGATCAGAAGTGCGACGATCGCGATGACGGTGACGATGATGCGGGACTTCTTGTCCATCTTATCCTTGTTGGTGAACAGCAGGATGATGAGCGGCAGGAAGCAGATAACTGCCATGATGACGCCGAGCTGATTGAGGATCACGAAGCCGACCTTGTTGTTGGTCTTCTTGAACGGATCGAGGAAGCTCGCTTTCTTCCACAGGAATCCCGCAACGAGGCAGCATGCGAGATCCAGTACGATGAAGATGATCATCCACCACATCTGGGAAAGTCCCGGAATATACAGCGCTTTCAGGAGCGTGAGGATCGCCAGCACTTCAAAGCCGATCGCGAGCACCCAAAGGATGATCGCAATGATGCGCAGCGTCGTCGCTTTGCTCTTTTCTTCCGCTTTGGTCAGTTTCGGAGCCGCCTTCGTCTCCGGCGCTTCTTCGGTCTTCTTGACCGGTTTCTTTTTCGTTTCTTCCATGCAAACCCCTCTCATTTCTATTTGGATTTTGTTCGAATGTCATACCATTCTTATTATATATTTTACGGCAAGCCGCGCGCGTTGTCAATAACGGATTGGTGTAAATTTGTCGCAATTATCCGGGAATCACGGTCTTCGGCAAGATTGTTCTTGACAATTCACCGGATGGAGTCCAAACTGAAAGTAAAGCAAGGTTTTCGGAGGACACGAATGGATTGGTGGATCATTGCGCTGCTTGCGGGCGGCGGACTTTTGGCGCTGTTCGGCGGTTTTTTGTGGATCAGGCGCGCCACGCGCGGCATGCGGGAACGGATCGGATATATCAAGGACGCGATCGACGAAGCGATCGCCGCGGACAAGGAGCCGGAAAAGCCGCGTTCGCTTTCTTCGCTTGAATCGGTCGTTCTGCCGAAGATTCTGAAAGATTTCCCGGATTTCAACGCGCGGGTCTTTGCGGAGCGCGTCCGGCGCGACGCGAGGACGTACTATGAAAGCGGCGCAGCGGGCAAGGTGCTCTTTACGGACGACGCGACCGAGACGTTCAAGGAGGAATTCGAGGATCACCTTCCCGATTCCGTCAAGGACGGGATCGCGGTCCATCGCGTGACGATCGCCGCGTACGACGGCTCCGGACGCAGGAAATTTCTGACCTGTCAGGCGGCGGTGGGCTTCAATGATACGACCGATATTCCGCGTGAGCGGCGTTTGGTCCTCGTCTATATCGCGGGCTACGCGGACGATCCGGACAGCCCGATCAAGGGATTCAACTGCCCGAACTGCGGCGGTCCGCTGCCGGCGGCAGGCGCGCGGGTCTGCGTCTATTGCGGCACGGCGTTTTCCGCGCCGGTCAGCTTGGGCTGGATGCTCTCGGAAGCGAAGGAAGGATAAACGGAGGCAAGGGGTATGACGGAGTACACGCACGTCGGCAGCACGGCGTTTGTTTGGTTGATATTGGGCACCGCGATCTTTCTCGCGGTCCCGGCAGCGATCGCCGTTATCTGGAAAATCAGGAAAAAGGAACCGTTTACAACGATCCTGATCGGGGCGGCGACCTTCCTTTTGTTTGCGCTGATCCTGGAAAAGCCGATACAGAATCTGCTGGCGTTTCCGACGGCAATGGGGCTTAAGGATCACGCAATAAGCCGGTTTCTGAACGCGCGCCCGGTTTTGCTGGCGCTCGTTGCGGGGCTTTTCCCGGGCGTTTTTGAGGAAACGGGGCGGCTGATCGCGTTTTCCACGGTTCTCAGAAAGCGCAGAAACAGAGAGACGGCGATCTCGCATGGCATCGGTCACGGCTGCTTCGAAGTCATGCTTCTGATGGGGATCACCTACGTTGCGTATATCGTCTACGCGATCATGATCAACACCGGCGCGTTTCAGATGATCGTCGATCAGGTCGCGGCACAGGCGCCGGAACAGCTGTCCTCCGTTGAGACCGTGGTGAAAATGCTCGCGTCGTTTTCGATCGCGGATCTGGGCATTGCGATCGCGGAGCGCGTATTTGCCGTCTTGTTCCACGTCGGCGCGTCGATCCTGGTGTTTTACGCCTGCAGGGATCGGAAGCGGTTCTGGTTGTATCCGCTTGCGGTGATCCTGCATACGGGGCTGGATTTTATCGCGGCACTGTACCTTTTCAACGTGATACACATTTCTTCGTGGACGCTGGAAGGGATCGCTGCGGCGTTCGGCGTCCTGACGTTTTTCGGAGCATATCTGCTGCTTTACAGAAAGGACGTCCCGGAAACCGAAGCATAAAATCATTCTTCCGATACGTAAAAAGCCGGGGCGATTCGCCTCGGCTTTTGTGATCGGAAAAACTTATCTGCGGCTGCGGATCCGTTTGCGGATCAACAGCGCGACGATGAGCAGAAGCAG
>JAFZIH010000116.1 GCA_017554455.1 Clostridia bacterium | reverse complement strand
TTCCTTGGCGACCGTTGCGTTGACCATGACCGCCGTTCCGCCGCAGCGCACGAGGCAGTTGCCGCCCGCTTGCTCGGCGTACTTTCCGGTTTCGACGATCAGCTTGCGATCGCCTACCATGGTTTCGAACACTCTGAACATGTTTCTTTTTTCCTCTTTATCTTTATTTAATTATTGCCTGTTAAGATGCAGCGCCCAAAAAGTTAGGCGGGGAACAAACCCCCGCCCTTCTTTTTACTTTCTGAGGTTCAATGCTGCGACGATCGCTCTGTAACGCTCGATGTCCTTTTCCTTCAGATAGTTCAGCAGACCCCTGCGGGTACCGACCATCTTCAGAAGACCGCGGCGGGAGTGATGGTCCTTCTGGTTGACCTTGAGGTGCTCGTTGAGGTGATTGATGCGTTCGGTGAGAAGCGCGATCTGAACCTCGGGAGAACCCGTATCGCCCTCGTGCAGCGCGTACTTTGCGATGATTTCCTGTTTCGTCATGATGTTTTTCCTCCTTTTATTCCGTATCCCCGTAGGCAGAGTATGGCGTCGGAGAGTCGCATCAACCCAGCTTACGGTTTAACCTTTGACAGTTTAGCACAACGGTTCCGAATTGTAAACACTTTTTTTGCGTTCTTCGCAAACTTTTTTTGCCGTTTCCGCGTCTGTTCGGATCTGCGCGAACAGCAGATCCTTCGAATCAAACTTTTTCTCGTCGCGAAGCCGCTTTATAAACGCGACTTCGACGCGTTTTCCGTAGAGATCGAGCGATTCGCCGATCGCGTGCGTCTCCACCGTCCGCGCGTGACCTCCGACCGTGGGATTCGTGCCGACGTTCGTCACCGCGTCGTACCGCTTCCCCTCGAACGTGAGCTCCGTCGCGTAGACGCCGTCCTTCGGCAAAAGCTGCATCCCCGCGTCGAGATTCGCCGTCGGGCAGTCAAACTGCCGCCCGAGCGCCTTTGCGTGCACGACCTCGCCGGACAGCGTGTAGGGACGGCCGAGCATCCGTTCCGCAAGCGCCGTATCGCCCTCGCGGATCGCTTCGCGGATACGCGTGGACGAGCAGGTTGCTCCGTCGACCTTCACCTCGTCGATCACGCTGAGCGCGATCCCCCTCGCCTTGCAGAGCGTGCCTAAAAGTGTCGTATCGCCCTTTGCCTTCGCGCCGAAGCGGTAATCGTATCCCGCGACGAGCGCGGATATCCCGCCCGTATAGCGCGTCGAAAGCCAGTCTGTAAACTGCTCCGGCTCCATCGCCGCAAACGCTGCGTCGAACGGAACGCTGTCCATGCGGTCGCAGCCCGTCAAGCGGATCAATTTTTCACGCTGCTCCTTCGTGCAAAGGTACGGGAACGCACCGGAGAACAGCTCCTTCGGATGATTGTCATAGGTAAACGCGACCGCGATATCGCCGTTTGCATGCGCGATCTCCGCCGCGCGCCGTAAAAGCGCCTGATGTCCTTTATGCACGCCGTCAAACATCCCCAGCGCCACAACCGTTTGGTTCATAGTTCCTCCGTTCCCCTGTTCGAGCTCCCCTTGTCAGGGGAGCTGTCACCGTCAGGTGACTGAGGGGTAGCCATTCCCTGTGCGAGTCGTTCCTTCGCGACCCGATCGATTTCCAGCGTCACGCCGTAAAAGTTCTTCACTACGTCCCTGTTCTGAAAACGCAGAACGATCAATCCCATTTGTTCCAGATCTCTCGTCCGCTGCTCGTCGTCTGCCATCTGCTGCTCGATCCCGTGATAGTCACCGTCCAGTTCGATGACAAGTTTCGCTTTTGCGCAATAAAAATCTGCAATATAGTTGCCGAGAGGTGCCTGTCTTCGAAAACGGAGCGGATGATCTTTCAAAAAATGATACCAAAGCTCCCTCTCGGGAAAAGTCATGTTTTTTCTCAATGCTCTCGCAAATTTGAGGTTTTCACGATTATAATCTCTCATCCGCGAAGTCACCCCTTTCGTCACCTATCGGTGACACCTTCCCCATCTGGGGAAGGTCAATCATGTATGTTTCGAGCTCCCCTTGTCAGGGGAGCCGTCACCGTCAGGCGACTGAGGGGTAGTCACTCCCCGTAGAGATGCACCTTCAGAAACGCGTCGCCGTTCTGCACGACGCCGACGCCCAAAAAGCCGTTGCAATAGATACGGTACGTGCCGTCCTGCGCGTTCGTGCGCGTGGGCAGACCGTTTACGGTCGGCTTTCTGCGATCGCGGGCGAGATCGATACGCTTTAAAAACGCGACCGCGTCCTCGCAGGAGGTCAAAGCTTCTGCAAGCCGCCCCTGCGCCTTCATTTCGATGAGTTCCGCGATCGAATACGCCCGCTCGAGCGTAAACGGTCCGGACGCGGTGCGCAGCAAAAACGCCATATGCGCGGGCACTTGAAGCACTTCGCCGATGTCATTGCAGAGCGTACGGATATACGTTCCGCGCGAGCAGGTCACCTCGATCAGAAATCGATTCATGCCCCGCGTACCGACGCGTCTGAGCGAAGCGATCTCCAATTCGCGCGATTTGTCCGGGATCTCCTTTCCGGAAAGCGCGAGGTCGTAAAGCTTTTGTCCGTTGAATTTCAGCGCGGAATACATCGGCGGCGTCTGTACGATCGTGCCGATAAACCGGGGCAGCACCGCGTCGAGCTGTTCCGCCGTCACGACGGCGTTGCTCGTTTCCGTGACCTTCCCCTGCGCGTCCTGCGTGTCGGTCGCGACGCCGAACGCGATCTCGGCAAGGTATGTCTTCTGCTTGTCGACAAGATAGTCGAACAGCCGCACCGCACGTCCGATGCAGACCGGCAGAACGCCCGCCGCCTCGGGATCGAGCGTTCCGAGATGTCCGACCCGTTTTGTTTCAAAAATCTTTCGTACGTCCACTACGACGTCGGAGCTCGACATCGCCGGCGGTTTCAGCACGGTGACGATCCCTTCGATCATGCGAGCGCCTCAGATAAAGCGTTGCGCATCACGCGCACCGCCTCTTTGAGCGGAAGCTCGAGCGTACATCCCGCGGCGCGCAGATGTCCGCCGCCGCCGAACCGTTTTGCGACCGCCGCCACGTCGCAGACGCGCTTAGAGCGCATGCTGACGCGCATGACGCCGTCGGATTCCTTGAGAATGCACGCCGCCTCGACGGTGTCAATGTCGCGGAGATCGTCGATGAGCCCCTCGCAGTCCTCCTTGGTCGCCCCGCACGCGTTCAAAACGCTTTCGGGGATCGCGCAAAGATTCAGCCGTCCGTCTTCCGAGAGCTCCATGTGCCCGAGCGTGTAGGCGACGAGTTTTGCCTTCGCAAGCGTCATTTCGCGAAACAGGATGCGGTTGAGTTCACTGAGGTCGATCTCATACTGCATCAGCTCCGCCGCCGCTTTGAACGATTCGGCGGTGGTGTTTGAGTACGCGAAATTTCCGGTGTCTGTGGCGATCGCGGTATAGAGCGCGACGGCGATACCGTGCGTGATCGGCACGCGCAGTTCATTCAGAAGCCGCAGAATCAGCTCGCCGGTTGCGGAAACCTCCTCGACCCAGTCGCCGTCCTTGCTCTCGCGCGGGTTCGTGCCGTGGTGGTCAATGCAAAATTGATACGGCGCGGATTCAAGCGTCGCCTGCAGCGCGCCGGTGCGCTTATGATCGGCGCAGTCGACAAAGATCACCGCCTCCTTCGGCGGTTCGATCCCGTTCGTGCCGGTCACCGTGTCGACGCCCACTAAAAACGCAAGGTTTTTCGGCGCGGGATCGGGACAAACAACCGTCGCTTCCTTGCCCATTGCAAGAAGCGCCGCCCGCAAAGCAAGGCAAGAGCCCATCGTGTCGCCGTCGGGCGACTGGTGGGCTGCCAGATAAAACGATTGATGCGATTGTATAAAGGACGCCGCCTTCAAAAGGTTCATTCTTCCGGCTCCTTTTCGGGTTTGTCGTCCTTATGCAGCGAGCGGATCACCTCGGAGATATGCACCGAGTACGCGATCGAATCGTCGCCGACGAATTTGATCGCCGGTACTCTGCGGATCGTCATCCGCGCGCCGACCTCATGACCGATAAAGCCCGCCGCGTGGTTCAGCGCGTCGACCGCGGTCTTCAGCGCGGTCTCGTCCGCGTCGTACACGGAAACGTGCGCCTTGGCGTACTTGAGGTCCGGCGTCACTTCCATTTCGGTGATCGAAGTCACCGCCGGGATGCGCGGATCCTTCATTTCGAAGATGATCGCGCTGACCGTCTTTTTGAGCTCCTCACGGAGCCGTTCGTTCCTGACCTTTGCCATCAGCGCTTCACTTCCTCCATCACATAGCATTCGATGACGTCATCCTCGAGGATGTCGTTGAAGTTCTCGATCGAGATACCGCACTCATAGCCCGCCATGACCTCTCTCGCGTCGTCCTTGAAGCGCTTCAAAGACGCGATCTTGCCGTCGTGCAGGACGATGCCGCCGCGGACGACGCGCACCTGCGCGGTCCTCGTGACCTTGCCCTCGTTGACGTACGCGCCCGCGATCGTGCCGACGCCGGAGATGCGGAACGTGGAGCGGACCGTGCAGCGGCCAAGCTCGACTTCCTGGAACACGGGCTTGAACATGCCCTTCATTGCGTTCTCGACGTCCTCGATCGCGTTGTAGATGACGCGGTAGGTACGGACGTCGACCTTTTCCTTTTCGGCGGCCGCGCGCGCCGTGGAATCCGGACGCACGTTGAAGCCGATGACGATCGCGTTCGACGCGGACGCGAACATGATGTCCGATCCGGTGATCGCGCCGACGCCGCTGTGGATGACGCGCACGCGGACTTCTTCATTCGAAAGCTTTTCAAGCGCCTGCTTGACCGCTTCGACGGAGCCCTGCACGTCCGCCTTGACGATGAGGTTGAGTTCCTTGAGATCGCCCTCCGCCATCTGGCTGAACAGATCGTCCAGAGAGACCTTCTGCGCCTGCTTGACCTGCGCCGCCTTTGCCTTCTGACGGCGTTCGTCCGCGACCTGACGGCTCAGCTTGTCGTCGTTCGCCGCAAACAGCAGATCGCCTGCCGCCGGGACTTCGTTGAAGCCGAGGACCTCGACCGGCGTGGACGGACCCGCGACGTTGACGGTCCTGCCCTTGTCGTCCATCATGGCGCGGACCTTGCCGAACGCCATGCCCGCGACGATCATATCGCCCTTTTTCAGAGTGCCGTTCTGTACGAGCACCGTTGCCACCGGACCGCGCGTCTTGTCGAGCTGCGCTTCGATGATCGTGCCCTTTGCGAGACGATCCGGATTCGCCTTGAGTTCCAAAACGTCCGCCTGCAGAAGCACCATTTCGAGGAGCTGATCGAGGTTGATCTGTTTCTTTGCCGAGACCGGCACGCAGATCGTGTCGCCGCCCCATTCCTCGGTGACGAGACCGTACTCGGTGAGCTGCTGCTTGACGCGCTCGGGATCCGCGGTGTCGCGGTCGATCTTGTTGATCGCAACGATGATCGGAACACCCGCCGCCTTCGCGTGGTTGATCGCTTCGATCGTCTGCGGCATGATGCCGTCGTCCGCCGCGACGACCAGGATGACGATATCCGTGACCTGCGCGCCGCGCGCACGCATCGCCGTGAACGCTTCGTGACCCGGCGTGTCGATAAAGGTGATCTGCTTGCCGTTCAGCGTAACGGTATACGCGCCGATGTGCTGCGTGATGCCGCCCGCCTCGCCCGCGGTGACGTGCGAATTGCGGATCGCGTCGAGGAGCGACGTCTTGCCGTGGTCGACGTGACCCATGATCGTGACGACCGGAGGACGCGGTTTCAGCGTTTCCGGCGCGTCGACGTCGTCCGCGGTATCCATCAGAACGTCCTCGAAGGACTTTGCAAGCTGCTGTTCAAGTGTGATATTGAACTCGCTCGCGATGAGCTCGCAGGTGTCGAAATCCAGCTCCTGGTTGATGTTCGCAATGATGCCGAGCATCAGAAGCTTCTTCAAAATTTCATTTGCGGGCTTGCCGAGCTTTTCAGAGAGGTCCTTGACCGTGATCGTCTCGGTCGTGATCACCGCGTGGTCGATCACGACGGGCGCGGGCTTCGGCTGCTGCGCTTCCTGCTCGTGCTTTTTGACCTTGCGGCGGTTGCCCATCTGGCTGTCGTCTTCCCATCCGCGTGCGGTCGGCCCCTGTTCCTTCATCATCGTCTTCTTGCTCTTTGCCTTCTTATCCGTCGTTTCGAACGGTTTCTTCTTGTCGGTTCTTGCCGCCTTGCCGGTGATGTCCTGCGGACCCGGCACGTTGATCACAACGGCACGCTGAGAACCCGTATTGTCACGGCGCGGTCCGCGGGCGTCTCCGCCCTTGCGGTCGCCGCTTTCCGGTCTGCGGTCGCTGCCCTGTCTGCGATCGCCGCCCTGCTGACGGTCCTGACGCGGTTCTCTGCTGTTTTGCGGACGCTGCGGACGCGGTTCTTCGATCCGCACCGGCTCCCGCTTCGGCTCCGCGGGCGCAGCGGGCTGCACGGATTCGGGCTTCTGCGGCTCGGGCTCCGGTTCCTCGGCCCCGCCTGCGTGCGCGGCAAGATCCGCGTCGCTTTCCAGCATCGCCTTCAAGCGTTCGGCGCGTTCGCGTTCCTCACGCTCCTGCTTCTCCTGCTCCTCACGGTCGATCATGCTGCCTTCCGTGCGGCGCGCGGCGTCCAGAAGCGTACCGATCGTACCCTTCGTGCCGTCAAGCTTATGAAGAAGCGCCTGCATCTCCTCTTTCAGATTTTTTGCTGTTTCCAGAAAATTCGTTGCCATACTCATCCCCGCTTTTCATCGGTATTGCGCATTTCGCGCTCTATCATATCCCGGAAAGAAGGATCCGTCACCGCCATGACGATGTGTGAATCCTTTCCGATCGCGCTTCCCACGGTCTCTACCGTATAAAACGGCACGCCGTACGCCGCGCACAGATGTTCATAATGCGTCTTCGTCGCCTCCGACGCCGTTTCCTCCAAAAGGACCAACTTTGCCTTGCCGGATCGGATCGTGCTCTCCGCGGCAAACGCGCCGCTTTTCACCTTGCCGGCTTTCATCGAAAGCCCGATCGCGTTAAAGAGCCGTTCCGTCATCGCTGCCGGTCTCCGATCCCAGCGCTTCTTTCAGCGCATCATTCATCGGCGCTTCGAGCGCCCGTTCGAGCGCGCGCGTTTTGAACGCTTTTTGGACACACGCCGCGTCACGGCAAAGATACGCGCCGCGTCCGGACTGCTTTCCCGTCCGATCGAGCACGAGCACGCCTTCGGCGGTGCGCACGATGCGCATCAGATCCTTTTTCGCCCGCATCTCGCGGCAGGCGACGCACATCCGCATCGGGATCTTTTTCAATCGCTTACTCCTCCGCGTCCTGCTGTGCCTGCGCGGCGTCCACCGCAGCGTCCGCCTGCGACTGGCTCTTGATATCGATCTTCCAGCCGGTCAGCTTTGCGGCGAGACGCGCGTTCTGTCCCTCCTTGCCGATGGCAAGCGAAAGCTGCGAATCCGGTACGATGACGCGCGCGGCCTTTTCGTCTTCGTTGACGTAGACCATCAGCACCTTCGCGGGGCTCAGTGCCTTCGCGATGTAGATCGCGCTGTCGGAATCGTACTCGATGATGTCGATCTTCTCATTGTGGAGTTCGTTGACGATGCGCTCCACGCGCGCGCCGCGCGGACCGACGCAAGCGCCGACCGCGTCGACCTGCGGATCGGTCGAGAACACGGATACCTTGGTACGGAAGCCCGCTTCGCGCGCGATCGACTTGATCACGACCGTGCCGCTCTGGATCTCGGGAACTTCGAGTTCAAACAGGCGCTTGACAAGGCCCGGATGCGTGCGGCTCACGACGACCTGCGGTCCCTTGTTGTCCTTGCGCACTTCGAGCACGTAGACCTTGATGCGGGCGTTCATTTCGTATTCCTCGCCCGGGATCATTTCGTTCGCGGTCAGGATGCCGTCCGTCTTGCCGAGCTCGACGTAGGCGTTGCCCTTCTCGACGCGCTGCACGATCGCCGTCAGGATCTCGTTTTCCTTCTCGACGTATTCGTCATAGATGTTGCCGCGTTCCGCCTCGCGGATGCGCTGCACCATGACCTGCTTCGCGGTCTGCGCCGCGATGCGTCC
>JAFZIH010000010.1 GCA_017554455.1 Clostridia bacterium | reverse complement strand
TTCCTGTGCCGCCTTGCAGGCCTCCTGAGAGGGGCAGACGCTGCAGGCACATTCGAAATCTGCGGGCGCTTTCTCCGCCTTTTCGCTTTTCTGCGTGCCCTTCGGCTTCATTGTGGGGAACAGAAGAATGTCGCGGATCGTCGGCGCGTCGCAGAGAAGCATGCACAGACGGTCGATGCCGATGCCGATGCCGCCCGTCGGGGGCATGCCGTACTCCATCGCGAGCATGAAGTCCTCGTCGATCTGCATGGCTTCGTCGTCGCCCTTCTGGCGTTCCTTCGCCTGCTGCACGAAGCGCGCGCGCTGGTCGATCGGGTCGTTCAGCTCGGTGTAGGCGTTGCCGTATTCGTGTCCGCAGATGAACACCTCGAAGCGGTCGACGATATCCGAACTGCCCTGCTTCAGCTTGGTCAGCGGGGAGTTTTCGATCGGATAATCCGTGATGAACGTCGGCTGGATCAGCTTGTCCTCGACGAACGCGTCGAACGCCTCGGCAAGCACCTTGCCCTTGGTCGCTTCGGGATCCTTGAGCTCAAGGTTGAGCTCCTTCGCGATCGCGCGGGCTTCCTCGTCCGTCGCGCAGGCGTAGATGTCCTTGCCGGTGTATTCTTTCACCGCGTCGTTCATCGTGAGACGGCGGAACGGCGGTGTGAGGTCGACTTCCTGTCCCTGGAACGTGATCTTCGTCGTGCCGTTCACGAGCATGCAGCAGCGGGAGAAGATCTGTTCGCAAAGCGCCATCATGCCGCGAAGGTCGGTGTACGCCTGATAGATCTCGATCGTGGTGAACTCGGGGTTATGCGTCGCGTCCATGCCCTCGTTGCGGAACAGACGGCCGATCTCATACACGCGTTCGAGCCCGCCGACGATGCACATTTTAAGGTGCAGCTCGGTCGCGATGCGCATGTACATGTCGATGTCGAGCGTGTTGTGATGCGTCACGAACGGGCGCGCGGACGCGCCGGAGGCGACCGTGTTCAGCACGGGCGTTTCGACCTCCATGAAGCCCTCACTGTCGAGGTAGCGGCGGATCTCCGCGATAATCGCGCTGCGCTTTTTGAACGTCTGGCGCACGTCCGCGTTCATGAACAGGTCAACGAAGCGCTGCCGATAGCGAAGCTCCGGGTCCTTCAGCCCGTGGAATTTCTCGGGCAGGGGACGGAGGGACTTCGAAAGCAGCGTGACTTCGGACGCGTGGACGGAGACCTCGCCGGTTTTCGTCTTGAACACAAAGCCCTTGACGCCGATGATATCGCCGATGTCGTACGCCTTGAAATCCGCATACGCGCCTTCGCCGACGTCGTCGCGCTTCACGTAGATCTGGATATCGCCCTCGGCGTCCAGAACGTGCGCAAAGCTTGCCTTGCCCATGATGCGCTTGGACATCATGCGGCCGGCGATGCTGACTTCCTTGCCTTCGAGCGCGTCGTACTGCGCGACGATCTCCTTGCTGTGGTGCGACTGCGGGAACGTGATGACCGAAAACGGATCCTTGCCCGCCTCACGCAATACGGAAAGCTTATCTCTGCGGATCTGAAGAAGTTCGGAAAGCTGTTCTTCGCTGAGCTCCTGCGGTTCCTGCGGGATGTTTGTTTCTTCCATTATAATTTACTCCGAATCAAAGAATAGAGATGATCTCCAGATGAATGATGCCGCCGGGGGTCACGACCGGAACGACTTCGCCGACGGAACGGCCGAGCAGCGCTTCGCCGATCGGGGATTCGTTGCTGATCTTGCCGAGCGCGGGATCCGCCGCCATCGAGCCGACGATCTCGAGCTGCATATCCGTATCGAGCGCGGTATTGCGCACGGCTACCTTGGAACCGATGTTGACCTTGTCGCCGGACATCGACGAATGTTCAATGATCTGCGCGGTGCGAAGCTCTTCCTCGAGGACCGCGATGTCGTGCTCATTTTTCGCCTGCTCGTCCTTTGCCGCGTCGTATTCCGCGTTCTCGGAAAGGTCGCCGAAACCGCGGGCGATTTTCAGCATTTCCGCGATCTCAAGGGTACGGGTGGATTTCAGATACTCAAGATGTGCCTTGCGCTTTTCATAATCTTCGCGGGTCATCAAAATGCCTGCCATAGTGTTTCTCCTTTTTCTCCGTATTGGAAATCATACTATTATATAGTTATGTCTTTGTGGCTGTCAAGCAAAAACGCACGGATTTCCGCCGCGTTTTTTGCTTCGTTCAGCTTCGTGCGAAGCGCTGCGGAGCCGCGGATCCCGTACAGATAACGCGGCAGATGCTTGCGAAGCTCGACGAGCCCGTGCGGACCCTTTTCCTGCTCGATGCGTTCCGCGTGCCGGATCGCGACCTCGAGCCGCTCGGCAAGCGTCGGCGGCGTATACGGTTCGTTTGCGATCGCCGCCTTGATCTCGCGGAAGATCCACGGCCGTCCGAGCGCCGCGCGTCCGACCATCACGCCGTCGCAGCCGGTCTCACGCAGCATGGAAACGGCGCTTTCGCCGCCGGTGATATCGCCGTTGCCGATCACGGGGATCGAAACGGCCGCCTTGACCGCGCCGATCGCGGACCGGTCGGCAAGCCCCCGATATTGCTGTTCGCGCGTACGCGGATGCAGACAAAGCGCGTCGGCGCCGCTCTGCTCCAAAACCTTTGCAAAGGACACGCAGGTATCGTCGTCCCAGCCCTTGCGGAACTTTACCGTGACGGGAACGGGGGAGACGGTCTTCATCGCTTCGATGATCCTTCCGGCAAGCGCGGGCGTGCGCATCAGCGCGCTGCCGTCGCCGTTCGAAACGATCTTCTGCGCGGGACAGCCCATGTTGACGTCGATGCAGTTTAGATGCGGTCCGAGATGATCCGAAACGATCTTTACCGCGTCCGCCATCCGGTCGTGTTCGTGCCCGAACAGCTGCACCGCGATCCGGTCCTCGTCCGCACCGAGCGAAAGATACTGCGCGGTCTTCACATTGCCGAAGGTCAGTCCTTTTGCGCTGATCATTTCGGTAAAGGTCAGATCACATCCGAAGGATGTGCAGAGCGCACGAAACACGACGTCCGTGTAACCGGCCATCGGCGCGAGCAAAACGGGATGATCGCTTGTATAGGGGTTAATCATTCGGATTGAAAATGACTTCGTCCGGCGTAGGGGACGGCTCGGGCGTCGGAACGGGAGAGGGCGTCACCATCGGCAGCGGCTCCGCGTCGGGATCGGGCGTCGCGGGCGGATCGAGCTTCGGATTCAGTTCAAGGAGCTCCACCTGCTCTATGAGCCAGCGGCCTTCGGCTTTCCCGAGATGCAGACGGTATTTGCGCGGCGTCCAGTCCGGAACGGAGCCGGAACCGCCCGATTCCGCGGAAAAAACGCCCTTGACGTTGCGGATCTGCTCCACTACGTCCACGTAGGTGCCGATCTGCCAGGGGAAGACGTGCAGACTGCCGATCTTTAAACTATATTCATAGGAAGAAACGGTCATGGCGGCGTACGGCGCGGCGTTGTTGCTGCGCTCGTCGGAATCGCTGTCGATGCAGGCGAGACTGAAATAGGAAGTCAGTTCGTTTTCCTCGCCGTTTTTCAGCATGCAGTCCGCGCGGGCGGACATGCCTTCGTTGACAAGGATGTAGGCGTTGCTGATGCGCGCGCCGGACATGAAGGCAAGGATGCACAGCGCGCCGATCACGAGGACCACCAGGATCGCACGCATGAAATAGAATACGGAACGGCGCACGGAAGTCACCGCCCGCAGCTGCTTGCGCGCCGCGCGGATCTCCGATGCTTTTCGTTTGCGTTCCATATCCGTCGTTCCTTTCATATTATAAGTGTAGTGATTATACCACAGTGCTCCGGATTTTTCAACCTGCATTGCAAACGGCGGATCCGGTCGGAAAATATACGAAAAAAGGTATTGACAACGGGAGGGGAAAGGAGTAATATAGGCGACGTTCGCGGCGAGAACGGGGACAGGACCTTGAAAAAACTGCTTGAAAAAAGTTCAAAAAGTTGAAAAAAAGGTGTTGACAAAACGGAGGAGCTGCGATATACTAACGAAGCTGTCCCGCAAAACGGAGACAGCGAAGCACCTTGAAAACTATATAGTGCATCAACAAACA
>JAFZIH010000115.1 GCA_017554455.1 Clostridia bacterium | reverse complement strand
CGTGCATATCGCACGGTTCGGTCGGGACACTTGCGTAACTGAACCAGTCGGTGATGGATTTATACTTGCTGAAATCACTTCCGGAATTTCTGTAATGTACGCATGCATCCGTCGACAGCTTTCCGGAAATCGGACAGACTGTTCTTTGAATCAGGCCGAGCGTCGCCTCGTTTTCGTTGATGATCGGTTTGCTCTCCTCGCCCTCCATCAGCTTCGTCATGAAACTGTTCCACAATACGGCTGCATATTTCGCGCCGCTGGAATCCTTTTCGAGTTTGTTGGCAGGATAATCATGGCCGATCCAGACAACAGCCGTGTATTTACAGGTCATACCGGCAAAGAACACGCTTGCGTAATCCGAATTGGTTCCCGTCTTCCCTGCGACTTCATATCCTTCGATCTGCGCGGTTTTGCCGGTTCCCGTTTTCACAGCGTTTTTCAGCAAATCTACGAGCAGATACGGTGTGGACGCATCGGTATAAACCTTTGTCGGATTACCGCGGATCATGTCCGCATTCAAAATGACGTTGCCGTTATTGTCAGTTACTTTGGTGAAGGAAAGCGGTTCGTTATAGTATCCGTTATTTGCAATCGCAGCATACGCCGCGCACATCTGCAAAGGCGTGATACCGCTCGTTCCGAGTGCAAGTCCGGGTCCGTCCTTGTTCAGTTGAGATTCCGGAATGCCGAGACGTCCCATGTATTCAACAGACCGATCAATGCCGACGTACTTGGAAAACAGCAGGCGTGCGGCTACGACGTTCAGCGATTGTGCCAAACCGTACCTAAGCGAAACGGGACCGTAATGACTCTTTCCAAGTCCGCCTTCCGGATATCCCTTATCGCCTCCCCATCCGTCTATCCTGCCTTCCGTATTGACGATGATGGTTGCGGGAGATGCGCCGTTGTCGAGCGCCGCTCCGTAGATGCTGAGCGGTTTGATGGAGGATCCGACTTCTACATAACTTTGTGTAGCACGATTAAGGCCTTTACGGATGACCGGTTCGTCACGGCCGCCGATGATGGCGCGGATCTCACCGCTGTGCTGATCCATTACGACGACAGCTGCCTGCGGTTCGATCGTTTCAATGGTGATACTGTCCGAGATTGTTTCGGTAATCGAATTCTGGCTTTGATCTGCAAGCTTCGGATAACCATCCCAAGTTGAAAGTACATTCTGAACCGTATCCTGAACGTCCGGATCAAGCGTGGTGTAGATGCGATATCCGCCGGTTCTCAGCTTGTTTTCATACGCAAGGCGGTTTTGTGCGTTGTTGACGACATGGTCCTGCTCCATCCAATGTGTGATCACGTCGTCGATGCAGTACTCCACAAAATATGCATGTTCGTACATGCGGGAGTTTTCAGAGAACTGATTGATCTGAACTTCTTCGTTCATCGCGGAGAGATACTGTTCACGTGTGATCTTATCATTTTCATACATACGCGACAGAACCGTGTTTGTTCTTTCAACCGTATATTTTTCGTATGCATCGGGATCTCTGCCGTAGTATTCCCAATAATAGTTCAGCCGCGGGTTATAGCGATACGGATTCTGGGTAAGCCCTGCGATCATCGCACATTCACGAATGCTGAGTTCCCCAAGATCTTTGCTGAAATAATCCTTTGCTGCAGTTTTGACGCCGTAGTTCGAGCCGCCGAGATATATATCATTCAAATATGCTTCAAGAATATCGTCCTTTTCCATATATTTCTCGCATTGAAGTGCAAGAAACGCTTCCTGAATCTTGCGCTTGTAAGTGCGTTCGGAGCCGAGGACTTTATTTTTGATCAGCTGTTGCGTGATGGTGCTTCCGCCGGAAGAGTTGTTGTTGCCGAGGATCTCCAGCGCTGCGGAAAAGAGACGTTTGAAATCGACGCCGCTGTGCTTATAGAAACGGACGTCCTCAACGGAAATGAACGCGTTTCGCAACATTTCAGGAATATCTTCAAGATCGACCCAGTCACGATATTCGATAGCGGAGATAGACATCAGTTCTTTACCGTTCATATCGTAGAGATAAGATGTTCGATCGCTCTTTGTGAGTTGTGCGATATCGAAAACGGGCGCCGTCTCGATATATGCTTTTAATACGCCGTAAGCCAGACCTGCGCCTGCCATTCCGACAATCAACACGGCAACAAGCAGCAGCTTCAAAGACAAAAACAGCACGTCAAGTGCAAACGGCGTGTTCTCTTTGGCTATGGTGAAAGGAGAATCCTTTCCTCTATGGGTACGTTTCAGCAAATTTTTATCCATATTAACAGTATACCATATTTTTGAAACAGGTGAAGACGTTTTTAATATTGTTCATAAAAATAACACCTTCCTGTGAAAAAAACTCTTGCCTTTTTACCCTCTATGCCGTATAATACACTCTGTTCGGGGCTTTAGCGAAGTTGGCTATCGCGCTACACTGGCAGTGTAGAGATCAGGGGTTCGAATCCCCTAAGCTCCACCATGCAGCAGCGTTTACGCTGCTGTTTTTATATCGTACGTACAGACGTGTTTGTATACGTCAGAAAACGAAAAGCCATATCGTTTTCATATTGCTTTTCTCCGACTTCCGTCAGGATCCAGTTCGGCATAAGATTGAGATTCGGGAAAGTACGATCTGCCGCAGCGGATGTATCGGTCAACGTGACAAGCGTGTGCGAGCAATACGGAAGCAGCTGCCGATAGATCTGTTCACCGCCGCACACGAATACGGTATCGGGATCCAGCGATGACAGAACATCTGACAGCTCGGATACGTCATGCAGTATGATCGCGTTTTCCGCCTGATATGTTGCATCATGTGTCAGAACGATGTTTTCACGATTCGGCAGCGGCGCACCGTTTGGGAACGATTCAAGCGTTTTTCTCCCGATGATGATCGTTCCTCCGGTCGTAAGCGCACGAAAACGGCGCATATCCGCATGGATGTGTACCAAAAGGCGGTTTTCGGTTCCGATCCCCCATTGGGGAGTTACATTTACAATTGCACGCATGGTATCTTAAATGGCGACGGGGATCTTTTCCTCGAACGGATGATACTGATAGTTATCCATACGAAAGCTTTTCGTCGAAAAATCATAAAAGTTCCTGACGCTCGGATCGACCGAGAATGTCGGTGCGTCGTACGGTTCCAGAGAGATCATCTTTTTGACCATTTCTACGTGACGGTCATAGATATGACAGTCCGCAATGACGTGTACGAGCTCACCCGGGACCAGCCCGGAGACCTGCGCAAACATGTGGACGAGCGCCGCATACTGTACGACGTTCCAGTTATTGGCGGCCAGCATGTCCTGCGACCGTTGATTCAGGATCGCATTCAAACGGTTTCCGGATACATTGAACGTCATGCTGTACGCGCACGGATAGAGATGCATTTCATGCAGATCTTCGAAATTGTAAAGATTTGTCATGATCCGGCGACTTGCGGGATCGTTCTTCAACTGATACAGAACGCGATCCACCTGGTCAAATTCGCCTTCGGGATACTTGTGCTTTTGTGCAAGCTGGTATCCGTATGCCTTGCCGATTGAACCGGTTTCATCCGCCCAACTGTCCCATATATGACTGTTCAGATCATGCACGTTATTCGACTTTTTCTTCCAGATCCATAAAAGCTCATCGACGGCGGACTTCCAGTAGGTCCGGCGAAGTGTCATGATCGGGAACTCTTTGGATAGATCATACCGATTGACAATGCCGAACAGCTTCACAGTATGCGCGGGCGTTCCGTCCTCCCAATGCGGTCGAACGTTCAAATCCGTATCCCAAACGCCTTCGTTCAGGATGCGCGTACAGTTTTCAATATAGACACGATCTGCATAACTCATAACAAAACCTCCGACATGTTATTTGTATTATACCACAATCAGAGGTTTTCGCAATATCAGGTTTTCGTAATAAAAACATGCGAGCATTTGGAACAAGTCACGCGAATCTTACCTTTATGCCTCGGTGCGCGTATCCTTTGTCTGCAGTTCGGGCAGGAAAAATACTTGTACGTTTTCCTGTCTTCCCATTGCTGCTTCCATGATGAAATCTTTCGACGGATCTTTAGCATGCGGTACTCGAAACGCGTGTTTTCCGCCTGGCGCTTTGCGATGTTGCGCGAAAATACGCGGAAGATCCACAAAGCTAGAACGGCAACGCCGATCCCGAAAACGACGTAATAGAGAATCCGGAAAATCGTCGAAGCGGCTTGCGCGTTGTGCCGGAGGCAAATCAGTGACACAAACGTGAAAAGGATCGCGACGAAAAGGCATCCGAAGCTCAGTTTGTTCAGAAATTTTGCAAGGGCGTCAACGCCGTTGCGTCCCTGCATAAAGCGATAGAAACGATTACGAAAGTTCATGCTGATCTCCTACGACAAATAATTCCTTTGATTCTGCTTGATCGAGAACCGTTTCGGAGTCGACGGATCCGAACAGCGGATAATAGCATGTGTATAGACAACCGTTCAACACACATCTTGTAAACATCAATATAACTGTAAAGAATAAAAACAGAAGCAAAAGGCGAAGAACACGCATGCGGTACGGATTGACGGTCCTCCTCTGCTGCTCTTCCTCGAAAACAGAGCTCCATCCGAACGGAGGTTCGTTTCCGTCGTTCTGATTGCCGCCGGTATAAGAGCCGCCGTAATACCCATGCCCGCTTTGATAATATGATTGAAACGGATCTGCGCCGTAACCGTGCTGTTGATGATAGGACTGCTGTTGAGAAGCTTCGCGATATGCCGCACGCTTTTCCGCGGTCTTGATCTGGTCGTACGCGACGTTGACGTCGTTCATCTTTGCTGCCGCTGCCGCGTCATTCGGGTTCAGGTCGGGGTGGTATTGCTTTGCAAGTCTGCGATACGCTGCGCGTATCTCTTCATCCGTTGCGTTTTCGGAAACGCCGAGAACCGTATACGGATTTTTTGCCATGCAAGACACCCCCTTTTCCTTGTTTCTGTTGCTTATATTATCCAGTTTTAGGTCATTCGTCAATGCAGTTCACAAGATTGTTGCATTTTATGCACGATTCGGTTGACATTGCGGTATACATTGTACAGGTATATTTTCAAAATTGACATACGAACCGTTACATGGTATTATTTATTTAGGAGGATTACGACGATGCGCCCTGTTAAACTGATAGCCGACAGCTCCTGCGATATCGGTCCGGAGCTTGCAAAACGATACGATGTTGATTTCGTTCATATTCACGTTCGCCTGAACGGAAACGAATACCTTGACGGCGTTGATATCACGCACAAGGAGATCTACGAGAATTACGAACGCAATCATACCCTGCCGAGCACCTGCGCGATGAATATCGACGAATATGAAAAGATCTTTCGCACATATATCGAACAGGGATATGATATCGTGCACGTTTCACTCGGCAGCGGACTTTCTTCGACGTGCAACAATGCGCGTCTTGCCGCAGAGCTTTTCGGACCGGATCGTGTGTTCGTCATTGATTCCAAAAGCTTATCGACAGGCAGCGGACATATCGTGTGCGAATGCGGTGAGCGTATCCAAGAAGGACTCGACGCAAAGCAGATCTTCGATGAAGTCACGCCGATCACGGGAAAGGTCAGCGCGTCCTTTATCCTTGACGATTTGAAATATCTGCATGCGGGCGGAAGATGCTCCGGGCTCGCGCAGTTCGGCGCGTCTCTGATGAACATCAAGCCATGTATCCAAGTCAGAAACGAACTGTATGGGTCAATGACGGTTGGCAAGAAATACATGGGTTCCTATAAACGAAGCGCGTTAAAGTATGTTGAGGATATGATTAAGGACCGTACGGATCTTGTATTGGATCGCTGCTTTATCACGCATTCCGGCTCGGATCCGGAAGTGCTGCAAGCCATGAAAGTACGTGCGCTTGAATTGCAGCCGTTCAAGGAAATCCATATAACGCAGGCAAGCGCGACGATCTGCGCGCATTGCGGACCGAATACGACGGGCATTCTGTTCATACAAAAATGATGATCGCTGTTTTATTCACGGTATTGTTTGCGATCTCGGGGGCGTTGATCTCCGAGATCGTATTCCGTAAACACAAATTTTCAAATCGGCTCTGGCTCGGTCTTGCGATCGGTCTTCTGATGCTGACCTGGCTCCCCTCCCTGTTTGCGCTTCTCGTCGGATTTACGATCACCGCACAAGTACTTTCCGCGGCAGTCGCGTTGATCGGTGCGGTCGGTTGTGCGATCATGTTATTCTTCAGAAGAAAAAAAGGAAAAGACGTGTCGCACCGTATCGGACGTGACTGGACGGTATTGTTTCTTGCGATCCCGATCCTGATGCTTTGCCTCGCACTTTTGAACACGCATATTCTGCATCGGGCGGTAGACGGAAGCATCTGGGTCGGGCAGGTAACCTACGGAGATCTTGCCATGCACCTCGGCTTCATCACAAGTATTGCGGAACAAACGACGTTCCCGCCGCAGTACAGCATATTTCCGGGACATGCGCTGAACTATCCGTTTCTATGCGAAACATCCGGCGCGTCGCTGTATCAGCTCGGCGCATCGATCCGGCAGGCGTATATCATTTCTGCATTCTATGCGTTTATTCTCGTCGTGTTCGGCGTTTACATGTTCTTTGAACAATGGCTGAAGCGCAGATCACGCGCGATATTTGCAACGATCCTGTTCTTTTTCGGCAGCGGTTTCGGGTTCTTCTATTTCTTTGATCTCTCGAAATCGGGCGGTCTTCTTTCTTCTTTGGTCCAGATGCGCGGGCAGACGGTTTCGCAGGCGCTGCTGGACGGTTTCTATCAGACGCCGACCAATATGCCTTCGCTCGGATTGAGATGGGTGAACCCCATCGTGGATATGATGATCCCGCAGCGTGCGACGCTGTTCGGATGGGCGTTCCTCTTCCCCTGTCTGTATCTTCTGCATGGATTAACATTTGAACGGAAGCACGAGAACGTGATACCGCTTGCCGTGATCGCAGGACTTTTGCCGATGATCCACACGCATTCGTTCCTTACGCTCGGCGTGATCAGCACTGTGTACTGTGTGATCGATCTGATCGTCGTTCGATTTGAAAAGAAACGACTGCTTTCCTGGATTCTGTACGCCGGTGTGACCTGCCTCATTGCCGCGCCGCAACTGTTCCTGTTCACGTTCAGACAAGCGTCCGAAAGCGGACTCGTAAGATTCCACTTGAATTGGGCGAATGAAGCCGATTCATATCTGTGGTTCTATACCAAAAATCTCGGTCTGATCTTCCTCCTTGCGCCGTTTGCGTTTTTGATCCTGCCGAAACGCGATAAGAAGATCTATGCAGGAGCGATCCTGCTCTTTATCATCGCGGAGTTGATCGAATTCCAGCCGAATAATTACGACAACAACAAGCTGTTGTTCGTCTGGTTTGCGTTCACGTGCGGGATGGTATCCAAACTGGTTTTTGTGATCAGTCACCGTGCGGCGCATGCCGTAAGGCGCAAAAGCAGCGCTTCGGATCGGGCGCGTACGCATCGGATCTGCATCGCTGCGATAACCGGTATGATCCTCTTGTATGGTCTGTATAAGCTTGCGTTTGATGCTAATAACGGCATGTCGATGCGTCCCGGTACGGCGCTGACGCTGTTCTTCTCCGCAGGTATTCTGCTTGCGCTCTGTATCGGAGCGATATGGCACGCACGTTCCAATCGTACGAAATACATTCGCATGATCCCGCCGCTGACACTATCCGTGTGGATGTTGGTTTCCCTGTTTGTCATTTGGCTTGATGAATACCGTTCGCAGACGTTCCCGCTGAAAAAGCTGTACGTCATCTGGACGGTACTCCTCTGCCTCCTCACGCTGATCCTGTTCGTGTGGGGACGCGTCTCCGACCTTGCTGCAGACAATAAAAAGCGTGAACGCTTTGTCGGCGCGTCTGCAGCGCTGACGATCGGATCCTATCTTCTGATATTCATCATGACGGTTTCATCCGTGATGACGATCGTGCGCGAATGTAAAAGCTCATATCAAGTCTACACAAAGAGCGAAGCGGAACTGTCCGATCAAATTAAGGAAATGACGGAACCGGACGACGTGATCCTGGCAAACAGCTATCACTGGAATCTGGTCACGCCCCTGACAGGCAGAAGCATCGTCACCGGAACCGGAACATTTCTTTACTATCACGGGATAGACCCGACCGAGCGGGAAGCGGACGTCACTTTGATGTATGAAGATCCATCGAACCATCCGGAACTGTTTGAACGGTATCATATAAAGCATGTTTTGATTTCAAATGCGGAACGCGGCACCTATGATATCGACTACGCATTTTTCAATACACATGCGGAGATCGTCTGCAGCAATGATTCCGGACTGCTGTATCGTCTGAATCCGTAACAAAACCACCCACAAAAAGAACGGCTGTAAGGCCGTTCTTATTTTTGGCCGTATTCAATCCCGGAGCTGATTTCCGCGGATCGCTGCATCCGCGTCCGGTACGGGGGTCGTTTCTCTGTGATCGATCTGTTGGTCATACAGATATATCTGATATCCAAGAATACCGGTATCGATCGCCGTAGCGACCTTTGCCGCACAAGACGGTTTTGCACCGTCGCAGATCATGCCGGATATCATGGAAATCGAAAGGACGAGCGATCGCGCAACGGCGTTCTCGTCACCGCCCAAAAGATACGCAATACCTGCACCGGCGGCGCATCCGGCGTTGATCGCGCCGCAGTATGTGAAGCTATGCCCGACGTAAGCTCTCTGATACACGGTAAGTAAATCGGACAGGATCAGCGCTCGATACATGCGTTCTTTGTCGATCGCGTGATGCTTCGCATAGCATACGATCGGAACGGCAGCAGCAATCCCTTGCGAGCCGCTTCCGCAAAGGACGGCAACCGGCATCTCGCATCCGCTCATGCGCGCGTCGCTGCCTGCGGCGGCATATGCTTTCGCGATGGCTTTTGCGTCGGACGTGTTTTCTGAGCGCAGAATCTTTCCGATGTTTGCGCCGTAATTGCCGCGCAAACCTTCCTCGCAGATCGCGGTATTGTATTCAATCTGCATGTCGAGAAGATCCTGCACATCTTTAAGATCCGCATTTTCGGCATACATCATGATGTCGTGCAGGTTCATAAACGATTTGTCGACCGGGTGCTCTTCGGTCTGTGCAGTGATGGGGCGTTTCACAAGCGCTTCCCCGTTCTTCATGATCTCCACAATGTTGCTATGATCGTTTGCGATCACGACTCGGACGTAGGACGTTCTTGCGAACAACGTAATGCTGATATATAAACGACAATCAGTTTCTGCGCAGGAAACGTCAATGTTGACGGATTCCAGGAAATTCCTGACTGCGGCGCGTTGTTCATCTGACACGCTGCTGATTACCTGCATGCCTTTGTCGGCGTTACCGCAGACAATCCCTGTGGCAACGGCGGCACGGATGCCTTTTAATCCGTTTGTATTCGGAACGACGACGCTGTTGACGTTTTTCAGGATGCTGTCGCTTGCGGAAACGGTCACGGCGGTTGGCTGCATGCCGAGGACCTGATGTGCTTTTGCGGCGCAGTATGCGATCGAGATGGGTTCGGTACAGCCGGTCGCGGGAAGGATCTCCTCGCGAAGAATACGCGAATACGCGTCTCCGTTCCGAATGGTTTCCATCTTCTCTCCTCCCGTTATGAATGCATGAAAAATGACGGTGAGCAAGCCGTAAGCCGAGTTCTGTCAAAGGACGATCATCTATCTAGACGAGCCGTTGCCGGATCGTTCAAGCGATTATAAAGAGCGTAGCGGGCCACTATTGAATGCTCTCATTTCAATCTTGCACCGAGTGGGGTTTACAGAACGGACAAGTCGCCATGCCGTTGGTGAGCTCTTACCTCGCCTTTCCATCCTTACCCGAAACCGGGCGGTATCTCTCTGTTGCACTTTCCTTGAAGTCGCCTTCACCGGGTGTTACCCGGCACCCTGCCCTGTGGTGCTCGGACTTTCCTCACCTCAAATTGAGCCGTGATCGTCTGTCTTACTCACCGTCAATCTTTATTTACTGTTCGCTGTCGGCATACAGAAGTCGACCGCAGTTTTCACATTCGAGTATCATATCTTCGCCGACGAGACGCCGTATGGCAAGACTCGGGAGCGACATGTTGCAGCCGCTGCATTTGCCGTCTCTAACCTCCACGACCGGCATATTGTGGTGTTGACGAACGCGTTTGTATCGCGCCATCAGCGTCGGACTCACTTTCTTCTCAAGCTCCTCCATCTTTCGGTCGGCTGCAAGCAGATCGATCGAGGCGTCATCCTTTTCTTTCTGGCAGACGACCTTCAGCTGATCGTATTCCTTCTTTGCCTTCGCGCCCTGCTGCCGCGTTTTCTGATACTCGGCGATCGATTCGTCAAGCGTGCGGAAAAGTTGCTTGATCTCCTTTTCGAGATTGTTCGCTTCGCGCTGCAGCTTCTCAATATCGTGACGGAACTCCGTCATTTCTTCGGACGTGCATTCCTCGTCGCCCTTCAGCGTTTCGAATTCGGACGTTTCAAGATCAAGACGATCCAGCAGCGCCGCATACTGCGCATTCAGTCGAGTAAGTGACGCGGAAAACGTTTCGATGTCCTCGTTCAGCTTATTGAGCGTCGCTTGCTGCTGTTTGATAAACTTCGCGAGCTTGTTCAGCTTAACGCGGTTTGCGGTTGTTCGGATATCCGCTTCGATCTGCTGCTTTTCGAGATCTGCATCCTGATAAGCAAGCAATGCCATCGGTTTACTCATATCGGGAACCTCCTTAAAGACTGCGCAAAGGTGCACAGCCCGTATGTGATAAATAATATTGTACATCATTTTCTTCGCGCTGTAAACGGGTAATTAACGGTTTCAGTACGGGAAATTCCGTTTCATAGTGTCCCATGACGCAGCAGCACAGTCCGAGATGCTCCGCAAGCAGCGCCTGATCGTGTTTCATTTCGCCGGTCACGAAGGCATCGCATCCAGCAAAGCTTACGGCTTCGACGTCGCTTCCGCCGGAGCCGCCGACGACGGCAACGGTACGAACAATGCGATCCGCGTCTCCGACAAATCGTACGCGAGCAGAAAGCTTTGATTCACACAATGCTGCAAATGACTTAAATTTTATCGGTAAGGACAGCGTTCCGATCCTCCCGAGATTTTCGGGCGGAAGCGGACGAACGTTTTCCAGGGATAACAGCTTGGCAAGCACGTCGTTCACGCCACCTGCGCACGCGTCGAGGTTCGTATGCGCGGCGAAATGACCGATACCATGACGGATCAGAAGATAAGCCGCAGCCGTTTCGTATGTGTCGGGCAAGATGGATTTCACCGGATCCCAAAAGATCGGATGATGGGTCAAAACGAGATCATACTCCCCGTCGATCGCTTCCTGTGCGACGGGAACGGTCAGATCCAACGCAACGAGGACTTTTTGAATCTCATCATGATCCGGTCCGATCAGCAGCCCCACGTTGTCGAAAGAGAGCGCAAGCTCCTTCGGCGCAATGGATTCCATCATTTCACAAAATGCGTTCAGCTTCATTCAGGATCTCCTATTTCTATCTCGTTCAAAATTTGTTCCAGCGATCGTATCTTATGACAAATAATCGCTTCCCCCTCTGTGCCGCTCGCCGTACGCAGCATCTTTTTGTGCGCAGCAAGCTGCTGCCGGCACAATGCGGGAAGAAGTTCGTCACGATCGGAAAAAGCCCGGTAGCCAACGTCGTAAAAATCATCCGGAAAACCGGCAGGCAGCGCTTCCGGTACGTCACCGGGAATGGCTTTCAATACCTGATACAAACGTCCGTGATCGAGTATGATCCGATCGCAGACGATGCGGAATCCGTTTTGATGCAGATAGCGACGGATATCGTCCTGTGCGCGCATCGGCTGCAGAACGATCGCTTGAGCACCCGCAAGCGGGACGGGACACGCTTCGAGGATACGCGACATCAGCGTTCCGCCCATGCCGAGCAGCGCAATCGCGTCGCATTCCCCGCGGGAAAGAACGCAGCATCCGTCCCCTTCGCGAAACGAAACGCGATCGGAAAGACCGATATGCCCGATCAGCTTGCGCGCCTTATCGAGCGAAGAACAGCTGACATCGGAAGCAACAACGCGATTGCAGACATGCCGCTGCAGCAGCGCTGCAGTCAACCGCCCGTGGTCGCAGCCGATATCGGCGACGGTATCGAAGCCGGCAAGCATTTCAAGCGCCGCTTCGAGACGCGGCGTAATGTTGACGGATCTCGTTCTCATAAAGCGATGGGTTTTAACGGTTTGACCGCATCGATCGGACCGCCGCCGAGACACAGATCGCCCTGATAGAATACGACCCATTGACCGGGCGTTACCGCACGCTGCGGACGATCGAAGTCAACGTGCGCGCCGGTATCGGTCACAGTCACGCGAACACCCTGATCCGGTTGACGGTACCGGAATTTCGCGGTGCAGGAAAATGTATGCGAGGGCGCGCTGCCTGCGATCCAGTTTACGGTATCCGCATCAAGAGACGTGGAATACAGTTCTTCATGCTCTCCCTGCTGTACGATCAGAAGATTCCTGTTGAGATCCTTCCCGATCACAAACCAGCTCTCCCCCGTTCCGTCGCTTCGCCCGCCGATCCCGAGTCCTCTGCGTTGACCGAGCGTATAGTACATCAGCCCGTCGTGCGTGCCGATCTTGCAACCGTGTTCGTCGACGATATCTCCGCGTTGCGCAGGAAGGTATTGCATCAGAAACTGCTTGAAATTGCGTTCGCCGATGAAACACACGCCGGTGCTGTCCTTTTTCAGCGCGTTAGTAAAGCCCTGCGTTTTCGCGATTGAACGAACCTCGCTTTTTAAAAGATCGCCGATCGGGAATACCACGCGTTCAAGCTGCTTATGTGTAAGCCCCGCGAGGAAATAGGACTGATCCTTTCCGGGATCCGCGCCGCGCAGTAAAAGCTTTTCCTCGTTCAAACGACAGTAATGCCCCGTCGCCAAAAGTCCGGCGCCGGTGGACAGCGCAAAATCAAGGAACGCTTTGAACTTGATCTCACAGTTGCATAGCACGTCCGGATTCGGCGTCCTGCCCTTTCTGTATTCGTCCAGAAAGTAAAAGAATACGCGATCACGATATTCTTTGGCGAAATTAACGGTATAGTAAGGAATGTCGATCGTTTCGCAGACGCTTCGCACGTCCGCATAATCCGCTGTCGCCGTACAGACGCCGTCCTCGTCGTTTTCTTCCCAATTCTTCATAAAAATGCCGACGACTTCAAAGCCCTGCTGCTTCAGAAGATAAGCTGCAACAGAGCTGTCTACGCCGCCCGACATGCCGACAACGATGTGATTCATAGTAACATCGCCTCCGTTTGAGGCATTATACCACAAAGGAGGCGATAATGAAAGAGCTTTTTGCAATTACATTGCCGTACAGCCGCAGGGACGATTCTGATTGCCGCAGCCGCAGCCACAGCCGTTTTCACCGCCGCAGAAGCGGGAGAGCAGAAGCAGCCAGATCAACGTATCGCAGGAAATCCCGCCCATGCCGTTGTCGTTGTCGCCCAGCAGCAGAAGGAGAACGAGAAGCCAGGTCAGATTGGTTCCGCCGAGATTGTTGAACATGTATTTAGTTCCTCCGTTCATGTTGATTCGACGTGTTTTTCGTCGTTACAATACTCTATGCGGATTTCAATGTTTTGGTTCCAACGGAAGAGGTTATTTCCGAAACGGCTTGACAAAATATGCCTTTCGCATGATAATAAACAGGATTAACGGAGGAGATAACTATGGAACAGAACACATATTCAATGGATAAGATCGTCGTGCTTTGCAAGAACCGAGGATTCATCTTCGCGGGTTCCGAGATCTACGGCGGACTTAGCAACACTTGGGATTACGGCCCGCTCGGCGTGGAGCTCAAGAACAATGTCAAAAAGGCGTGGTGGAAGAAATTTGTACAGGAAAGCCCCTATAACGTCGGGCTTGACGCCGCGATCCTGATGAATTCCGAAACGTGGAAGGCGTCCGGGCATCTCGGCGGCTTTTCCGATCCGCTGATGGATTGCCGTGAATGCAAGGAGCGTTTCCGCGCGGACAAGCTGATCGAGGACTGGTCACAGGAGAACAGCTTCGCACTGGATAAGCCGATCGACGCGTTTACACAGGCGGAGATGAAGGCGTTCATCGAAGAGCATCAGATCCCCTGCCCCACTTGCGGCAAGCATAATTTCACCGATATCCGTCAGTTCAATCTGATGTTCAAGACGTTCCAGGGCGTGACAGAGGACGCGAAAAACACCGTCTATCTGCGGCCGGAAACGGCGCAGGGCATCTTTGTGAACTTTGCGAACGTACAGCGCACGACACGCAAAAAGCTGCCGTTCGGCATCGGACAGATCGGCAAGAGCTTCCGTAACGAGATCACGCCGGGCAATTTTATTTTCCGCGTACGTGAATTTGAGCAGATGGAGCTCGAGTTCTTCTGCGAACCCGGAACGGACCTCGAATGGTTCGATTATTGGCGCAGCTATTGCCATAAGTTCCTGCTTTCGATCGGCATCAAGGATGAAAACCTGCGGCTTCGCGATCATGATCCCGACGAGCTCGTGTTTTATTCCAAAGCGACAACGGACTTCGAATTCAGATTCCCGTTTGGATGGGGTGAGCTATGGGGTGTTGCCGACCGTACCGATTACGACCTCACGCAGCACCAGAACGCGTCCGGCAAGGACCTGACCTACTACAACGCCGAAAAGAACGAGCGCTATATCCCTTACGTCATCGAACCGTCGCTCGGCGTCGAACGCACAGTTCTTGCCGTTCTCTGCAACGCGTATGAGGAACAGCCGCTTGAAAACAACGACGTGCGTACCGTTCTGCATCTGCATCCCGCGCTGGCGCCGTTCAAGGCAGCCGTACTGCCGCTGTCCAAGAAGCTTTCCGCGCAGGCAAACGAGGTTTATATGGACCTTCTGAAGCACTTCTCCGTCGATTTTGACGAGACCGGCTCGATCGGCAAGCGCTATCGCAGGGAGGACGAGATCGGAACACCGCTGTGCATCACGTACGACTTCGATTCCGAAAACGATCATTGCGTCACAGTGCGCGATCGCGACACCATGGAACAGGTCCGTATTCCGATCACGGAACTGCGCGCCTATATCGAACAGCGCCTTGAATTCTGAAAGGATATGCCTCCGGCTTGCCGGGGGCTTTTTGAAATGGAACTGAACGGAACGGTACAATCCATCAT
>JAFZIH010000114.1 GCA_017554455.1 Clostridia bacterium | reverse complement strand
CGTGATTTGCACGGTATCGGGCTTTATGCGGATCATGCCGCGTCCCGTCACGCGCAGCGTTCTGCATTCGTTCATGGCGCGCTCCTTTCTTTATGGGTATTATACCATCTTACGGGGTTTGCGTCAATGCTTCCCGCGCGCTTCATAATCTTCTTCGATCCGCTTTTTCCAATTCGCCGCAAGCGGCTTTCCTTCGCGCACGCAGCCGATCGTTTCGCTGACGACTTCGAAATTCAGCTGCGTTCCTTTTGCGTCGCATTCGTACCGCACGGCGCGATCCTCGCGGATGCCGAACCTGCGCGCGGCCGAGATCGCGTCCATGTTTGCGCCGAGGAACAGAAATTCCCAGCCAAAGCGCTCGCGCTGCCGATCAACCATGCGCTGCACCTCCTCATAGGTATAGCGTCTGCTTGCGTTTTCCATGCCGTCCGTGGTGATGACGAAGACCGTTTTGGCGGGGCGATCCTCCTCGCGGGCGTACTTGTGCACGTTGCCGATGTGATGGATCGCGTCGCCGATCGCGTCCAGAAGCGCCGTGCAGCCGCCGACGAAGTACTGCCGTTCCGTCATCGGTTCGACCTTGCGGATATCCACGCGGTCATAGAGCACCGTGCTCGCGTTGCTGAACAGAACCGTCGAGAGGAACGCATCCCCCGTCTCCCGCTTTTGCTTCTCGATCATGGCGTTGAAGCCGCCGATCGTGTCCGCTTCGAGACCCGCCATGGAGCCGCTGCGATCCAGAATGAATACCAGTTCCGTGAGATTGTTGTTCATAAAAAAGAACCTCCTTTGTTTTTGCTGATCCCATGATAGCAAATGCAAAGAAGGTTTTTGTCAATTCACGGTTGACATTTTCAGCTTGCGCTGCCGGTTTTCAAAAGCGGCAGTCCGCAGTCGAACAGCGCCGTGTTGATGACGACGATACTGTACTCGCCATGCTCGATGAAGTACTGCACGACAAGGTCCGCTTTGCTGCTGCGCGTCAGCGCAAAGCCCGCCTTTTCAAGCAGTTTCTGCGTCTCGGCAAGGTTCAGCCGAAGTCCCAGCGCAAGCTGGATCGCCGTGCTCTTGGTCGGCTGATAATCCTTTTTGTTGATGATTTTATTGAACAGCTGTCGGCTGATCTCTGCGCGGCGGTACACGTCCGAATCCTTTTCCCCGCACTCTTTGAGAAGGTCGATAAGATGTTCGGAAAACGTGCTTTCCGTCTTTTCGAGGATTGCTTCAAGCCCGTTCGCCCCGGCGCCGATCGCCTGCATGCACGGCGCCGCATCAAAGGTCTCCTCCGCCTCTGCACGCGCAGCCTTCGGACGAGCGAAAATATGGGTCTGCTGTGCAAACGCCGTATCCTGTGCCCGTCTGCGACGGATGCTCTCCGCATAAGGCGCGCCGTACTCGGCTTTTTCCGCTTCTTCGACATACTGCGCGTTGATGAATGATCGGAGATCACCGAACAATCCGCGCGCAAGCGAGTAAGAATCCTTTCCGAACACGACCAGAATGATCCTGAGCTCATGCGTCAGCAGAAACTCAGTGAACGCGCCGATCGCCACAGACAGCGCGCGATCCTTCGGGAACCCGTAGCTGCCGGACGAGAGCAGCGGGAATGCGACCGACCGGCAGCCGAGCCGGTCCGCAAGCGCAAGCGCCGCGTCATACGATTGTCTCAAAAGCGCTTCCTCGCCGTGCGCGCCGTCCACCCACGCAGGCGATACGGTATGCAGAACGTATTTTGCGGGCAGATCGAACGCGGGCGTTTCCGCAGCGCTGCCCACCGGGATCTTCCCGATCTTTTCGCGCGCGGCAAGAAGCCCGGCTCCGGCCGCGCGATGAATTGCGCTGTCGGTTCCCGCGCCGATCACGGGATTCGGATTTGCGGTATTGACGATCGCGTCCGCAATCACGTGCGTGACGTCGTCGCGAATGATTTCAAACGGCATAGAATACGCTCCTTTGCGTTACAAACAAGTGATTTTTCCTGTTTTTGGGCATGAAAAAAGGCGCCGAAACAGGCGTCTTTTCGTCAAAAATCAATAGCGCAGTTCGGAGATCAGATCTTCAAACGGAACTTCCTTATCCTCTATTTCCGTATTGTCCGTGAGAATCGGAGTCGTCTTTTTTTCTTCCATCTCATCGTCCCCCCGCCTTTGTTTTCAACTGTATTTTACTCCGAAGCGGGGATAAGGTCAACGGGTTCGGCGCTCTGTTAACGGAAAGTTAAAACCGTCTTCACACATGCGCACAAGCGCTTTCGGACGTCAGAACCGCTCGGATAAAAACGCCGCGCTTTCGATTTCGATGACGTCGCCGATGTCCAGCACCCGCCCGAAATCGAGGGTGATATACCCATACAGAAAGTCGGCGTTTACGATCCTTCCCGTCACGTCCTCATACGTGCCGCCGCTCTTCTTCGGATCCTGCACAAAGCAGGTAAAGACCGCTTCCTCCGGCGGATCCGTCTTAAGCAAAACGTGCAGTTTTCGGTTCAGCTCCTCTTTTTTGTGCTCATCAAGCACGACGCGCCGTTCGGTATACCGCGCCGCCTCGTGGATCAGATCGTCGTAACCGGTCAGCGCGGCAAACGGCGCAAACTGGGCGGCGCGATTCTTCCGGGGCATCCGCGGATGCTTCGGGGAATCCGGGTGCTCCCGGTCGATGATGTCGCCGTACTGTTCCCTTGCGTCGCTCATGCCGCGTTTCCTTTCGTCACTTTACGATCTCCGCGATCGCCTCGATCTCGACCAGCACGTTTTTCGGCAGCGTCTTTACCGCCACGCAGGAGCGCGCCGGCGCGCCCTTGATATAGCTTGCGTAGACCGCGTTGAACGCCGCAAAATCCGCCATATCCGCGATAAAGCAGGTCGTTTTCACGATGCTGTCGAGGTTCGCGCCGCCCGCTTCGAGCACTGCTTTCACGTTTTTCAAAGACTGCTCCGCCTGCGTTTCGATCGTGTCGCCCACGATCATGCCGGTAGCGGGGTCCACAGGGATCTGCCCCGACGTATAGACGAGGTTTCCCACGATCATGCCCTGCGAATACGGACCGATCGCCGCGGGGGCTTCTTTCGTTGCAATGATTTTCATATGAATTCTCCTTTATCCTTATTTGCCCGATGCGATCTTTTCGACCGTATCGTTGTAGATCTCCTTGCGTAGTTTTGTGAGCCAGTCCGAAAACGCCACGATATCGAACGCGTAGGTCTTGTTCAGCTCGTACTCGTTCGGCTCCCACGTTTCGATCGGCGACTCGTTGTGCTGGATCACCGCTTCGAGCTTGTCGAGCGATTTATAAAGCTTCGCTTCCGGCGTTTCGAGCGCGTTCATCTCGGCATAGAGCGACTGCATCTCGGCAGATATCGGCGCGGGCAGCGTATGCACCCAGGCGTTCAGCAGATCTTCCTCGGTCTGCTCGTTCTCCGCGGTCTTCAAAAACGTCGGAATGTCGCCGGTGAAGCACTCGCCGAGGTCGTGAATGAGGCACATCTTTGTGACCTTGTCGATATCCAGTTCCGGGAACTCGCTTCTGAGAAGCATCGCCATCAGCGCGATCCGCCAGCTGTGCTCCGCGACGCTCTCCCGCCGTCCCTTCGACGTCGTGCAGTGCCGCGGCGTGTCCTTCAATCGTTCCGCGACGTGCAGAATGTCCAGAAATTCTCTCGGTTCCATATGCTCCCCTTTCTCGAAATTCTCTTTTGTCAGCAGCAGTTCG
>JAFZIH010000113.1 GCA_017554455.1 Clostridia bacterium | reverse complement strand
TTCGCCGGTCAAGAACTCCAGTTCGTTATCGGCGATCTTCACAATGTCGCTGTGTTTAAGTCCCCAACCGATCTGCGTTCTTGCGTCGGCAAGAGAGCACCACAGCGGAGGGCGCAGGTTCGGGTCGAACGAAATGATCGCCCCGCATGCTTTTGCGTACTGCACCGCCTGTACGGTCGCTTCGCGCACGCCCTCATGCGTCATGGACAGTGTGCCGAAATGGAAGATCCTGCAATTCTGCAGCATGGACATGGGCAGATCGTTCGCGGAAAGCATCATATCCGCGCCGGGATTGCGGTAGAACGAGAAGTCGCGATCGCCGTTTTCGAACGTATGTACGACCGCAAGCGTCGTATGCACCGAAGGATCGTCTAAGAGTGTGGACGTATCGATGCCCGCTTCGGATACGACGGTGCGAAGCTGACGCCCATAAACGTCGTTTCCGACTTTGCCGATGAAGGCAGTCTTTCTGCCGAGTTTACTTAGCATCGCGAGCACGTTACACGGCGCGCCGCCGGGATTTGCCTCCCAAAGCGGGTTACCCTGCTCGCTCAGTCCGTGTTCGGTAAAGTCAATGAGAAGTTCGCCGAGGGCGACCACATCAAACGATTTCATAACTTATTCCTGAAACAGATCGTATTTTGTGACGTCCATGAAGACGCGTCCGTCCACATGAAAGGAGATGTCGCTTGCGGAGAGTTCGGTCAAAACCGTTGCCGTCATGACCTGCTCGCCGTCGTTGATGAACACTTCGGCGCTGAACCGATCGAGGATCAGCCGAAGCTTGATCTCACCGTTGCGCGGCGGAACGTAGCAGCGCCGCTGATGGATATACGCACGGCGCGATCCGGAAAACTTGCGGTCGATCCGCAGCAGCGATTCATACGGTCGGTAACTGAGCTCGGTGTGGAACTGTTCGTTCTGCATGAAACGGATCGCAAAGCTGTGATACATCACCGTCGAATGATCCGGACGGATCGTCAGCTCGAGATCGACCGTCCTGCCCGTCACGCCGTCAAGGCGCGTTTCGCCTTCGATCTTTCTGTTTTCAAAGCGAACGCAGCCGCTGCGGTATTGCTCGAGCTCACGGATCGGCTGCTGATAAAGCCTTCTGTTTCGGATCGAAAGCTCCCGCGGAAGCGTCATTTGCCCGAACCATCTGCGATCCTTTCGCCCGGTCAGCTTGGTCGTATCCCAGTTCTGCATCCAGCCGATCATGATGCGGCGTCCGTCCGGCGCGAGCAGCGTCGTCGGCGCGTAAAAGTCGATGCCGTAATCAACCGCGTGATCGCTTTCCGGAATGAAATGCCCGTTCTCTTTGTCAAACGTGCCGATCAGGCAGACATTGCCGTTTCCGTTGTGATACTCGAAGCACTTGGGAAGCATATCCTGTGGGCTGACAAGCAGCACGGACTTGCCGTCCAGTTCGAACAGATCCGGGCATTCCCACATCAGCCCGAGCCGTCCGTCGTTTTCGATCAGGATGCTTTCAAATTCCCATTTGATTCCGTCGGCGCTGCGATACAGAAGCAGTTTTCCGAGCCCGTTCTTTTCACAGGTACCGACGATGCAGCGAAAGCTTCCGTCCGCTTCTCTCCAGATCTTTGGATCGCGGAAGTTTGCACGTTCACACCCTTCCGGCAGGTCCGTTTCATCGAGAATCGGATTCTGCGCGATCTTCCGGTAATTCAGTCCGTCACCGATGGCAACGCACTGCGTCTGGACGTCCAGGTTCTCGCCTTCCCCGCCCTCTTTGCGCACACCGGTATAGAGTAGGAGCTGTTTTCCGTCGTCGAGCTCGATCGCACTGCCGGAGAAGCAGCCGAAGTCGTCATACGGTTTGTCCGGCGCGAGAGCCGCGGGCAGATACTCCCATTTCAGAAGGTCAGCGCTTACCGCATGTCCCCAATGCATGGAATCCCACACCGTGTCGTACGGATTGTACTGATAGAATAAATGGAATTTGCCCTGATAGAAGGAGAATCCGTTCGGATCGTTCATCCAGCCCGTATAGGGTGTCAGATGGAACAGCGGACGCGCTTCATCTGGGATCAGCTTTGCCGCTTCTTTCTCATATGCTCTTGCAAACAGCAGTTTCTGTTTCATTTCTCATTCTCCCCTTGCATACGTTCCAGATCTTCCGGTCGCATATGCTTTCTGAACGCTGCTTCGATCGGAAACGTCGCGCCGAGATACACGCCCGCCGGGATTAGGATCACAAACGCGGGCAGCGTCAGCGCAAGCGCGATCCCGCCGAGCACGAGTACCATCACGCTGAGCATCAGCAGCGGATGCGCGCGGAACAGGATGAAGCTGTATTTCAATACTTCTTTGACCGTTCCGTTGAACCGTGCGCCGTACGCCGCAAGGTACACCGTCCACACCGACACAAAGGCGATGATCGCCAGCACCGCATAATAGAGCCAGCCGAGCGGTTTTCCGCCGAGATACATGCTGCGCAGGATGATCGCGTCGACGGTCAGCAATGCGAGCAGCGCAAGCGGCACCAGCCAGCAAAGCGTCTGCCGCTTGAAATTCTCCCTGAACGCCGACCAGAAGCTGTTGAAGAGATAGTCCTCTCCCTTTCGGACGTGGTGATAGACTGCGTGATACAGCGCGGCGGACGCAGCGCCCATCGTGACCACCGGCAGGGAGAAGATCACCCACAGTACGCTGAGTACGATGAGATCAAAGATCGCGACCAGACCGCGCATGATCGGATTGTTGATGTCGAGCAGCTTCCGCATCGGAAGGTCTCCTTTCGTTATCGCGTATATTGCTTCAGATCGGAAATCGTCACGGTGTTGTTCTCCGTGAACAGACGGACGGGCTTGCCGGAAACGCCGTACAGGCGAACCGTCAGCGAAGCGATGCCGTCGAGCGTGAAGATGCCGACCGAGCCTTCCTGCACGTAGGTGAACGTGTAGTCCTTGCCCGGTTCGATCGCGGCGGGCGTTTCGGTGATCAGCGTGCTGCCCTCATTGAACTGCAAAGACAGCTTGTCACCGGAAGGATCCAGCGTGATCGTCTTATACTTGTCCGTTCTGCCGTTGTAGTCGAACGCAAGTCCGAACGTGCCGTTCTTCTCGAAGCGGATCGTGCCGGTCAGAAGGAAGCTTTCGTAGGCGGTGCACAGATCGAGATAGCTGTATGCCGAACCGGACGCAAGCTCCGCCGTCATGCCGTCGATCAACAGCTGCCGTCTTTGCGTGAACTGATTGACCAGCGCGTCGACCGGCGCGAGCGTCAGCGTGCCGTCCGCGTTCTGCACGATCTTTTGTACCGCAAGGTTGCCCGCCCAGCCGGAGACCTCCTGCGTGGAGGAAACCGATTCGGACCGTCTTGCCCAGCCGACCATGTAGAGATCAGATCCGTTCTCGGTGTGCTTTGCCGCATAGAACAGTTCGCCGTCGAGACGGATCGGATCGGAATACGGACCGTAAGGCGAATCGGACATCGCGTACCAGAGCGTGTCGTCCTGCGCGGAATAGGTCAGATAATAGGTATTGCCGATCCGGAACGTGTCGGAACATTCGAGGTTCCAGTACCCGCCGACCTCATCGGTGAAGATGATGCCGTCATAGGTGACCGTCTTCAGATCGCTCGAAAGCGAGTATTTCAGGATACGCGCCTTGTTGCTCTGCGACGCGGTGACCGTCAGCGTGATCGTGTCCGTTGCTTCGTCATAATAGCCCTGCGGATCGCGGAAGTCGTTCTTCTGCCCGAGCTCGGACGGCGGAACGATCTCCCAGTCCGCGACCTTTTCAAAGCTACTGGGCGTGCTGCCCTTTGCCACGAGGATCTTTTCCTTGTATTCGTAGGAATCCGATCCCGCGTGACCGGTGTAGAAGAAATAATAGGCGTCCTTGACCTTGACCAGTGAGCCGGTACCGATCCAGCCGTCCTGACCGCCGCTGCGCGACGCTTCGAGTACGACCGCGTCCGTTTCGGTGTAGGTGACAAAGTCCTGCGTCGTCGTCAGATAGATCGAATGGTTGTAGGAATCGCCGCTCTCCTTGAGGTAGTAGATGTAGTAAGTCCCGTCCTCATAGTAGGGCATGGTATCGCCTACATACGGCTGTACGCCGTTATCCTGTGCGGGAAGAAAGAAACTTTGATAGGTGTAGGCGGCTTCCTGCGAACCCGGCGTGCGAAGCGCAGCAAAGTCCGTTTCGCCCTCGGGGAATACAAACGCTTCTCCGTCCTCCGCGACTGCGGCATTTGACGCCTCTTTCGGCGCGCATGCGGCAAGCAGCAGAAGCACAGCAAGCAGGACCGGCAGCAGAATGATGTTTGATGTTTTTTTCATGAAATCTCCCTCACAAGTTCAGGAAGGGGGACAGTCTTCGCCATCCCCCTTCGGGTTCATTTCTTCTTACAGAACGGTTCTCTGATAGATCTTGATGCTCGTGAACTCGATCGTCACGTCACCGAGCGCCGCGGTCGCTTCGGAACCGAACTGGAACAGAAGCTCGCAGGGCATATCCATGATGAACGTGTCGTTGGTCTCGAACGTGAACGTCTGCTCTTCGGTCGTGAAATCGATGCCCTCGGAAACGCGCGGATCCCAGCCGCCCTGCGGATTCAGGAAGAAGCCGCACGAAACGTTCTTGGTTGCCTTCGCGGTGATCTCGACCACGAAATAGCTGTCTGCGGGCAGCGTGATCGGGCAGATCAGCTTGTTGTGCCAATCGACCGTTCCGCCGTCGTCGATGCGATAGAAGAGACTGCCGTCCGCGATCCAGATCGTGCCGACGCCGTGCTCGTTATCCTCATCGGTGCCGTTGAAGGTCTCCCAAGGATACTTCTCTTTGTCAACGTTTTCCGCGCGCATGCCGAGCGGTGCAAAGTCTTCGATCGTCTTGGTGGTTTCCTTGTCGCCGCCGACCTTGTTGAACACGAAGTTTTTGATCGTCAGCTTGTTGGAGGTGACGCCTTCAGAGGGATTGCCGATCTGCATGCGGATGACCGGATCGCTGACGTTTGCTTCCGCAACGAAGGTTGCGCTTACGGTCGTTTCCTCGCCTTCCGCAACGGAGAGACCGTTGAAGTTTGCGCGCGCTTCATGGAACAGCGTTTCGCTCTCTACCAGCGCTTCGCCGCCCTGTGCGTGCTCACCTGCGATCGTGAAGCTGTAATTGTACTTCGTGCCCTGCTCGATCGTAATGCCAGGAAGCGCAAGGTTTGCCTTGATGCTCCAGACGCCGCCTTCGGTGGGATAGGACACGATCTCGAAGATCGCCGCGCCGTCCGCGAAGGAAACAGTTGCTTCCGCGCCGTCGCCCGCTTCAACGGACGCGCCGCTGTCGGCAAAGTCCGCCGTATAAAGCGGTTCAAGCTGTTCGGTGCCGGTGATCTCATAGATCTCGACCTTGTCGATCGTGACCGTGAAGTTTTCCGGCGTGGTGTCCGCGGGATTGTCGGGGTTCGGCGTGATCTTGCCGAGATGGAGCCGGAGTTCCGCGGTGCCGTCTTCATATGCGGTGAAGTTGGATTCGATGCAGGTGATGGTTTCGTCCAGACGGGCGTTCCATACCTCGCCACCGAAGGTCTTCCACTCCTCGGTGGACGCATCCTTGGGAATAAAGTGTGCAAAGGTGGGAACCGTGGACTTTGCCCAAACCTTGATCTTATAATCCGAACCTGCCTTCACAGCCAGGGACTTGACGAAGCGGACTGCTCCGTCGCCCTCGCCGGGGTTGGTGACGTCGATCACGAAAGCGCCGTCTTTCAACGCGCCGGTAGCTTCGCCTCCGTCAACAACGGCTTCCCAGCCGTGCGCGTAGGTCGCTTCGAGCGTCGTGAAGTCGAACTCCCTGAAGAGCACCGCTTCGCCGGTCTGCTTGGTCGCGATCAGCGTCGCATATGCTTCTGCGGTTTCGCCGCTGCTGTCGGTAACGGAATAAACAAGCTCATAGGTGCCTGCTGTTTCGGGCGTCGCTTTGCCGCCTTTGAAGGACAGCGTCGGAGAGGATTCGATCGTGATCATCGAGGTCAGATCGCCGTCCTCCGCGTCGGTTGCCGTGACGCCTTCGAGCGCGTCAACGCTCTGTCCCGCTTCCACGGTCAGATCGTGTACGCCCTTGATTTCGGGCTTGCTGCCGCCATCTTGAGACGGCTTGTCCGTGTTGCCGCCGCATGCCGCAAAGGATGCGATCATCAGAACGGACAAAACGATTGCCAAGAACTTTTTCATGGTATTTCCCTTTCTCATTACTGGTTCAGATAACGGTCATATGCATCCTGGTAGACCTTCTGGATCGCCGCAATGTTGCACTTGCCCGCAAGGTCCTTCTGGAATGCCGCCCACGCATCGTCGCTGACGCCGCCGTTCATCAGCCAGCGGATCAGGTTCGTGCGGATGTAGTCGTTCAGGTTCGTCTCGTAGTTGGAAAGTGTGTTCAGCTCATCCAACGTGAACTGGAGGTTCGGGCAGGGCTTGACGCCTTCCGGCATGAACGGCGTTGCAAACGCGGTGAGACGTTCGAGGCGCAGCTTTGCGCGCGGCTCCATGTTGACCACGTTGTTCCAGGCATATTCGCCCAGATAGATGATGCCCAGCGGTGCGTTCTGCAGACGCAGCTCGTCCGCGGTCATGCCTTCCGGAAGCGCCTTCTGCACGAGCATTCCGTTTGCGTCGCGTTCTTCTTCATAGACGATGCCGATCGGACCGTAGTTGATCTGTGCGGAGACGACCGGATCATAATAGCGATCAAAGTAGGCAAGCAGCACTTCCACGTTCGGGCAGTCCGCAAAGACGACGACTTCGCCCGCGCCGACTTCGGGGTTATTCGAGATGCAGAGCGTCTGATCGCCGTGCGGTCCGATGAGCGGGTTCACGACGATGTAGTTTTCCGGATTGGAAACGACCGTTTCGCTCTCCCACCAATAGAACGCGCCGTAGGTTTCGAGGCCTTTGCCGTTTGCGAGGAAGTTGTCCTGCGACTGTTCAAAGGAGACCTTGTCGATCAGGTTTTCGGTAACCCAGTTTGCA
>JAFZIH010000112.1 GCA_017554455.1 Clostridia bacterium | reverse complement strand
CCCGCTGGCTGTCGTAACGGTTCTGCTGTTCTGCGCACCGGTTCCGGATCTTTCCAAGAGCGGCATCAACATTGCATGGATCTCCGTCTTCGTCGTGCTGTTCTACCTGTTCATGACGATGTACTGCACGCCGTATAACGCGCTGATCTCCGAGTTCGGCAAAACGCAGGAAGACCGTATGTTCATTTCCACGGCGATCTCCCTGACGTTCTTTGCGGGCACGATGCTTGCGTATACGCCGTTCGTGTTTGCGGGCATGCTGAAAGGCGCGGTGGGCTTCAACTGGAGCTACCGCATCTGCTTCATCGTCCTGGCGGTCATCGCATGCGTCTGCATGCTGATTCCGACCTTCAAACTGAATGAAAAGGATTTCGTCGACACCAAGCCGTCTGAAGCGAATATGTTCAAATCCCTTGCGGCGACCTTCAAGAATAAGAGCTTCCGCGTATTCGCGCTGTCCGACATCATGTACTGGGTCGGCCTCACGCTGTTCCAGACGGGTCTTCCGTTCTTCGTAAAGGTTTCCATGAAGCTCGATGAGAGCAACACGATGCTCTTCATGGGCGGCATGACCGTTCTTTCCGCGTGCTTCTATCCGTTCGTTTCCGCGCTTGTGCGCAAGTTCGGCAAGAAGAAGCTCGTAATCTGCGGCTTCCTCGGTCTGGCGATTGCATATACCATCACTGCACTGATCGGCGTACTGCCGTTTTTGACCGGTATGCTTCCCGGCATCCTCATCTGCGTGATCGCAGCGTTCCCGATGGCGCTTTTGGGCATCATTCCGCAGGCAATCGTTGCTGACGTTGCGGAAGCGGACGGCATCGAGACCGGCGAAAACCGCGAAGGCATGTTCTTTGCGGCCCGTACCTTCGCTATGAAGTGGGGTCAGGCGCTCGCAATGCTCGTGTTTACCTCTCTGGCGATCCTCGGCACGACGCAGGACCTCAAGAGCAACGACCTGACCGCTTCCGAATTCGGCCTCCGCATCATTGCGATCGTCGCGATCGCTTTCTGCCTGCTCGGCGCGGTGATCCTCGTCCTGTATAAGGAGAAGAAGGTCATGCAGACGATCGAAGAAGCGCACGCAAAAGAAAACCTGCCCGAATAACGAGGAAACAGCATGGACAGATCAAGCGTCATTTTCGGCAATCCGATCGATGCAAAAACCGTCAAAAAGGCGGAAAAGAGCAAGGTGAAGTTTCTGAAAAAGTTCGGGGACGACACCAAGAAGGAATACCATCTGGGCTTAACGCCCATCAACGAGATCAAGGAGATCAGGATCCAAAACCTCGTGCTCGCGGATAAGCCGCTGGAGCTTCCGGAAAACGCCGTCGTCGTCGGCAACATCCGCATGGGCTTCGGTCACTACCGCATCGCGATGGCGATCGCGTCCTGCGCGCAGGCGCTCGGGCGCACGCCGATCTGGATGGACCTTGCGTCGTTCGACGCGACCGGTTCCAAGATGATCCGTTCCCAGAACGATCTCTATTCGCTGGGCAGCAAGCTTTCGCAGAAGTTCAAGCTGTTCAACAAGCTCGTGTGGGATCCGATGAACTGCGAAGGGTTCAAAAAGATCACCTATAACGCCGCGGATCAGAAAAACTCCGAGCTTTTGACGCCGCTGTATGCCGATCTTCCGAAGGATATCCCGTACATCGGCACGCACGTGTGGCCCTCTCAGGGCGCGATCCACGCGGGGCTTACCCACGTCGTCAACGCGATCCCGGACAACTGGCCGATGGGTCTGCATCTTGCGGAGGGCTCGATCCACGCGGTGCAGACGCCGTTCGCCTACCTCGGCTATAAGAAGCTGAACGGCTTCGCGAAAACGCCGTTGAAGCCCATGCCGGACGAGGATCTGAAGCTTGTCGGACACTACATCGACCACGAGCTCGTCGAAAACGTCGAGCACGACTGCGCGAAGCGCGTGGAGCGTCTCGAAACGGGCGCGCCGATCCGCTTCCTGATGACGGTCGGCGGCGCGGGCGCGGGCGGCGACCTGTACATGGCGATGCTCAGGCACTTGATGCCGTACATTCAGGAAAAGAAGGCGGAGCTCTGGATCAACTTCGGCGACCATCTCACCATGTGGGATACGTTCAAAAAGCAGATGCCGGAGCTTGAAAAGGAATGTAAGATGCATTTCAACGACTATCAGGGCCTCTGCGACTGGGCGGAGACGCTCGACGGTCCTTCGAGAGGCGGCATCACCGTGTTCTGCCACAGCAACATCTTCGAGGCGGTCTATTCGACAAACCTCCTGATGAGAAAGTGCGACGTGCTGATCACAAAGCCCTCGGAGCTTGCGTTCTATCCGGTGCCGAAGCTCATGATGCGGCACATCGGCGGGCACGAGGTCTACGGCGCGATCTACGCGCGCGAGATGGGCGACTCAACCTTTGAGTGCGAAACGCCCGCGGCGCTCTGCGACATGATCGATACGCTGATCAATGACAAGGCGATCCTGAAGCAGCTCAACAAGCGCATTGTGGAGCTCAAGAACTTCGGCGTCTACAACGGCGGCTACGAGGTCGTGAAGCTTGCCGTTGAAGGGAAAAAGTAATCTGTTAAAACCGCAAGGTCCTCCGTTTTCGGGGGACCTTTTTTCTTGCGCGGAACGCGCAGAGATGGTACAATAAGGACGATCGAAACCGGGGGAGAAAGCGTATGATTCCGTCACTGATCATGAACGTTCTGAATTTTGTGCTTGTCGCGGGCTGCATCGTCTGGGGCGTCAAAAAAACCGATCCGTGGACACGGCTGTTCCGCTATTTCACCACGCTGTCCAACGTGTTCTGCGCGATCGCGTCGCTGGTCGTCGTGATCTGCGAGCTCTGCGGCACGCTGCCGCTTTGGGCGCTGCTTCTGAAATACGTCGGCACGGCGGCGGTCACGGTCACGATGCTCACGGTGTTTCTGTTCCTCGGACCGACTTCGCACGACTGGAAGGGGCTTCTCACGAAAACGCCGTTCTTTCTGCATCTTCTCTGTCCGGTGCTTGCGCTCGTGTCCTTCCTCATCTTTGAAAAGACCGCCATGCCCGCGTGGACGATCGCGATCGGTTCGCTGCCGGTGCCGGTTTACGGCGCGCTGTACATGTATAAGGTCATCTATGCGCCGGAAGAAAAGCGCTGGGAGGACTTCTACGGCTTCAACCGCGGCGGGAAATGGGTGGTCAGCGTCATACTCATGACCGTCGCCGGCGCGCTGATCGCGCTCGCGCTCTGGGCGATCTGAATGAATTCCGCATAAAAACAGCGCCGCAAACGCGGCGCGGTTTTTTTCATTTGCGGAATGCCTCTAACTTATGTTTCACACGCTGCATCGCGTTGTCGACCGATTTCAGCGGCTTTTCGATGCGCGCCGCGATCTGCGGATAGCTGAGTCCGTCCAGATACAGCCCGAGCACGCACCGCTCCATCGGCGACAGCGTTTTTTCGAGGTACTGCATCAGCTGCTCGAAATTCTCGCGCCCGATCACGACCTCCTCGGGATCGGCGACGCGCAGCGACCGGATCGAATCGAGAAGCGTCAGTTCGCCGTTCTCCGTTACCGGGGAACTGTTCAGCGAAACGTAATGGTTCAGCGGCGTATGCTTTTTGCGCGTGGCGTTCTTGATCGCGGACAGGATCTGACGCGTGACGCAGAGCTCCGCAAAGCTCTTGAACGCCGCCGCCTTGCTCTCATCGTACTCGCAGACCGCCTTGTAAAGCCCGAGCATGCCCTCCTGCACGAGGTCCTCGTGGTCCGCGCCGATCAGAAAATACGAGTGCGCGCGCGAACGGACGAGCTGCTTGTAGCGCTCGTACAGCATGAGTTCCGCTTCGCCGTCGCCTTCGCGGATGCGGGCAAGCAGTTCTTCATCGGTGGGCGTGTTCATTCCGCGTCCTGCCGTTTCTTCTCGAACATCAAAATCGCCGCGGCGACGCCCGCGTTCAGAGAATCAATGTGTCCATGCATCGGGATGGATACGAGAAAATCGCAGTTGTCGCGCACGAGTTTAGAAAGCCCTTCGCCTTCGTTTCCGATGACGATCGCAAGCGGTCCCTTCATGGCGGCGGAGCGCATGCTTTCGCCGTCCATGTCCGCGCCCGCGATCCAGAGCCCCGCGGCTTTCAGCTCCGAGAGCGCCGCGGAGATGTTTACGACCCGCGCGATCTTTACGTATTCCGTCGCGCCCGCGCTCGCTTTGACGGCGGCGGCGGTTACGGAGGCGCTTCTGCGCTTTCCGATGATCACGCCGTGTGCGCCCGCGCAGTCCGCGCTGCGGATGATGGACCCGAGGTTGTGCGGATCCTCCACGCCGTCCAGCACGATGACGAACGGCGCTTCGTCCTTTTCCTTTGCCGCGTCGAGAATGTCGGCGATCTCGCAATAGGTCACGCCTGCCGCGTACGCGACGACGCCCTGGTGGTTTGCGGTCTTGCCGCCGTGACCGAACGGCATGCAAAGCTCGTCCAGCTTCTTGCGGTCGACCTCGCGCACGACGAGCTTCCGCTCGCGTGCAAGGGTGACGATCTCGCCGAGGGAGCCGTCGTGCTCGGTTGAAACGAGCACGCGGTCGATGCTGCGTCCGCTTTTGATCGCTTCGCGCACGGCGTTTCGGCCGATCAGCAGATACGGCTGCTCGTCGCGCTCGTTCTCGACCGGCGCGGGTTCATTGGAGCGCTTCGGCTGCTCGTCACGGCCGCGCCTGCGGTCATACGGCTTCTCGCCCCGGTCGTACGGTTTTTTGGAATAGCCGTTGTTTTCGGAATAGGATCCTTTTTTGCGCGGTTCACCTTCGTAGGACTTGCTTGTGTTGGACCTCCGATAGTCGCGTTCGCCGTTCCCGTAGCTCTTTTTGTCGCCTTGATACGGCTTTTTGCCGTAGGGCTTGTCGTACTGCGTGCGCGCGCCGGTATCCCGGGAGGCGGGACGCTTTCCGTAGTCTTTTCTCTGATCGCTCATGATTCGGGCTCCTTTTCGGGTTCAATTTGAAGGGCAAGGTGCATCAGCTCACCGATGCGTTCGTCTTCGCCCAGAAGGTACAAATGTCCGAGCAGCGCTTCAAGCCCGGTCGCCACGCGATAGTCGCGCACGTCCGCGTGCTTCGGCACGGTTGCGGAATGCGCGTTGCGTCCGCGCCTAAAAGCCGCCTGTTCGGATTCGGAAAGCTGATCCGCGATGCGGCGGTACGCAGCCGCCTGACCCGCGGCACATACGTGCTTTGCCGCCTCGAGGTGCAGCGCGCGCATCGGAAGCCGCAGGTTCTCCGCAAGCGCTGTGCGCACGTACAGGTCGTAGACCGTGTCGCCGAGGTACGCCAGCGTCAGCGCCGGCAGCGACAGCGGGTCCGCCGGACGGTCGATCTTTATGGAATCGGCAATGGTTGAATGCATACTCATACTTATATATCATACCGCCTTTTTTTGCCGAACGCAACAGGAAAATGAAAAACCTTCCCCGCACGGGGGAAGGTGAAGGTACAGGACAATTCAGACCATGCCGGTCAGCACGACGGTCAACTTGCCGGGGACGACGGTCACCGCGCCGGTCTCATCCTGCGTAAAGGCCGCGGCGGGGACGGACAGGGTGGTCTGCGTGCCGGAGGGCACGGTAAGCGTGCTGTTTTCGAACGTGAAGTCCGTCATCGGCGCTCCGTTGACGGTCACGGAAACGTCGGTCAGCGCAAGCGGGAAGTCGTCGGTGAGCTGAAGATCGGTCGCATCCGCGTTGCCGCGGTTTTCGATCGTGAAGGTGACGGTCATCGTATCGCCGGTCGAAACGGGATCGGGCGCCATTTCCTTGGTGATCGACACGTCCGCATAGGACGCGGCGGGCACGGTCGCCGACACGGTTTGCGGGTCGGTCGTGCCGACCGAAGCTGTGTTCTCGATCTCGCTGCCGGGCGTGAGCGGCGCAAAGCCGTTGACGGTCGTCTGATAGACCAGCATCGCGTTCGAGCCCGCGGGGATCTCCGGGATCGTGAACAGCACGCCGCCGTCCTGCACGGCAGGTGTGAGCTCCGCAGAGAATACGCCGTCAATGTACAGCGCGGCGGGACCCGTATAGGTCAGCGGCTGCACGGGCGCGGTCGCGCCTTCGGGGGTGTATGCGCCGAGATCGTCGAGGACCGAAAGGTTTGTGATCGCGCTGCTGCCGACGTTTTCAAACGACAGGATATAGGTCAGATCGGAACCAAGCCGATACGATTCGTCCAGCACGCGCTTCGAGGCGGACAGCGCCGCGCTCATTTCGGCGGTCGCCACGTTGGAAGCCACGGAAGCCGTCGTCGTGCCGTAGGTATATGTCAGGTTTGCCTGATTGGTAATGATAGCCATAGGATACTCCTTTCCGGACGGCAAGACCGTCCGCTGTATACTATGCTTGGAAGGGAAAAACGGTGACCGGACCGGATTCTGTTTAGGGATAACAAAACCTCCCCCGAAAAGAGGGAGGCAAGGTTTGTTGATGATCGGCGTTTCCGTTACATCTGCATGATGATCAGCGAGAAGATGCCCGTGATGAAAAGACAGACGAACGAAAAGATCAGTCCGCCGATGCCGAGCCCCAGTCCGACGCCGGACAGGACGATGCCCTTGACCGTGCGCGGACGGCGAATGCTGCGGATCAACCCGACCGTGCCGAGAATGATGGCAGCGACAGCGAGGATCATGGTGATCACGATGATCGCGATCACGACCACGGTGCTTACGGGCGACACCGTGTTGCCGCCGTAACCGGCTACACGCATGATATTGCCGAAAATCGACGCGAAATAGCCGATAAAGGAAAACACGAAGCTGACAATGCCGGCCACAAGCGCGCTGATCTGCAGCGTGATCGAGGGCTTTTGCTGTTCCTCGACGGGATACTGATAGGTTTCCATGAAAATACTCCTTTCGGTTTTCGATCAGTTCTTTGTTTCTTTCTTCTTCATCTCATAAAGCTTCTGAAGGTACAGCACCGCGTCCGAAAGGAGCCAGATGATGACGCCGTAAACGAGGCCGGTGAGAAGCTTTAAGAAGAATTCCGAGAAGATCACGCCGCCGGAGTATTTTTCGACGATCAGCGTGACCGTGTACACGACCGAGGTGAGCAGGTAGAACAGCATCACCGTGACCGCGACGGCCTTTGCGACCAGGCAGAACATGCCCTGATCCTCCGCCCAGTTACGGAAGGCGCTTTTGACGTCCGGCGATTTCTGGGTCTTCTTTTCCTTTTTCGGCGGATCGAAATCGGGATCGGGCATCGGGTCGATGTGCGCGCCGCACGCGTCGCACACGGTCGCGTCGTCGGGCAGGGATACGCCGCATTTGGGACAATACATCATAAGTTCTTCCTCCTTAAAGTGTTTGTTCAGCTCAGGTACAGATCGATCAGCGTTTCATACGCTTCGCGATGATAAACGGCGGCCGTCTTGGCTTCTTCGTTCCAGGCGTCCTGCTGCGTCTGCCATGCGTCCTTGCGGATGGCCTGTTCGGCGGTCTCGACAAGATCGTCTTCGATCGACGCGCGGTCGATCACGCCTTCGGGAAGGATCTCTGAAAGACGCACGATACAGTAATCGCCGTCAACGAGGGTCGGTTCGGAATACGCACCGACCGTGAGCTTGCTCGCGATCTCTGCGTACGCCGGGTATTCCGGTTCGCTGCCGTCCAGGTAAACGACCTGCTCGAAGCGTCCGCCATCCTCGTCGTAATGCACGTTATACTGCTCCATGGCGTCCGCAAACGACATGCCGCCCGAAAGATCCGCATACGCCTTGTCCGCGGTCTTCTTTGCGTCGACGCTGCGCTGCTTTTCAAGCGTATCGTACGTTTCCTTCAACTTTGCGTATTCGGTCACGATCTCCGCCTGACGGGCTTCATTCTCCCCGCGAAGCGCGAGCGCGCCGTATTCGGCTTCCAGTTTCTCCATTGCGGATCTGGTTTCATCGAGCGTTTCGGCATCGCTGTCGTCTGCGGGGATATAGATGACCTCAATTTGCGCGGCTTCCTTCGGCGCATACAGGCAGATCGGATCGTCGACGAGGGCAACGCCGTTCCGGTATTCGAGATACGTCGACGGATCCTCGGTAAAGGTCTCCTTCTGCTCGGCAAGCGTCTTTTCATACCATTCGTCGATCGCCGCCTTGTCCACGGGATTCTCCGCAGCAAAGTGCTCCTCCAAAAGCGCGGACAATTCGCTGATCCGCGCATCCTTCAGGGCGCTTTCGTACCGCGTGGAAAGGTAGTCGTCAAAGGTGTATCCCTCGCCGAAGTACATGGGAAGCTCCTCATTGATCGCTTCGATCGCGCTTTCACGCTGCTCGTCGCTAAGCTCCGAAACGTCCGCAACGGTCCCTTCGGGATCGCCGTAGTAGCACAGCAGCATGTCGCGTTCTTCGTCGACGGTTGCCTGCGCATTCGCGGCACATTCCGCTTCCTGCTCTGCGGAGAGCTTAAGACCGAGAGTGTTCGCCTTCCAATCGGGCATATAGTATTCGACCAGATATTCCTCGGTCATGCCCATAAACTGCTCAAGCGTATCTTTGTCCGTGCCGTATCCGTAGGAGAAGTAACTGACGTACTGATCGAACGTATCGCTGAATTCCTGCGCGGTGATCTTGATATCGCCGAGCTCGATCGCGATCGCGTCGCCGTCAAACGCCGAGGAATCGGCGGTCTTGTCCGTTTCTTTCGGAACAAGGCATCCCGTGAGCGGCAAAAGAAGCAGCGCCGCCGTCAGGAACGCAAGGATTCGTTTTTGTATTTTCATAAAAGAATAAGGGTTCCTTTCTGTTCGTTTCGTCTATTATACTCCCGGTTCGTCGTCGGTGCAATGCATCAACCTGTAAATTAATTGTGGAAGTTTTTTGACAAAATCGCGAATAACAAGCTTTTTGTCGGTCCAGACGACCGCCGCGGGCTCGTTTGCAAGGAGCCGGAGATTCGGTTCGGAGGACAGGATCGCAAGCAGCCGCATCCCGTCCGGATGCGCGCTCGCGTCATAGACGAGCGTCGCCTTGCCGTCGCGCACGGTGACGGCGGAAAAGCCCGCGCGCCGCGCGTAGGCGCGGATCAGAGCAAGCTGCATCAGCGTCATGACCGGTTCCGGCAGATCACCGTAGCGGTCGTTGAACTCGTCCAATAGGTCCGTATAGGAATCGCTGTCCATTATCTGCGCGATCCGCTTGTACATGGCGAGCCGGTGCAGCTCCGAGGGTAAAAACGACTTCGGCACATACGCGTCGATCGGCACGTCGACCGTCGTTTCGATCTCGGGTACTGTCGTTTCGCCCTTCGCTTCGGCAACTGCGGAGCGCATCAGCTTGCAGTAGAATTCATAGCCGACGTCCGCGATATGTCCGTGCTGCTCTGCGCCGAGTAAGCTTCCTGCGCCGCGGATCTCAAGATCGCGCATCGCAAGCCGGAAGCCCGCGCCGAACTGCGTGAACTCGCGGATCGCTAAAAGCCGCTTTTGCGCCGTTTCGGAGACCGCGCGCGCCTGCGGCACGGTAAAGTACGCGTACGCCATACGCGTGCTGCGGCCGACCCTGCCGCGCAGCTGATAGAGCTGTGCAAGGCCCAGCTTGTCCGCGTCGAGCACGACGAGCGTGTTCGCGTTCGGAATGTCCACGCCGCTTTCGATGATCGTGGAGCACAAAAGCACGTCGATCTCCTTGTTGAGAAACGCCATCATCGTGTTTTCGAGCAGCGCTTCCGGCATCTGTCCGTGCGCCATCGCGATGCGCGCCTCGGGCAGAAGCGCCTGAAAATGCGTCAGCGTCGAGCCCATCGTGAGCACGCGGTTCGACACGACGAACGCCTGCCCGCCGCGGGATAGCTCCCTTTGGAGCGCCGTCGCAACGAACGCGTCGTTGTATTCCGTCACAAACGTCTGCACGGGGAAGCGGTTTTCCGGCGGCGTTTCGATCGTTGAAATATCGCGGATGCCCGTCATAGACAGGTTCAGCGTCCGCGGGATCGGCGTCGCGGTCAGCGTCAGCACGTCGATCTCGCTGCGGAGCGCCTTGATCTGCTCCTTGTGGTTTACGCCGAAACGGTGCTCCTCGTCGATGATGAGAAGCCCGAGGTTTTTGAACCTGACCGACTTTGCCAGAAGCGCGTGCGTACCGATCACCACGTCGATCTCGCCGGACGCAAGCCCTTTTTTGACCTCGGCGCACTCCTTCGGCGACTGGAAGCGGCTTAGGCACGCGACTTTCACGGGAAAGTCTGCGAAGCGCTGCAACAGCGTATGGTAATGCTGCTGGGCAAGGATCGTCGTCGGCACGAGAAACGCCGTCTGCTTGCTGTCCTGCGCCGCCTTGAACGCTGCGCGCATCGCAACCTCGGTCTTGCCGTAGCCCACGTCGCCGCACAAAAGCCGATCCATCGGCCGCGGCGCTTCCATGTCGCGCTTGACGTCCTGAATCGCCTGCGCCTGATCCGGCGTCTCCTCGTAGGGGAAGGCGTCCTCAAGCCGCTTCTGCCACGGCGTGTCCTTCGAAAACGCGTACCCGCCGTTTTGGCTTCGCGCCGCGTACAGCCGCGCAAGGTCCACGGCAAGCTTCTTCGCGCCCTGCCGCGCTTTCTCGACGCGCTGCTGCCACTCCGCACCGCCGAGTTTACTTAGCTGCGGGGGCACCTCCGCGTCCGCGCCGACGTACTTCTGGATGCGGTCCAGCTGATCGGTCGGGATATAAAGCCGGTCGTCGCCGCGATAGGCGAACAGCAGATAATCCTTCGTGCTGCCGTCGACCGTGAGCTGTTCCACACCGAGGAATTTGCCGATGCCGTGCGCCTCGTGCACGACGTAGTCGCCGACGGAAAGATCCGTAAACTTCAGCGTGCCGCCGCGCTTTTTCGCGTGCGCGGATGGGCGTTTTCCGAACAGCTCCTGCGCCGTCAGCACGTAAAGGTGCGATTCCGGGAACGCAAAGCCCTGCGGAAGCGATTCACTTAGGATCAGCGCCTCGCCGCGCACCGGCGGGCGATTGAGTTTTTCCGCATAGGCGACGTTCAGATCGCTGTCACGCAGCACGTCCCGCATGCGCTCCTGCGCTTCGCCGACATACAGCAGCACCGCCTCCCGCGCTTTCAGAAGCCGCGAAAGCTCACTTAGAAACTGCGCCGAATCGTTGAGATACGCCGGCGCGGGCTCGACCGTAAATCCGACGCGCCCGCGGTGCTTGAAATTCGTGTAGGGACGGAACAGCGCGTAATACGCGGCGCTGCGGGTCGTGTCGAGCCGCCGCATCAGCGTGTCCGATTCGATCAGCAGCTTGCCCTGCGACGGATGCCCCTCGCCGCGTTCGAGTGTCGCCGCGACGGTCTCCGAAAAGATCAGCTCGGCAGCGCGTGCCTCGTCCGCAATGCGGCTCGGCTCGTTCATCAGAATCAAGCTGCCGTCCGGGAGATAATCCAATAGCGTTTCGGTAACGGGGTAGAGAAGCGGCACCAGTACGTCCGCGCCGACGCACGGGCGGCGCTCCGCCCACGATTCGCGCTGCGCGTCAAAGCCCTGCGCGTTTTTCAGTAGCCGCAGCGCCCGCGCCATCGCGTCCGCGGTCTGCGGAGTCTCGAACGCCGGCGGCAGCACGACGGAACGCGCCTGCTCGATGCTGCGCTGCGTCAGCGGATCGAACACGCGCATCTGGTCCACGTCGTCGCCGAAAAACTCGATGCGGTACGGATACTCCGCCTGCGGCGGGTACACGTCGAGAATGTCGCCGCGCGCCGCAAACTGCCCGGGTCCCTCGATCTCCGCCGTGCGCTCATAGCCCGCCTCCGAAAGCTTCGCGATGAGATCGCGCGGATCGACCGTATCGCCGACCGAGACACGCACGATCTGCGACAAAAATGTCTCATGCGGGACGAGCCGCTCCATCAGCGCTTCCGCGCAGGTCACGATCAGCGAAGAAACGGAAAGCGCAAGCTTTGAGAGCACCGCAAGCCGTTCGGATCGACGCTCGGACGAGACCGCTTCGAGATGGGTAAGCGGCAGCTCGCGCGGCAGATACAGCCCCGTGTCCGGGCGATATGCCCGCTGTAGCTCGAAAATCCGCATCGCCTCTGCGGGCGTCGGCGCGACCCAAAGCACCGTGCGAGCGTCCGCAAGCGCGGCGTTCACTGCCGGTCGGTGCGCGTCGGATAAGCCGAATACGGCGACCGTTCCGTCGCCGTTTTCGAGTGCCGCATGCAGTTGTCGATAGCCGGGGTCGTTCGTGACCGCGCGCAAAAGCTCTTTCATCTCTTATACATGGTGTAAAAACGCACCAATTACTCTTCCTTGCCGTGTCCGTCGATCGAAACGGACTGATTCTTTTCGTGCTTCTTGTTGTACTTCGTCTGCGCCTCGCCGATGTTGCCCGCAACGATCAGCTTCGCCGCGTCCGCCGCGTGCCGGTAGACCTCGTCGAGCGTCTTCTGCTCCTCCTTGGAGGGGCGCTTCAGCACGTAGTCGCGAAGCTGTAAGCTTTCGTCCTTGCCCATGCCGATGCGGATGCGGGCGAAGTTTTCGGAATGGATGCAGGCGATGATCGAGCGCATGCCGTTGTGACTGCCCGCCGAGCCGTTCGCGCGGATGCGTAAGCTGCCCAAAGGCAGCTCGATATCGTCATAGAGCACGATCAGCCGTTCCGGTTCGAGCTTATAGAAGTGCAGCAGCTGCTGCACTGCGTCGCCGCTCAAATTCATGTAGGTCTGCGGCTTTGCCAAAATGACACGCTCGCTGCCGATCCTGCCCTCGCCGTACAGCGCGGAAAAACCCTTGGTTTTGATGCGCACGCCGAGATCGTCCGCCAGCACGTCCAGCGCCTGAAAGCCCGCGTTGTGCCTTGTTTTTTTATAGCTCAGCCCGGGATTCCCGAGCCCCACGATGAGATACATATCCGTTCCTTTCTCAAATACGCATTGCCCCACGCCTGTTTTTAGGGAGGGGTCATTTTTTGCATTATACCACGCTTTTTCTGTCTGCGCAACAGAAAAAGCCGCCCGAAGACGGCTTTCAAACTCCTCACTTGCCGAAGACAATCATAACTCTAAACTGCACACTTGCCGAACGGTTCCCTTCCCGCCGTGTAAGCAGTATGTGGGCGTCTTCCGGCGCAATCTTGACCCTCCCTTGTCAGGGAGGGTGGATGCCGAAGGCAGACGGGAGGGTAGTTGCTCATATTCTACCCCTCAGTCAGCTATCGCTGACAGCTCCCCTGTCAAGGGGAGCTCAATCATGTGTAAAATTGTTCAACAGTAAATGCGTTCGTTGCGGCGTATGTATGCAATAGATTCTGTATTTTCAGGATCGTGTTATTGAAAGATCTGTTCGTATGTGACATTATAAATCTGCTTAAACAAAATTATTTCGTCGGGATATACATGCCGTTGTCCTACTTCTATTTTAGCAAGAGCGCTTCTTGTAATGTCGCATCCTTCCAACTGGAGTTTTGCAGAAGCTTCATTTTGCGTCATTTTTTTGCTTTCGCGGATTTTGCGCAAGTTGTTTCCGATTCTCTTTTCAATTTCAATATTCATACAGACCTCTCTTGCACTTAAATAGGAACAATTCTCTTGACTTGATTATAAAAGTATGTTAATCTCATATTGCACCTATACAGGTGCAATTCAAAGTTAGGGGTGCTTTATGAAAAGAAGAATTGTAATAGGGGTATTTATTATTCTATCGTTGGTTCTGTTGGGTTGTTCGAAAAATACGGAACATCATGAACTCGCATCAGCAACAGTCGAACCTACCGTGACCGAAGCGTCGACACCTATTCCGACGCCATCACCGGAACCCACGCCAACACCAACACCTACGCCGATTCCTTCCAGTTGGGAAGTAGATAATTATGTTGACGATTTTGGAGATAAGACCGGATCAGCATACTTGAGAGGAACATTTAAAGGAAAATTCAGCAATTCTGCCACATCAGGATCAAGTTTAACCGTACATTTTTATTATGAATCCACATATTGCAGTATTCGCTTATTGGAGTATGATTCGCATAAAGCTACTTTTTCAACAAATGATGATGTAATTCTCAAGTTCAAAGTAGATGATAAGGAATACTCCATAGATCTCGTTGTTCTTAGCTATGGAGATGACCTTTATTTCACAAACAGCAGAAGTGGGTATAGTACTTTGAAAGATGCCCTGATGGACGGGAAAGAAATCAAATGTGTTGTCAAAGGAACCAAATATGGAGAAACATATAATTTCACAATGGACGGTATTGGGTTCAAAGAAGCATTAGAGGAAGCAGGAATGCATTAAAGATTCTACTCGAATGAAAACAGAAGCACAGTCAGCATAAACCGACTGTGCTTTGTTGTTCGCTTTGGGATAATAATGAAAACCGTCTTACTCTATCCCGGTCATGTCGAAGCTTTCAAGCCATGCGTTCGCGGTTTCGCAAACTTCGCGGAGGCACGCCTCGTCGAACGGCGTGGTAAGTCCGGCGTTCTTGAGGAGGTCGACGAACGTGCGGCTGCCGCCCTGCACCGTGTAGGCCATATAGTGCTTCCACGCGTTGGCCTCGTCCTTCTGAATCATCGCCCAGATCTCGAGCGCGACCGTCTGCGCCAGGCAGTAGTCGATGTAGTAGAACGGCACCTCATAGATATGGCTCTGCCGCTGCCAGCCCTCGCCCTCGGAATAGAACGGGATCTCGCCGTCGAGCTTCATCCACGGCATGTAGACGCCGAGCAGCCGCTTCCACTCCGCATGACGCTCCGCGGGCGTCATGTCCGGCTTTTCATAGACGATGTGCTGGAAGTGGTCGACCATCGTGCCGTACGGGATGAAGGTCAGCGCGCCGGAAAGGTGGCTGTACTTAAACTTTCTCGCGTCGGGACCGAAGAAACCGTCCGCGTTCCGCCAGCCGAAGAACTCCATGCTCATCGAATGAACCTCGCACGCCTCTGCGCTCGGTCCGATGTACTCGCTCGGAACGCGCTTGCGGTTCATCCAGTACGCAAAGGCGTGACCCGCCTCGTGCGTGATGACCTCGACGTCGCCCTGCGTGCCGTTGAAGTTCGCGAAGATGAACGGACGCTCATACGCGGCGAGATCGGTCTGGTAGCCGCCGCCTTCCTTGCCCTCGGTGGACAGAACGTCCATCAGCTCCTCGTCGAGCATCGTGCGGAAGAATTCACTGGTCTCCGGGGAGAGCTCGTCATAGAACTTCTTGCCCTGCATAAGGATATCGTCCGGCGTTCCCTGCGGACGCGGGTTGCCGCTTCTGAAATCGAGCGCGGCGTCCGCAAACGACAGCGGATAGGACTTTCCGAGGCGCTCTGCCTGCTTACGGTAGATCTTATCCGCGAGCGGCACAAGGTATTTCTGCACCGCGGCGCGGAACTTTTCGACGTCTTCCTTCGTGTAGCAGTTGCGTTCCATGCGGTAGTAGCCAAGCTGCGTATAGCCGCCGTAGCCGAGCTTTTTGCCCATCGAATCTCTGAGATGCACGAGCTCGTCATAGAGCGCGTCGAGACGCTCCTGATTCTCCTTGTACCACTTGCCTTCGGCTTTCCATGCCGCAAGACGGCGTTCGTCGTTCGCGTCGGTCTTGAACGGGGTCAACTGCGACAGCGTGTACACGCCGCCCTCGAACGGGATCTGCGCGGACGCGATCAGCTTGTCGTACTCGGTGACGAGCTCGTTCTCCTTCTGCATGTCCTCGATGATCTCGGGGGAGAATGTTTTGCGGTCCATCTCGGCGTTCACGAACAGCAGATCGCCGTATTCCGCCTCAAAGTCCTTGCGGAAGGGCGAGGAGAGCATCGCTTCGAGCCATTCCTGCGCGTATTCCTCGATCTCCGGTCCGAATTCGTCCCAGAACTCGATCTCACCGTCGTAGAACGCGTCGCGCGTGTCGATCGAATGACGGATGTACGCCAGCGACGCCATCGTGTCGCTTGCCTTTTCTTCCTCCTCGTACGTGAGGAAGACGGCCTTCGCTTCTTCATAGCTCTTTGCATTTTTGAGCTGTTCGGTCAGTTCCTGCACGCGCTTGATGAGCGCTTCGGGATCGGGACGCTTGTAAGGCATTTCCGAAAATTTCATATGGTTTCTCCTTTCGTTCGCGCCGATCGTCCGACGCTCCACTCAACTTATCAGTATAGCACGGCAGTATGCGGTTTTCAATATACGAACGGTTGTGCTGCTGCCCATTTTGACAGGAAAACCGTGACACGGCGGCATATCTGTGGTATGATACCCAAAAAGACACGGAGGACGGACATGGGACTGAAACTGATCAAACTGATGAGGGCGTATGAAAAACAGCTCGGGGAGATGATCGACGAATGGAAGGCCGACCAGGAACAAAACCACACCGATCGTTCTCCCGGCGTGATCTTCAAATACGATTATCACGACTTTGATTATTATCTTTCACATCTGGAACTCAAAGAACCGCAAGACGGCAAGGTGCCGTCTTCCGTGTTCTTTCTGCTGGACGAGGAACGCGACCGACTGCTCGGCGCGGTGGATATCCGTCATTATCTCAATGAATTCCTGCTTCGGGAAGGCGGGCACATCGGCGACGGCATCCGTCCGAGCGAGCGCAGAAAGGGCTACGGCACGGAGATCCTGCGCCTTGCGCTTAAAGAATGCAGAAAACTCGGGATCGAACGCGTGCTCATCACCTGCGACACAAGCAACGTCGGCTCCGCAAGAGCCATTCAGAAGAACGGCGGCGTGCTCGAAAACGAGATCGTATGCGCGGACGGCGGGATCATGCAGCGCTACTGGATCACCTTGGGTGAATAAGGCGACTATGACGGCTTCGACGACGTCAAGGCGCTGATCGCCTTTATCAGAACGGGAAAACGCGATCCGTCCGGATCGGAACAACTATAAGGAGGAACGAATATGATCGACAACGAAACCATGCGGAGCATCCTTGCCCGCCGCAGCTACAAGACGTTCGACGGAAGACCCATCGGCGACGAAGCGCTGGAGACCATCGTCACGGCGGGGCTGTACGCGCCGACGGGCATGAACCGGCAGCCGTGGCATTTCACGGTGATCAGAAGCCCGGAAATGCTCGAGAAACTCGGCGCGGCGCGCAGGTCGCTGCCGCTCCCGCCCGGTATTCCGCCGGAGATCGCCGCGAAGATGGGCGATCCCATGCGCAGCGCGCCCGTGATGATCCTCGTCTCCGCAAAGGAAGGCGGAACGTCTTTCGAGGACTGCTGCCTTGCCATGGAGAACATGTTCATCGCCGCTGCGTCGCTGGGGATCATGAGCGGCTGGGATCACGCGACCGTCAAGGACCTGTTCCGGCACGACCCCGCGCTCAAAGCGGAGCTGATCCCGGAGGGATACGTTCTGTACGCTGCGGCGTTCTTCGGCTATCCCGGACCCGCCGTCAAGGACCGCGGCGAACGCAAGGGCACCGTCGCGTACGTGTGACGGGACCGTCCGCAGGAGAAATCGTATGAAGATACTGGTTCTGAACGGCAGCCCGAAGCGGGAACAAAGCGACGTCATGCATATGACCCGCGCGTTTTTGGAGGGCATGAAAGAAGCGGCAGACGTGCAGGTCACGACGATCCACGCCATCGACAAGCACATCGAATACTGCACGGGCTGCTTTGCGTGCATGCATAATGGCGGGACCTGCGTCCACGACGACGATATGCGCGGGATCCTCGAAAAGATGCTGAGTAGCGACGTGCTTCTGTTCAGCTTCCCGCTGTACTGCTACGGCATGCCTGCGCCGCTGAAAGCGCTGATCGACCGCATCCTGCCGCTCTCGTCGATGTCGATGGAGAAGGTCGGCGACCGCTACGAGCACGTCGGGCAGGCGGATTTTTCGCATCTCCGCTACGTCATGATCTGCGGCTGCGGCTTCCCGAACAGCAAACACAATTTCGAGCCCGCGGTCGCGCAGTTTAAGCTCCTGTTCCCGTGCGGTCACACGATCCTCACCGTGCCGGAAAGCCCGATGTTCAACGTGCCGGAGGCAAAGCCCGTCACCGGGCCGCGCCTTGCTCTCCTTCGCGAAGCGGGCAGGGCGTACGCCGAAACCGGCGCGATCCCCGAAGCGCTTATACAGGAGATCGGCTCGCCGATGATCCCGGAGGAGGTCTACGCCGCGATCGTCAACGGCGGGAAGCAGTAAAGGCACATGGAGCTTTTTTACACAGACAGCAGAAGCGAATGGCGCGCATGGCTTTCCGCGCACTTTGAAACGGCGCAGGAGGTCTGGTTTGTCTTTCCCACAAAGGCGTCCGGGGAGCCCGCGGTTTCCTACAACGACGCCGTGGAGGAAGCGCTTTGCTTCGGCTGGATCGACGGCAGGGCGGGCACGCTGGACGAAACGCACCATATCCGCCGCTTCACCCCACGGCGGAAGGGGAGCCCGTATTCCCGTCCGAATATCGAGCGGCTTCTGAAGCTTGACGCTGCGGGGCAGATCCATCCGCGCGTGCGGGAAAGCGTTCTGCCGATCATCTATGCGCCGTTCGTCTGGCCTGCGGATATTCTGGACGCATTGAAAGCGGACGAAACCGTTTGGGAACACTATCAGAGCTTTCCGGAGGCATACCGCCGCATTCGCGTCGCCTATATTGACGCCGCGCGGAAGCGCCCCGCGGAGTTTCAGAAACGGCTTGCGAGCTTTATCGAAAAGACACGCCGCAATCAGCTGATCCGGGGTTACGGCGGGATCGACGCATACTACACGGAGGAGGAACAATGATCTGTTTACGGGACATGATACCGTCCGATATCGAGGACTACGTGCGCTGGTTCACAACGGAAACGGAATGGATGGACTGGGACGCACCGTGGGAATGGGAGGAAACGACCGAGGAAGCGGAGCGAAGGGACTGGACGGAATACTATGAAACCGTGAAAAAACTCCCGCCCGACGCGCCGCGTAAAAAATTCGAGATCGAGCTCGACGGCAGGCACGTCGGCTGGGTCAGCCGCTACTTCGACCTCGGCTATCTCGACAATCCGGAACAGATCCCCGCGGTCGGGATCAACATTGTGGAGCAAAATACGCGAAATCACGGCGTCGGCACGGAAGCGCTCCGGCAATTTATTGACTATCAGAAAACGCACGGCGCGAACTGCGTTTATACGCAGACATGGTCGGGAAATATCCCCATGCTGCGCACGGCGGAAAAGCTCGGCTTCGTCCCGTACGCCCGCGTGAAAGACCTGCGCACAGTGCGCGGGCAAAAATACGACGCGCTGACGCTGAAACTGGACCTGTATCAAGAGGAGCAGCCATGATCGTTCCGGTTGATAAAACAAATCTGTATGAAGCTGCGGCGGTGCACGCCGCGGCGTGGCGGGAATCGCACCGCGCGTTCTGCACGCCTGCGTTTGTCGAAGCGCATACGACCGAGCGGCAGGCGGCGTATTTACAGCGCAAGCTGGACGCAAAAAGCCGACTCTTTTTGCTGATCGAAGAAAAGCCGATCGGCGTCGTTTCCGTGACGGAAAACCTCATCGAGGATCTGTACGTGCTGCCGGAGGAGCAGGGGAAGGGATACGGCACGAAGCTGTTGCGTTACGCGATCGGCGTATGTCCCGGCACGCCCGTGCTGTGGATCCTCGAAAACAACGCGCGGGCACGGCGGCTCTACGAACGGCTCGGCTTTGCGGAAACGGGGAACCGGCATTCCGTTCCGAACGGGCTGGATGAGATCGAGTTTTCTTTGCAAACGCCCTGTATGGAAACGGAACGGCTGATCCTCGACCGGATCAAAGAGACCGATAAAAAGGACTATTTCAACAACATTTCCCACGACAAAAAGGTGCTCGAAACCTTCGTCTGCCGCTATGCGGAATCGCTCGAGGACTTTGATTTTTCGACCTATCTCGGGCGGGACGACCTCTTTGCGATCCGCCTGAAGGAGACCGGAAAACTGATCGGGATCATTCTGTACTTCGACGAAAAGGACGGCGCGTGCGAGATCGGCTACGGGATCGGTTCGACGCATCGGGGAAACGGCTATACGACCGAGGCAGTCCGGCGATTTCTCACATATCTGTTCAACGAAAAGGGCATGCAGACCGTCACGGCGTCGTATTTTACCGGCAACGACGCCTCGCGCCGCGTGATGGAAAAGTGCGGCATGACGTATCAGCGTTTTTCTCCGCAGGAATTCGAATATCTCGGCGAGCCGCACGATCTCACCTATTACGCGATCGACCGGGAGGACTTTGATAACCCGACACACTGACAAATAACGAAAAGCGCCGCGTTTCGCGGCGCTTTTGTTATGCTTTTACTTAAAGCGGCAGGGTCCGCACCCAGTCCTTGAGCTCGCGCTCGGAGACCTTCGGCGGGAAGACGCGGCCCGGCAGGACATTCGCCTTCGAAAGCTCCGCCATGCGGGCGGGCGCTTTGCCCAAGGCAGAGCCGCCGGAGGTGGCAAACGGGATGATCGTCTTGCCGGTGAAGTCGTACGCCTCGAGGAACGTGTCGATGATCGACGGCTCCCGGTACCACCAGATCGGGAAGCCGACGAAGATGATGTCGTATTCGCCGACGGGAATATCCTTTTTCGCCAGCGCCGGGCGGGCGTTTTCGTCCTTCATTTCAAGCGTGCTGCGGGAATTTTTGTCCATCCAGTTCAGATCCGCGTCACTGTACGGCGTTTCGGGCGCGATCTCGCAAAGCTCCGCGCCGACACCCTCCGCAAGCCGCGCCGCAACCTCGGCGGTCACGCCGCTTGCGGAAAAATACGTTACCAATGATTTGATCATACTGCGTTCCTCCTTATAAACTCTCTTTTAAGATCTGCACGACCTCATCGCGCGTCAGCGTGTGGTAGCCCGTGCCCTCCATAAGGATCGTCGCGTCCGCGATCCCCTCGATCATGTCTTCCGTCGCACCGAGATCGTGCAGCGTTACGGCGACGCCGATCTCCCTCATCCATGCGTGCATGGCGCAAAGTCCCTCGTCTGCGATCTCTTCGTCTGTCTTGCCCGCAGGATCGACGCGCCACACTTCCTTTGCAAACCGCACGAATTTCGGAAGTCCGTACGGAGCCACGAGCCGGTAATACGGCAGCGAGACCGCGGCGAGCGTCAGTCCGTGCGTCGCGTCGGTGTACGCGCCGACCGCCTGCCCGAGCATGTGCACCATCCAGTCCTCGGTCTTGCCGCAGCCGATCAGGTTGTTCAGCGCCCATGTCGCCGCCCACATGATGTTCGACCGCGCCTCGTAATTTTCGGGTTCAGAAATGACGATCCGCGACGCGTTCACGACCGAGCGCATCAGCGCTTCCGATAGCGCGTCGCTCACGTTGTCGTCTGTGCCGGAAAAATATTGTTCGCAGATGTGGTTGAAGATGTCGTACACGCCCGCGACGGTCTGCCGCATCGGCAGGGAATAGGTGAATTTCGGGTTCAGGATCGAGAAGCGCGGGTTCACGCGCTCGTCAAAGACCTTGCCGATCTTCATCTTCTGCGCGGGGTTTGTGATGACCGAGCCGCCGTTCATCTCCGAGCCGGTGCCCGCCATCGTCAGCACGCACCCGACCGGCACGATCGGGCACGTCGGGTCCTCATAGCGCGCAAAGTATTTGTCCCACGGGTCCTCGTCACAGTGCACGGAGACGGACACCGCCTTTGCGTAGTCGCAGCAGGAGCCGCCGCCGACCGCAAGCAGCAGGTCGACCTTGTTTTCGCGCGCGATACGGATACCCTCATAAAGCTTTTCCGTCGTCGGGTTCGGCATCACGCCGCCGTCCTCGACGATCGTCTTGCCGCAGTCACGCAGGATATTCACGACCGCGTCGTAGATTCCGTTTTTCTTCACCGAGCCGCCGCCGTAGATGAGCTGGACGGTCTTTCCGTATTTCGGAAGCTCTTCGTAAAGACCGTCAAGCGCGTCTTCGCCGAAATACAGCTTTGTCGGGTTATGGAAGGTAAACGTTCCGAGCATAGGCCGCTCCTTTCAGTCGCGGGAGGGAAGTTCGATCATGATCGGCGCCGGGTCCGCCTTCGCCGCCGCGAGGAAGTTCGTGACCGGTTCGAGCGTAAAGCCGAGGTCGGGCGTTTGAAAATGCATCGGCACGACGGTTTTCGGCGCGATGCGCTTTGCGATCGCCCACGCCGTGCTTCCGTCGACGGTAAAGATGCCGCCGACCGGGATCAAAAGGACGTCGCATCCCTTGATCGCCGCAAGCGTTTCCTCATCCGGCATATGTCCGAGATCGCCGCAATGAACGAACCGCTGTCCGTCTGCTTCAATGAGGAAGATCGTGTTCGTGCCGCGCTTCGCGCCTTTCACCTCGTCGTGGAAGGCATGAAACCCGCGGATCGAAAAGCCCGCGAGCGTTTCGGGTTCGCACGATTCTTTGACAACGGGATCGCCGCCGACGCGTTCCGTGGCGCAGTGGTCGAAATGCCGGTGCGAGACAGTGATCACGTCGGCTGTGACGTGCGGCTGATTGGGGCTGGTCCGTTCGTCCGCGGGGTCGGTGACGAGCCGTCCGCCCGCGTCGTTGGTGATCAGAAAGGTCGAGTGTCCGAGCCAGGTGTATTGCATATCGGGTCCCTCCGTTCCCATAATAAGATCTTTGCCATGCGAGATAGCCGCTGTTCCAAAGCGACACGTTCGTTTCCGTCGTATGTTTTCGGCGCGGCAAGGAAGCGTTTTTCCCCGTCCGGCGCACGCATGAGGGCGGCGTAGAATCCGTCCAGAAGCGCGGGATCGTCCGGCGTCTCAGCGTCATTGTGATGAGCCATGATCCAGAGCCTGCGCGCAAAATACGAGTCGTCCGGCTCCTTTACGGGCGGCAGCGTCGCAGCAAACGCGTCGACCGCGTCCGCCGTGAAAAAGAACAGCAGCCAGCCGCTTTCCGCCGTCACGCGCGAAAGCAGCGGCACGCCGGAAAGCGTACAGTCCTTTGCGTGCGCGGACAGAAGCGCAGCCGCGTCGTCCGCGTCCCCGCGCAAAAAGCTGCTCGAAGCGAGATGCGCCTTTTTCGAGGGCTTCAGCTCGGGCTTCACGCCGGTATGCCGTTCGACGAAGTCCGAAAGTACGGCTTCGATCGCGTCTCTCATGGAAATCATATATAAATGGTATAGGAAATCCTTCAAAAAGTCAACAGGTATGGAACCGCAAAGGACGGGAAATACTCCATCCGAGGTGAAAAAACAATGCTGAAACGATTCTTTACCGGTCTCATCCTGCTTCTTGCCGTCGCGGTCGGCGTGATAAACAGCGCCGCGCCCGCAAAGACGGTGCTCAGTTCAAACGAGGGCGTACTGCGCCTGCACGTGATCGCCGCGAGCGATTCCGACGAGGACCAGAGCGCGAAGCTTTCCGTGCGCGACGCGATTTTGCCGCTGTTTGAACACGCCGAAAGCTATGACGACGCGCGGGCGTTTCTGCTTTCGCACGGCGGGGAGATCCAGAAGACCGCCGAGGCAGTCCTGCGCGAACATGGGTTCGATTACGGCGTGCAGCTTTCTTTGGGCACGGAGACGTTCCCGGACCGCGTCTACGGCGATCTGCTGTTTCCCGCGGGCGCGTATGACGCGCTGTGCGTGCGGCTCGGTCCCGCCGAGGGGCACAACTGGTGGTGCGTGCTGTTTCCGCCGCTGTGCATCGTATCGGAGACCGGCGAGAAGGTCGATCTCGATTCTGTCGAGACCGAAAGCTGGATCCTGAACCTCATTCGGTCGCTGCTCTGAGGAGGGCGTATGCGAAAGGCAATCAAAATAGGAAAGATCGCCGTACTCGCGTTTCTGATCGTCTGCGCGGCGCTGCCGCTTTTGACGGCGGAGGCGGCATTAAAGCGCGGCTCCACGGGCGACGAGGTCGCCGCGGTGCAGAAGCGGCTGAAGCAATGGGGATACTATTCCGGCTCGGTCGACGGCATTTTCGGCTACGCGACCGAGCGCGCGGTCAAATGGTTTCAGGAAAAGAACGGGCTGACCGTTGACGGCGTGGTCGGTGAAAAGACCGCCGCGGCAATGGGGCTGAACCTCAAAAGCACGGTATCCGCTTCGACCAAGCCCGCGTCCGGCGACGTGTACCTGCTGGCCCAGTGCATCTACAGCGAATCGCGCGGCGAGCCGTATAAGGGGCAGGTCGCGGTCGGCGCGGTGGTTCTGAACCGCGTGAAAAGCAGTTCGTTCCCGAACTCGATCTCCGGCGTGGTCTATCAGAAAGGCGCGTTCTCGGCGGTCGACGACGGACAGATCAATCTGACGCCGAACGATTCGGCGCTGAAGGCGGCGAAGGACGCCATGAACGGGTGGGACCCGACGGGCGGCTGTCTCTACTACTACAACCCCGCCAAAACAAGCAACCGCTGGATCCGCAGCCGCCCGATCGTGGTGCGCATCGGCGACCATGTTTTTTGCAAATGATACGAGTAACCAAGAAAATCTGGCTGTTCGGCGTCCCCGCGATCCTGTTCATCGGGCTCGCGGTGATGACCGTTACGTTTTTCAAACAGCGCAAAACGATCGCGGAGCAGCAGCGCGTGATCGAGGCGCAGACCGAAAGCGCTTACCGCGCACTTTCTAACGACTTGAACGATCTGAACGTCGCGCTTTCTAAGCTCGAAGCGGCGGGCACGCCCGCGCGTCTTTCGAAATCGTTCGCGGATATCCGACGCCTTTCCGCCGGCGCGGTGCGCGCGCTCTCGCTGCTGCCGGTCGCGCACGCGGACGACGAGGGGCTGATGCAGTTTCTCACCCGCACCGGCGACTTTGCGGAGACGCTGATGGACCGCGTGCTTTCGGGACAAATGCTCACCGAGGACCAGCTCGGCTCGCTGAGTGAACTCAAAACCTGCTGTTCCGGTCTTTCGGAGCAGTACGACGGCGGCTGCATGGACGGAACTTTTCCGACCGCGCCGGAGGACGGCTTTTACAGCGGCGAGACCGACGAGGAGAATATCGCAAACTATCCGTCGCTTCTGTATGACGGACCGTTTTCCGAAAGCAGCGAGCAGGCGGAGCCGCTGGGATTGCCCGAAGAGACGGTGGACGAAAACGAAGCCATGCGCATCGCAGGCGAGCTGTTCCCGGACCGTACGCTTTCGCTTGACGGCCGCACGGAGAGCACGATCGTGACATACGACTTTTCCGAGAGCGACGGAAACGGCGAGCTCTGCGTTTCGATCACCGAGCGCGGCGGGCTTCTGCTGTATTTCATGGGCACGCCCGCGGGCGACAAGAACGATCCCCCGAGCGACGAGGAAAGCGAACGTCTGCACGCGGCGGCAAGCGCGTATCTTGAGGCGCACGGCTTCGGCAAAATGGAGCCGTCCTACGCGCAGTATTACGCGGGTACGGTGGTCTTAAACTACGCCGCCGTGCAGAACGGCGTGATCCTTTACGCCGATCTCGTCAAGGTCTACGTCGACCGCATCACACAAGCTGTGATCGGGCTCGACGCCCAAAACTACCGCTTCCACCACCGCGAACGCGACCTTTCCGCCGCGATCCTCACCGAAGCGGACGCAAAAAATGCGCTGTCCGATTCGCTGACGCTCGAACACACCGCGCTTGCTCTGATCCCGAAATCGAACACGCACGAGGTCCTCTGCTACGAGTTCAAATGCACGCGCGGCGAGACGTTCTTCATCGTCTATATCAACGCACAAAGCGGCGCGGAGGAGGAGATCTTCGAGGTCCTCAATTCGGACGAAGGAGATCTTGTCGTATAATTCGGTCTGTAAAACCGCTTCATTTCTTCAACAGACGCGGCTGCCATAATGCCTCCCTTGCGCAGGCGACACGTGATACGACGCGCGACGGCTCCTATATTACCCGTAGGGGCAGATCGTATCTGCCCGCGCAACAGCGGAACGGGAATCGACAACCCTTCCGTCTCGCTTCGCGATCCACCCAAAATATTACATTTCGGTTGCAGTTTCGACACAGAGATGTTGCAATTCTGTTGCATTGCAATGCTACAATCCGATCATGGACGCCGTGATCGGGTTTTTTCTGCGCCTTGCAGCAAAAACGCCGTTTCATCCGTCTTATGGGTAAAGGAGGATCGCGTATGAAACGAATCGTCGTATATTTGCTTGCATTGTTTATGCTCTTCGGCTGTCAGCCCACGCCGCAGGAGGAATATGTATCCCATAAAGACACCGAGACCATGCTGGAGAGCGCGACGTCCGGCGACGCCGCGCCGCTGGAGGAGATGGCAAACCTGCCCGAGACGCGGCATATCGCCCGCACGGTCGACGCGCCGAACACGCGCTTTCGCATCACGATCGACGCGGACGTCGTTCTGCCGGACACGGACGAGATCCCGATCGTGCACATCGGACACGGCGCACTGGACGACGAAACGGTCGCGCGCATCATACAGTACGTCGGAAACGGCAGCAAGGCGATCGAGGTATTCCCGAAAAGCTTTTATCAGCACAGCATTGATTTCTGGATGGACAAGCGCGAACGCGGCGATCTGGATAAATACGACACGTTGGAGCAGCTGGACGCAGCGATCCAGCACATTGTACAGGAAAGAAACGCCGCGCCGGACGAGCCGGTCTTTTCCGAAAAGTCCCCGATGGAGACCCTGCGCGAGCAGAACTACGTGATCTATCAGGGCATGTCCGATCGCGGCACGATCTTTATGCTGCGCATTCAGAATGAGGACGCATATGACCGCGAGGTCGAATACCGGCATGACATTACGCATGCCGATGAGCTGCAGGCCTACACAAACAACGGAAATCTGCTCGACATAATGCTCCCGGACGTCGAACGCGGCGCAATCAGATTAAAAGCTCCCGCGCGATCGCAGGAGGACGCGCAGATGTTTGCGGAACGGCTGTTGGAAAACCTCGCGGTCTCGGACGTCTATTCCTGCGTCGGTGTGCGCCTTGCGCCGCTGATCCCGAACGGCGTATGGCGGACCGACGCGCCGAAGGAGGGATGGCTCTGCTGCTGGGAGGTCCTCTTTACGCGCCGGATCAACGGCGTCAACGTGACCTATACGGACGCCGAGCATTCTTCCGACTTCACCGAAGGCGATATGGACAGCGCCGCGGCATACCGGAAGCCGTGGCGTTACGAAAAGCTGCGCGTCTACGTGGACGACGACGGGCTGAACGGACTGATCTGGTCGGCGCCGTATGAGCAGCTTGCAATCGTCACGCCCGCGGCAAAGATCCTCTCGCTCGACGAGGTGCTGCCGATCTTCGACCGCATGATGACCTACAAATGCACGGAGTTTGAAAACGGCAATTCGTGGCTCAAGGCCGATCCGTCGATCAAGATCACGGAGATCCGGCTCGGGCTGACGCGCGTGTTGGAAAAGAACAATCTCGGCACGGCGTACCTCGTGCCGACCTACACGTTTTTCGGGATCACGGACGACAATCCGGATTATCCGCCGCACGGGACCGCAGGCACGGAGGAGGTGCTCGTCATCAATGCGGTCGACGGCAGCGTGATCGACCCAAAGGTCGGATATTGAGACCTGTAGGGACGAGCATTGCTCGTCCGCGAAGACAGCGGTGCGGATGGGCAATGCCTATCCTTATAACATCGTATTTGGAGGTATCTATGAAACGAATCATCGTATGTTTGCTTGCCTGCCTGCTGCTTGCTGCCTGTCAGCCGACGCCGGAGGTCGACGCGGTGCGGCAGAAGAACCAGGACGCCATGATCGAAATGGCAAGGGGCGAAGGGACCGACACGGTCGAAAACCAAAACGCCGCCGAGGGCGAAAAGGCGCTTCCGACGCTCGATTACCGCACGATGTACGGCATCCCGGAGCACTTGACCGAAGAATTCCCGGGTCTATCCGACAAGGTCAAAATCGTCGTCGACGCGGATGTAAATGTGCCGGATCAGCCGCTTCCGATCGTGCGCGCCGTGCCGACGGACTTTTCGCAGGAGCGGGTCAGAGACCTTTGGAACCGGCTTGTCGGCGATCGCGTGATGTACCTTCGGCAAGACGGCGAAAGCAAGGAGACGATCCAGAAGTCCATCGAGTTTTGGATGCAGATCCAGAGCGGCGAGCTCGTAAAGGATATGTATGACCCGGAGGAAGCGGCGGAGCGGATCGAAGCGCTGAAAAAGAAGTACGCGGACGCGCCGGACACGCTGCCGACAGAGTACGCCGACGGTACGCTTGTGATCGGCGAAATGAAGGACGAGCACGGCAAGGTCGTCGCGCACCGCACCGAGCTGCAGGCGTACGAATCACAGTACGGCGCTCGGTTCAACGTGCAGAACAATTATGACCTTCAGGAGACGATTCTCGAGTCTGACGGCGCGATCTGCGTGATCAAAAGCGCCGCGTTCCGTTACGAATCGGAAAACGGGAATGCATTTGACTATCTGGACAACAATTTGAGAAACGAATACCCGTTTTTCTATCTGAACGCGGACGACCCGATTCCCGACGCGGCAAAGGATTATATTCAGATAACGCCCGCCGAGGTATATGCGCGCGCAGAAGCGCTGCTCAAAAAAGCGGGGTTGGACGGTCAATTTGCGGTGTACGAAGTCTTGCTGTATCCGTATGTCGATCCGCGGAACGATTCGTTGTCGGGCTATTCCTACAAGGTCTACTGCACGCGCCTTGTGAACGGCGTGCCGGTGTGTAAAATGCAGGGTCTTCAAATGAATCTGTACAGCATGGAAGATATGATGGCGCCGGAATGGATCTACGAACAGGTTGAAATCGACGTCGACGGAACGGACCGTGAAGCCATCTGGTGGTGGTCTCCGATCGAAACGCAGGAGGTCATCCAAGCAGACTGTCATTTGCTGCCGTTTTCGGAGATCCAGAGCGTGATGGAATCGCGTCTGCCGATGCTCTTAAACCGCAGAGCGTCGTGGGAGTCTGTGAAAAGCTGCACGGCATCGATCCGTCGGATCGACCTCGGGCTTTGGCGCATCCGCGAAAAGAACACGGTTGAGACCGGTCTGCTCGTTCCGGCATACTGCTTCTATATGGATCTTCTGTATGAGCAGGATTTCGGCAATCAAAACACGACCGACATCCTCATCGTCAACGCGGTCGACGGCACGGTCATCGACCCGTGGAACGGATATTGAGCGGCTTCGCCGCGGTGATGTGCGGCGAATGCCGCGTGATGCGGAAACGGGGCGTCGGGGACGACGCCCCCTACGATTTGATTTTGCCCGCAGGGGTGATGGCGATGCATAATTCAACGCGCGACGGCTTCTGTGATGCCCGTAGGGGCGGATCGTATCCGCCCGCGAAACAGAGGAACGGGAAGATACGATCTTCCCCTACAAATGTCGATCAACCGTAGGGATGGGCACTGCCCATCCGCATAATAAAGAAGATCCTCCGGCGGAGGATCCTCATGAACGTGATCAAGAATCACACATCATTTGCGAAGCAAACATTACGCCTTGTAATGCGTTTCCGGGCGGTAGTGCTCGAAGATGCGGCAGTCGTAGCGCTTTGCAAGAAGAGCGTGGTCGGCGTCGGGACGCTCGGTCCAGAAGACCGTCTTTGCGCCGAGCTTACGGCCGATGAGCATGCAAAGCGGTCTGTGTCCTCTGCCGAACGCGATAAACTGCGGATGCGTTAAAAAGTTCACGCAGAGCGTGTGCATCATGATGCAGCGCCAAAGCGGCAGTCCCGCCTTGCGCCAGTAGGAAAACGCCTCGGTGAGCTGTCCGCGGGTAAGGTCCGGCGCGTTCTTATAGAACCAGCGCACGATGCGCGGATCGAAGCTTTCGACGCAGAACGGCCCCTTCAGCGTGCGCAGGATCGCGAGCGCTTTACTGCAGAGCTCCTTGTAATTCGGCGTGGACTTGAGCTCCACGATCGTGGGCGACTTTCCGTCGAGCACCGCCATGACGTCGGTAAACAGCGGCATGCGGTGTTCCGTGCCCATAAGCGGCATTGCCTGCAATTCTTCGAGCGTAAAGCTGTCCACGCGGCCTTTGTCCGTCGTCATGCGGTCCACCGTGTCGTCGTGGAACACGACGACCGCGCCGTCTTTACTTAACTGCACGTCAAGCTCGACCCCGAAACCGTATTCCGCGGCTCTTCTGAACGCTTCGAGCGAGTTTTCGGGCACGCTCTGATCCTTTTCATACAAGCCCCGATGCGCGGCCATCAGTCCCTGAAACGGCGCGAATTTCGTCTTGTCCGCCCGCGCGGGCAGAACGAGAAGCAGATAAACGATAAACAGTACAATTACCGCGATCCCCGCGATCAGCCAACCCATTTTTGATTCTCCCTTGATAATATAAGATTCTTGCCTATTGAGATTATACCACGTTTCCGTTATAATGAAAAGGTAAAAATATGACTTTCGGTCGATCGGGGGCAAATATGAAACTGAACTATAAGCGCACGATCTGTGTCGGGTTCGCATTCTTTCTCATCTGTGCCTTTTGGCAGGCGTATGACAACATCATCCCCAAGATTTTAACGGACAAATTCGGTATGGCGCAGGGCTGGTCGGGCGTCGTTATGGCGCTGGACAACGTGCTCGCACTGTTCATGCTGCCGATCTTCGGTGCATTTTCCGATAAGTGCAAGTCCCGCTTCGGCAGACGCACGCCGTACATCGTGATCGGCACGATCGTCGCGGTCGTCGCGTTCGTCGGGCTCTCGTTCATCGACGGCGCGCAGCTTGCTAAAATCGGCGACGCGGCGAAGATGGACGAAGCGGGCGTACACGCCGTCTATGCCGAAGCCGACATCGTCAACGGCAAGCTGAAGACGCACGAGGGCGAGGAATACGTGCTCTCCGAGAAGTATTCCGAAGCGGAAATGACCGAGATCGTCAACGTTGCGCTGCACGGCGACAAGGAAGCAAGCAAGGAAGCGCTCTCGGCGTGGGATTCCTATTTCGTGCCCGCGCGTCAGGCGGTCGCCGCAAAGACCACCGCGCAAAACCGCAGCATCCTGCTGCTGTTCATGGTCGTGCTGCTTATCACGCTCGTTTCGATGAGCATCTTCCGCTCGCCTGCGGTCGCGCTGATGCCGGACGTCACGATCAAGCCGCTCCGCTCTAAGGCAAACGCGGTCATCAACCTGATGGGCACGTTCGGCGGCATCCTGGTGCTCGCGCTCGGCATCGTGTTCGGTACGGGCAAGGCGCCGAAGGCCATGATGAGCTATACGCTGTTTTTCACCGTGATCGCCGCGGTCATGGTGCTCGCGCTCGTCATCTTCCTGCTCACGGTCAAGGAACCGAAGTTCGTGCAGGACATGGAGGAGGAGAGCAAGCGCTACGGCATCGACGACGGCGAGGAGGACGACGGCTCCGGTTCGAGAAAGCTTTCGAAGGGCGAGCTTACCTCCCTGCTTCTGATCCTCGCGTCCGTGGTCCTGTGGTTCTTCGGCTACAACGCCGTCACGAGCAAGTATTCCGTCTATGCGGGCAAGGTCTTAAACCTCGACTACAACACCACGCTGATCATCGCGCAGGCGGCGGCGATCATCTCCTACCTGCCCGTCGGCTTTATCGCTTCGAAGGTCGGCCGCAAAAAGACGATCCTCGCGGGCGTCATCATGCTGGCGATCGCGTTCGGCGTCGCCTCCTTCCTGCGTGAAGGCAGCTCCGCGCTTTTGATGAACGCGATGTTCGCGCTTGCGGGCATCGGCTGGGCTACGATCAACGTCAACTCCTTCCCGATGGTCGTGGAGCTCGCAAAGGGCGGCAACGTCGGCAAGTACACCGGCTACTATTACACCGCGTCCATGGCGGCGCAGGTGCTGACGCCGATCCTCTCCGGATTCCTGATGGATTCGCTGGGACTTAAGATCCTCTTCCCGTACGCGACGATCTTCGTCATACTGGCGTTCGTCACAATGATCTTTGTCAGGCACGGCGACAACAAGCCGGAAATGAAAAAAGGCCTTGAGGCGCTGGACGTAGACGACTGATGACAAAGGACAGCTTCGGCTGTCCTTTTCATATATCATATAACTTAACCGTATCAACGGAAAAATTGAGAAAGGCGGAAAAACACATGGATCCTGTTTTGCTTTCCGGCAACGAAGCGATCGCGCGCGGCGCGTTCGAAGCAGGCGTCAAGGTCTGCTCGGCGTATCCGGGCACGCCCAGCACGGAAATCTTTGAAAACCTCCCGCAGTATAAAGACGCTTTGTACTGCGAGTGGGCGCCCAACGAGAAGGTCGCGGTCGAGGTCGCGTACGGCGCGTCGATCGCGGGCGTTCGCTCCCTCTCGGCGATGAAGCACGTCGGCGTAAACGTCGCGGCGGATCCGCTCTTTACGGCGGCATACAACGGCGTCTGCGGCGGCTTCGTCATCGTCTCGGCGGACGATCCTTCCATGCACTCCTCGCAGAACGAGCAGGACAACCGGCACTACGCCCGCGCGGCAAAGATCGCGATGGTCGAACCCTCCGATTCGCAGGAATGTCTTGACTTCCTCAAAGAGGCGTATGCGATCTCCGAAAAGTATGACATGCCGGTCATGTTCCGCATCACCACGCGCGTTGCACATTCGAAGAGCTTGGTGACCTTCGGCGAGCGCGCGGAGCGCGAGGTTCCCGCCTACAAGCGCAATATGAAATACGTCTCGAGCCCGGCAAACGCGTACAAGAACCACGCGAAGGTCGAAGCAAACCTCAAGGCGCTCGAAGCGTACGCAAACACCTCAAAGCTCAACAAGGAGGAGATCAACGGCTCGGAGATCGGCGTCATCACCGCGTCGATCGCCTACGAGTACGCAAAGGACGCTTTCCCGGAGGGCACGTCGTTTTTGAAACTCGGTCTCACGAATCCTTTGCCGATGGACCTCATCAAGGCGTTTGCGAAAAAGGTCAAAAAGCTCTACGTCGTCGAGGAGCTCGATCCGTTCATGGAGGAGCAGATCAAGGCCGCCGGCATCGAATGTGTCGGCAAGGAGCTGATCGGAAACCTCTACGAGCTGAATCCGCAGCTTTTGAAGGAACGCATCTTCGGGATCAAGCCCGAAACGGTCGATGTCGGCGTAAAGCCCGTCTCCCGTCCGCCGGCACTCTGCCCGGGCTGCCCGCACCGCGGCTTCTTCTACACCGTCGGCCGCCACAAGAACTACGTCGTGGCAGGCGACATCGGCTGCTACACGCTCGGCTTTGCGCCGCCTCTTTCCGCGCTCGATTCCTGTGTCTGCATGGGCGGCGGCTTCACGGTCGCGATGGGCATGGCAAAGGCGTTCGAAGCGTCCGGCCAGACCGATAAAAAGGTCTTCGGCGTCGTCGGCGATTCCACGTTCTTCCACTCCGGCATGACCGGCGCGGCGGAGATCATCTACAACAAGGGCAGCGTAATCCCCGTGGTGCTCGACAACTCCATCACCGGCATGACCGGACATCAGGACAACCCAGGCAGCGGCTTCACGCTCGAGGGCGAGATCGCGGAAAAGCTGAAGATCGAGGACATCCTCGCCTCCTACGGCTATAAAAAGATCATCATCGTCGATCCGCAGGACCTCAAGGCCATGGAAGCGGCGGTCACCGAAGCAGCAGAATCCGACGTTCCCGCGGCGATCATTACGCGCCGTCCGTGCCTTCTCATCAAGCGCATCAAGCACGACATCGGCAAGTGTGAAGTCGATACCTCTAAGTGCATCGGCTGCAGGAAGTGCCTTAGCGTCGGCTGTCCCTCGGTCATGGTCGAGAACAAGAAAGCGAAGATCGACGTTACCACCTGCGTCGGCTGCACGGTCTGCGCGCAGGTCTGCCCGATGGGCGCGATCACCCGAAAGGAGAAATAAGCAATGGAAAACAAGAGTGCTCTTTTGGTAGGCGTCGGCGGTCAGGGCGCGATCCTCACCGCAAAGGTCCTCGTGACGGGTCTTATGCGCGCGGGCTATGACGTAAAGATGAGCGAGGTCCACGGCATGTCGCAGCGCGGCGGAAGCGTCAGTACGCAGGTGCATTGGGGAAAGAAAGTCTACTCCCCGGTCATCGGCGAAGGCGCTGCGGATATCATCGTCGCGTTCGAAAAGATGGAAGCGGTGCGCTATGCAAATTATTTGAAGCCCGACGGCGTCGCGATCATCAACGATTATGAAATGGCTTCCAGTACCATTGCGGCGGGCATGGAAAAATACCCCGAGGGCTGCCTTGAAGCGATGCAGAAGCATTTCAAGGTGTACCCGCTGAACGCGGAAAAGATCGCTTCCGAGCTCGGCAACGTCAAGTGCGCAAACATCGTGCTGTTCGGCAGCATGGTCAAAGCGCTCAACATGACGGACATCGACTGGGACGCGGTGATTTCTGACGTCGTTCCCGCGAAGTTCCGTGAGCTGAACCTGAAGGCGTATCACGCCGGCTTCGACGCGGTATAAGCTATGCGGGTACTGGTCATCAACCCCGGCGCGACGTCCACGAAGATCGCGGTATTCGAGGAGGAAACCGAGATCCTGCGCGTCTCCATCGACCACAGCGCCGCGGAATTAAAGGACTTTGAACGGGTCGCGGATCAGATGCCCTACCGTAAGGCGCTGATCCTCGACGCGCTCGAGAAAAAGGGTTTCGATCTTAAAACGCTCGACGCGGTCTGCGGGAGAGGCGGTCTGTTCCGCCACATCCCGTCCGGCACGTACGGCGTGAACGACCGCGCGATCGCGGACATTCTGCACCCGTTTTACGGCGAGCACGCGGCAAACCTCGGCGCGTACATCGCGCGCGAGATCGCGGACCCGCTGCACATCCCCGCGTTTTTCGTCGACCCCGTGTGCGTCGACGAGCTTTGCGACCTCGCCCGCGTTTCGGGTCTTAAGGGCATGGAGCGCGAAAGCTTCTTCCACGCGCTGAATCAGAAATCCGTCGCAAGAAAAGCCGCTTCTGAGCTCGGAAAGCCGTATGAGGAGCTCAATCTCATCGTGCTGCATCTCGGCGGTGGCGTGTCCGTCGCAGCGCACGAAAAGGGACAGGTCGTCGACAACTTCAACGTGAAGGACGACGGCGCCATGGGGCTCGACCGCGGCGGCGCACTGCCGGTCAACGCGGTCGTGAACCTCTGCTTCTCGGGCAAGACGAAGCAGGAGATCAAAAAGATGATCAGCGGCGAAGCGGGCGTGTATTCGTACCTCGGCACGAAGGACTTCCGCGAGATCGAACGCCGCGCGTTAAGCGGCGAAGATCCCGAAGCGACGCTGATCTTCAAGGCGCTTGCCTATCAGCTTGCAAAGGACGCGGGCGCGTTGGCTGCGGTCATGCGCTTCAAGGTCGACGCGATCGTCTATACGGGCGGCATGGCGTATTCGAAACCCTTCTGCGACGAGCTCGATTCGTACCTTGCCCCGCTTGCAAAGGTTTTGCGCTTCCCGGGCGAGGAGGAGATGAAGAGCTTGGCGGAGGGCGCATTGAGAGTGCTGCACGGCGGCGAATGTAAAACGTATCTGGGGGATGGGAAATGAGAACGATACAGGAGATCATCAAGGCCGCGGAGGGCTTTGCCTCCGGACGCATCGCGGTTGCCGCCGCGCACGACGCGGACGTTCTGAAAGCGGTCGCGGAAGCGAAGCGCCGTAAAATCGCGGAGCCGATCCTTGTGGGACATGAGGACGCGATCACGTCGATCCTCAAAGACCTCGGCGAAGATCCGAACGAGTACGAGATCATCCACGCCGACACCGACACGGACTGCGCCGCAAAGGCGGTCGAGTGCGTGAGCGCGGGGAAGGCAAACTTCCTCATGAAAGGGCTTCTGAACACGCCGGATATCATGCGCGCGGTGCTGAAGCCCGAGGCAGGGTTAAGGACCGGCAAGCTCATCAGCCACGTTATGATGTACGAGCCGAAGGGTCACCGCATGATGGGGCTCACCGACGGCGGCATGAACACGTTCCCGGACCTCGAAAAGAAGATCGAGATCCTCGAAAACGCCGCGAAGGTGTTTAAGGCATTGGGCTACGACGAGATCAACGCCGCCTGTATCTGCGGCGCGGAGGTCGTGAACCCGAAGATCCAGTCGACGGTCGACGCAAAAACGCTCTCCGAAATGACGGATCGCTGGGCAAAGTACAACATGAACGTGTACGGTCCTGTGGGACTGGACCTTGCGGTCTCGGAAGCCGCCTGTCATCACAAGCATTATGAAGCGAAGGGCGCGGGGCAGGCGGATATCCTGCTCGTTCCCTCGTATGAAACGGGCAACGGCATCGGCAAGGCGATGTCGATCTTCGGCGGCGCCATGAACGCCGGCATCGTCGTCGGCGCAAAGGTGCCGATCGTGTTGGTTTCCCGCGCGGACAGCGCGGAGGTCAAGCTGGCGGCAATGGCGCTCGGCGCGGTCGTCGCACGCGGAATGGAGAATTAAAGGGAGGATCATCAAATGCTGGTAAACGAAATGGTACAGCTCGGCGCAAAGCGTTCGGGCATCCGCGAGCTCTTTGAGTACGGACTCCGGAAAAAAGCGGAGATCGGCGCGGAAAACGTCTTTGATTTCTCGATCGGCAACCCGTCCGTGCCCGCGCCCGACGCGGTGCAGGATGCGTACAAGGCGATCGCCGCGCGCAAGGACACCGTCAAGGTCCACGGCTACACGTCCGCGACCGGCGCCATGAGCGTGCGCGAAGCGGTGGCAAAGAACCTCGACGAACGGTTCCATTGCGGCGCGCGTGCGCAAAACCTGTTCTTCACCTGCGGCGCCGCGCCGGCACTCATGAGCACCATGAAGGCGATGCGCGTCGAGGGCGCGGAATTCATCATCCTTGCGCCGTATTTCCCGGAATACCCGACGTTTATCAACGCCGTCGGCGGCAAGGTCGTCGTCGTTCCGGCGAACACGACCGATTTCGATCTGCACGTCGAGGACGTCGAGCCGTACTTCACCGAGCACACGCAGGCGATCATCATCAACTCGCCGAACAACCCCTCCGGCGTCGTGTACAAAAAGGAAGCGCTCGAAGCGCTTGCGGACCTGCTTCGCAAAAAGAGCGCCGAATTCGGTCATCCGATCTACCTGATCGCGGACGAGCCGTACCGTGAGCTCGTGTTCGACGGCTACGAAGCGCCGTTCATCCCGAACATCTACGAGAACACCGTCGTCTGCTATTCGTGGTCAAAGTCCCTGTCGCTTCCCGGCGAGCGTATCGGTTACGTGTACGTACCGGATCGGTGCGCGGACAGCGTCGATCTCTTCAACGCCGTCGCGGGCTCGGCCCGTGCCTTGGGTCACATCTGCGCGCCGACCACCTCGCAGTACATCGTGGAGCAGTGCTGCGGGCTGATGCCGGACATTCAGGCGTACGACGAGAACCGCAAAACGCTCTATGAGGCGCTGACCGGCTTCGGCTACACCTGCGTCTATCCGCACGGCGCGTTCTATATGCTCATAAAGGCCCCGTTCGGCACCGCGCTGGAGTTTTCCGAGCGTGCGAAGGATTTCAACATCCTCGTCCCGCCGTGCGAGCCGTTCGGCTGCCCCGGATATCTCCGCCTTTCCACCTGCGTGAGCCACGAGATGATCTTAAAATCCCTGCCCGCGTTCAAAGCGCTCATCGAAGCCGGGTTATAAGAATAAATGGCTTTGGCGGAAGCTTCGGCTTCCGCCGCTTTTATACAGGAGTCGTTTCAAATGAAAAAGATCGCGATCCTCATTCTGTGCCTTGCGCTGCTGCCGATTTGCGGCTGCAGTCAGCCGAAAAAGAGCGTGTACGTTGTGGGCGTCGATATCGAGCCGGAGGACGTGACGGAGTTCTACTGCACCGTTTCGACCTCGACCTATCCGCCGCACTATCAGCGCTACCGCTTCTATAAGGAAGACGGCGCGTACAAATTCTTCCATGAAACGCGCGAGGGCGATCACTTTCCGCTGACGGAAGCGGACGCGACGGTCTCCGAAACGACAGAGCTTTCCGGCGATCAATGGTCCGATTTTCTCGTCCTTCTCGTGGGAGGCAGGGTGATCGCGCGGCAGGAACATCTCGAAGCCGGCGACGACGGTCCGTGGCTCTATCTCTACTGGACCGGCGACAGGGGAGACATTCAGGCGTTTTCCTTCGTGTCCCGTGAAACGCAGTCCGATTTCGAAGCGCTGTGCGAAAGTCTTGCGGGAGAAGCGCCGGAAGCGGCGGCGGAAACCGAACCGCCGACGCCCGAACCCACGCCGAGCCCGACGCCGGAATCGACGCCGAGTCCCACGCCGAGCCCCACGCCCGTGCCGGAGCCGACGCATATCACGATCGGGTGTGTCGGCGACATCATGATCCCGAGCGGGATCGTTTCGGATACGCGGATGAAAGACGGCACGTACGATTATCACACGCTGTTCGCGCCGTTTATAGACCTGTTCGGCTCGGTCGACCTGATGTGCGCCAATCTGGAAGCGCCGCTTGCGGGTCCGGAAGCGCGATATTCCACGAAGAACGATCCGAAGCCGGGCGAGTTTCGGTTCAATGCGCCGGATTCCGTGCTTGAGCCGTTGAAAGAGTACGGCGTGGACCTCCTTACGACCGGAAACAACCATTGCCTGGACAAGGGCGTGGACGGTCTTTTACGCACGATCGAAACGATCCGCGCGGCGGGGTTTTATCATACCGGGACGTTTTTAAGCGCGGAGGATAAGCAGGTTCCGTGCATCATAAACGTACAGGGCGTGCGCGTCGGGTTTGTGACCGTCATGCGGACGATGAACGTGGACCCGTCGACCTTCGGCATCGACGACGGGGAAACGTATCTGTATAACCGACTGGACGAGAACAGGCAGCCGCGGCAGGGCGTTCTGGACGATATCAAACGCCTGCGGGAGAACGGCGCGGAGTTTGTGATCCTGTTCGCGCATTGGGATTACGAAAAGGACGGACCTGCGGAACAGGAAACGCGCGATCTGGCAAAGCTGTTTCTGGAAGCCGGCGCGGACTGCATCGTCGGTTCGCATCCGCATCGCGTGAAAGACGCGGAATACATTACCGTCGAGCGTGAGGACGGACCGTACACCGGGCTTGTGCTGTATTCGCTCGGAAACTTCACCGCGAACAACCGGTTCAAGCTGATGGTGGGGCTCTATACGCAGCTTACGCTCGAAAAGGATTACGGAACCGGCAAGGTGACGCTTTGCGACGCGGCGGTTTTGCCGACGCTCACGATCAAAAGAGACGGTCAGTCGAAACCGCGGATCGTCGTTATGCCGGCGTACAAAGACCCGGAACGGATCACGGGGCTCAATACGCCGCTCATCGGGGGCGAGATCAATTCGCTCAAAAAAGCCCGCGCGCTTGCGCTCGAAGAGCTCGGCAGCGTCGAGGGCATACGCGTTCTGGACGAAACGGACGAATAGTAATTCATATCAACTAAAAAAGCTTCCCGCGTTCGGGAAGCTCTTTTATATCTCCGGTATTATTCGTCTGCGTTTTCGCAGCCGTCGCAGGTCTCCGCCTCGCAGTCCCAGCACTCCATGCGCTTTTCCGCGATCGCAAACAGCGTGTCCAGAAGGTCGTCGGGAACGGGTACGAACTCTTCGAGGTCCTCTTCTTCGTTCACGATGATCTCCATGATGCAGACCTCGAAGTCCTCTTCGGGCTCCTCGGGCAGCTCCGCGTCGACCAGAACGGCGTATTCCTTGCCCTCGTACTCAAAATAATCAATGACCTCAAGGTCAAACTCGTTGCCTTCCTCATCGGTAAAGGTGACAAGATCTCTTTCGTCTTCCATAGCGGTTCTCCTTTCGTTTGTTACACTTCATTGTACCGCAAACCGCTTCACATTGCAAGCAAAAACCGCGGTGCGAAAAATCTTTTTGCAAAACAAAATCAAAGTTTGATTTCCCCTTGTGCATCGGGCAAAAATCGTTTATACTGGTATCGTATAAAATGCGGCAACAGGGGGCAAAGCATGGATCTCGACTTTTTGGAACGGCTCTCAAAAGCGATCGCGGCGCAGTTCGGCAATCACTGCGAGGTCGCGGTACACGATTTACAGAGCGGCGACATGGAGCACACGATCGCGCTGATCGAAAACGGACACGTCACGCACCGGCAAAAGGGCGACGGACCGAGCCGCGTCGTGCTGGAAGCGCTGAAATCGGAGGATCCGAACTCGCTTTCCGATTCCGCGGGGTATCTCATGCGCACGCACGACGGGCGGATCATAAAATGCGCCACGGTCTACATCCGCGACGAAAACGGCGTGCCGGAGGGGATCTTCTCGATCAATTACGACGTGACCGAGCTATTGACCGCCGAGCACGCGATCGGCTCGCTTCTGCACCACAAGGAGGAGGAAAAGAAGACGCCGGAGCGCATCCCGCTGTCGGTCAACGAGCTCCTCGACGATCTCATCGAACAGTCGGTGCAGCTGATCGGCAAGCCCGTCGCCATGATGAACAAGGACGATAAGGTCAAGGCGATCGCGTTTTTGAACAAAGCCGGCGCGTTTCTCATCACCCGCAGCGGAGACAGGGTGTCGAAGTATTTCGGCATCAGCAAATATACCTTGTATTCCTACATCGACGCAACAAATACCGTTCAGAACTGAAGAAAGGAAAACAGTATGGATTTTGAAGCAATCAAACGGGCGGCGCAAGGGTATCTGCCGCAAATGACGAAGTTTTTGAGAGACCTCATCGCGATCCCCAGCGAGAGCTGCGAGGAGGAGGGCGTCATCCGCCGCACGATCGCGGAGATGGAAGCGCTCGGCTTTGACAAGGCGGAGATCGACCCGGAGGGCAACGCGCTTGGCTGGATGGGAGAAGGAAGCCGCATCATCGCGTTTGACGGGCACATCGACACCGTCGGCATCGGCAACATCGCAAACTGGGAGCACGATCCCTATAAGGGCTATGAGACCGACGACATCATCTACGGCCGCGGCGGTTCCGATCAGGAGGGCGGCGTGGTCTCGGCGGTGTACGGCGCAAGGATCATGAAGGACCTCGGACTGATTCCCGCGGATACGAAGATCCTCGTGGTCGCCTCCGTACAGGAGGAGGACTGCGACGGGCTCTGCTGGCAGTACATCCATAAGGAGGACGGGATCACGCCGGAGTTCGTCGTCTCCACCGAGCCGACCGACGGCGGCATCTATCGCGGACACCGCGGACGCATGGAGATCCGCGTGGACGTCAAGGGCGTCTCGTGCCACGGCTCCGCGCCGGAACGCGGCGACAACGCGATCTACAAGATGGCGGACATCCTCCGCGAGGTCCGCGCGCTGAACGAGAACACGGCAACGGACGAAGACGAGATCAAGGGCCTTGTGAAAATGCTCGATCCGAAGTACAATCCGGAGCATTGGGAGGACGCGCGCTTCCTCGGCCGCGGCACGATCACCTGTTCGCAGATCTTCTACACCTCGCCGTCGCGCTGCGCGGTCGCGGATTCCTGCGCGGTCTCTCTGGATCGCCGCATGACCGCGGGCGAAACGTGGGATTCCTGCCTCGAGGAGATCCGGAACCTCCCGGCATGCCGTAAGTACGGCGACGACGTCAAGGTCTCGATGTATATGTACGACCGTCCGGCGTGGACCGGCTTGAAGTACGAGACCGAGTGCTATTTCCCGACGTGGATCAATAAAGAGAGCGCGGCGCACGTGCAGGCGCTCGTCGACGCGCACAAGGGCCTGTTCGGGGACAAGCGCATCGGGCACGAAAGCGCAATGGATAAGCGCAACCGTCCGCTGATCGACAAGTGGACGTTCTCGACGAACGGCGTTTCGATTCAGGGACGCTACGGCATCCCGTGCGTGGGCTTCGGTCCCGGCGCGGAGTCGCAGGCGCACGCGCCGAACGAGATCACATGGAAGCAGGACCTCGTGACCTGCGCGGCGCTGTACGCGGCGGTCCCGATGTGCTATAAACCCGAAAACCGCACGGACGACGTGACGGAATACCGCGCGGGCAAGACCGACACCAAGTTTGCAAACGACTGAGGAGGATTCTATGAGCAACGTAAAGAAGTATACCGACAAGCTGGATCAATTGAAGTTCGACAACATGTACAACGGCGACTTTTTCCTGACGTGGGAAAAGACCGACGACGAGATCGCGGCGGTGTTCACCGTGGCGGACGCGCTTAGACATCTTCGCGAGAACAATATCTCCTGCAAGATCTTCGATTCCGGTCTCGGCATCTCGCTGTTCCGCGATAACTCCACCCGCACGCGCTTTTCGTTCGCGTCGGCGTGCAACCTTTTAGGTCTTGAGGTACAGGACCTCGACGAGGGCAAGAGCCAGATCGCGCACGGTGAAACGGTCCGCGAGACCGCAAACATGATCTCGTTCATGGCGGACGTCATCGGCATCCGCGACGACATGTACATCGGCAAGGGCAACACCTACATGCACAACGTGGTCAACGCCGTGACCGAGGGCAACAAGGCGGGCGTGCTTGAACAGAAGCCGACGCTTGTGAACCTCCAGTGCGATATCGACCACCCGACGCAGTGCATGGCGGACATGCTGCACTGCATCCATACGCTCGGGCAGAGCGACGATCTGGACGAGGCGATCAAAAACCTCAAGGGCAAAAAAGTCGCCATGACGTGGGCGTACAGCCCGTCGTACGGAAAGCCCTTATCCGTGCCGCAGGGCGTCGCGGGACTGTTCACGCGGTTCGGCATGGACGTCACGCTCGCGTATCCCGAGGGCTATGAGATCATGGACGACGTCGTGAAGGTCGCGGAGGAAAACTGCAAAAAGTCCGGCGCGAAGTTCAAAATCACGCACGACATGAAGGAAGCGTTCAAAGACGCCGATATCGTCTATCCGAAGTCCTGGGCGCCGTATAAGGCGATGGAGGAACGCACGGAGCTCTACGGCAACGGCGATCTCGAAGGCATCAAAGCGCTCGAAAAGCGTCTTCTCGCCCAGAACGCGGAGCACAAGGACTGGGAGTGCACCGAGGAAATGATGAAACTCACCAAGGACGGCAAGGCACTGTACCTCCACTGCCTGCCCGCGGACATCACGGATGTTTCCTGCGAAGCGGGCGAGGTCGCGGCGAGCGTCTTCGATCGCTATCGCGATCCACTCTACAAGCAGGCGTCGTTCAAGCCGTACATCATCGCGGCGATGATCTTCCTCGCAAAGGTCAAGAACCCGCAGGCAACGCTTAAAAAGCTCGAAGCCGACGCGAAAAAGCGCTGGGAGGGCGGAGAAGCATAAGCAAAGCAACAAAAAACGCCCGCCCGGGCGTTTTTTGAGTTATGATTGCCTGCGGCTTGTAGGGACGACCATTGGTCGTCCGTTATGATTGCCTGCGGCAAGTGAGCAGTTTAGAGTTATCAGTTTGCAAAGCAAGGCAATCATATCATCACGTTCGCCCTCGGCGAACTCATCACTGTAAACTCTGAACGGACGACCGATGGTCGTCCCTACGGTATTCGATTTCCCGTAGGGACGTGCATTGCACGTCCGCCATAACAGCGGAACGGGCGGATGCGATCCGCCCCTACGGTATTCGATTTCCCGTAGGGACGTGCATTGCACGTCCGCCATAACAGCGGAACGGGCGGATGCGATCCGCCCCT
>JAFZIH010000111.1 GCA_017554455.1 Clostridia bacterium | reverse complement strand
GGGCGAAAGCATCTCCTTCTCCCATTCTTCCCGCATTTTCCGGACCGATCCCTGCTCCATAGCCGCCTCCGCGAAAGTATTCTATAATTATATACGCCAAAACTCCAAAAAATCCTTTTTTCTTCCGTAAAAAACTTCTTTTCCGTTTCGTCTGCCGCGTTTCCCTTGTCTAAAGATACGAAAACAGCCGCTGAATGTGCCCGGCGGCTGATCTGTATTCAATATCGATTGGATCAGAATCCGTATTTGGTATGTATGATCGACCCGTCGATTGCGTTGATCAGAAGGACCTCGTGTATGGTTCCATTCGTTTCACGCGATTTCAATCGAAACGCTTCACTGTCGCCTGCCCACAGCCCGTCAAAGAACAGCGCCCAGCAGGGCATTTCATAATACTCGTCGGAATCCTTTACATGCAGGGTATAGGTCGTCAGCATTGCCTTATAGATCTCAAGGTTCGTCTTGTTCTCGCCGATGATATCATACGGCACGCACATGGCGAGCGTATTCTTTGCGATACGCTTGACGTCTTCAAACGGCAAAAGCTCGACGTTCGCGTTCGACAGTCCTACGATCTCCCTGGGGTTGGAGAAGGAGAAGGACTGTACGCCGTCCTCATTGACAAAGATGATCAGGTCCTCGGTCTTTATCGTTTCGCTTGCTGCGAAGCTTTCGTCCGAACCGTAGCTCAGGTATGGCGACGGATGCCATGAGAGGTTCGACGTCGGATAGCCCGCCGGATTGTGCGCGAGCACAAACATCCAGCCGTTGGTTCTGTATTGCTTGCCGCCGCCTTTTTTATGCTCCAGAAGGCATGCCCTTTCTGCGGCGGAGACTTTGTATTCCGTCATTCCGAGCGAGGTGAGCGCGGCATCGAGGATCGCTTCGGCGTCCGCGCGTTCCATCGTGACGTCCTTCCAGTATTTGGCGTTCGATTCGCCTTCCTCCTTGTCCTCTATATAATGTGATTCCCGATAGATCTGCCCTAGACCTTCGCATCCTTTGTATACGGACATTCTGTGATCATAGAGCGTGACAAACGCTTTTTCGCCGCATTGCAGCGTATAGATGCTTTCGGATCTTGTATGCAGTCCGCTGTAATCGGACACCTTTCTTGCTTCCAGCTTGTCCGGTGCCTTTTGGATCTGTTCCATAAACCAGTTGGTCTTCTCCTCAATTTTCTCCGGTGTGAATCCGGTTTCGTCACGATCCTCCTGCTTGCCGTTTGCCAGCCATTCCTCCCACGCAGCGATCTCGTCGAGATATGCCTTCAATTCGTTCTGATAGTCCTCCTTGGTCGGCTCGGACGCGTAAACCTCCACGGGCTTATCCAATATCTTTGACACGATCTCCTGTGCCCTCTCCTCAGACATCAGCACGTCCTTTGTGCGGTACACCGGATACAGCCCGTCTGCCTTTTGGATGACGTCGGCATGGACCGAAATGCTGACGCGATCGTTGATTTGCACCACGTCCTCGTCCCAGCGGTCCGGGAAGAGCTGCGGCTGCGTCGGCGCATCGACCGGCGCAACCGGATCGCCGGACGCCGCTCCCTCCTGCTGCACCGTATCCTCCGCGGGCTTCGGCGCGGCGTTGATCTTGTCCTCGACCGTACTGTCGCCCTTGTTGACGATAAACTCATGCTCCGGCGTAGGCACGCAGGCAACGAGCATTGACAAAGCCAGAAAAACAATGATCATTCGTTTCATAAGCGTCTCCTTAATATCCCTGTTTCGGTGAAATCGGAGAGCCGTCGATCGCATTGAGGATCAGGCAAGGATATTTGAAGCTTTTTGCCTGAAAGCTGTCTTCCGTGTCATCATCCGCGACGTCCGGTCCCTCGACGCGTCGCTCAAAGAACACGATCCAGCACGGCATCTCATAATACCCGGAAGCGTCCTTTTGCCGGACGGTATAGGTCGTCAGCAGCAAACGGACGACCTCCAAAGACACATTGACCGTTTTATGCTGATTCAGGTAATCGGCATAAGGGTAGCATACGGACAGCGTTTTCACGATCCTGTCCTGCACCTCCTCAAACGACAGCAGCTCCACATTTGCATTCTTCAGTCCCGTGACCTCCTTCGGATGTGCATAACTGAAATAACGCACGCCGGTTTCGTCGATCAGTACGATCAATTCTTCCTCTGCGATCGGCTCGTTGACGACATATTCGTCGCCGCTGTCGTACGCCAACCGACCGGAAGCCTTATAATAGATTTCCGATACCGGATACCCGCCGAAATCGCGTGTCAGCGAATATGTCCATCCGCTCGTGACATAATCGCCGAAGGACGACGGAACGACCGCCAGCAGATTCGCTTCCGATACGCGCCGGACCGTAAAGTCCTCCAGTCCGAGTTTTTTCAGCGCGTTCGCAAGAGTTTTATCCGCTTCCGTACGGTCTATGGCAGCGTCATGCCACAGTTTGGATTCCGATTCCTCAAAATCGACGTCGTACCGATACCAGACGTACGGCTCTGCGTCGCAATCCTTCCCGACGATGATCATGTCGCTGCTTGCCCATACATACGCCTGTTCCCCGGACTTCATCGTATAGACCTTCGGTTTTCCGAGATTCTCTCCCGCAAAATCGGATGCAGATGCAGCTGTTGCTTCATCCGGCGCGTTCCGAATCTGTTCCATATACCAGTCGGTCTCTTCCTCGATCTCCTCCGGCGAGAATCCCGCTTCGCTGCGATCGCCCCAGTCGGGTTTGCCCGCGGCTTCCCACTGTCGGTGTTCTTCGACCTTGTCCAGATATTTCTGCAGTTCTTTGCCCCAATCCGCTTTCGTCATAACGACCTCCTGCGAACCGGTCGGTTTGCCGAGAAGCGTGTCCAAAGTGCGCAAGATCCAATTCCTGTCAAAAGAAGCGCTTCGCGTGCTGTACACCGGGTACAGTCCGTCCGCCTTCGTTTCCACCTCTGCCTGCGCACGGATCCCGAAGCGGTCGGCAACCGGTATCAGATCCGTATCCCAGCGCTCCGGGAACAGTTGTCTTTGCACTGCATTCCCATCGGATGCGTTTGCATTTGTCGATTCCGCTTCTGCAATACCGCTCGTCTGCGGCGCAGCGTTGATCTTATCCTCGATCGTGCTGTCGCCCTTGTTGACGATATACTCTTGCTCCGGTGTGGGCACGCATGCAATGAGAAGCGCGAGAACGAGGCAGAGAATGACAATTCGTTTCATAAATGAACCTCCTGTTTGCGATTTCATTTATATATGACGCATGAGCGGTGCAACATGTGGCATGTTTCATCACAAAATACCGCCCTATGGCAAAATGATAGCACGGAGATTCGTCCAAAATGTCACAAAGTTGTAATCGAGTTGTAAGAGACTTGTAAGAGAGTTGTAAAAACAAGTCATTGCATAGAAAAAGAGCGGGAGATCGCTCTCCCGCCCTCTTTGTCGGATATGACTTACTTATAAAGTCCGCGCTCGGTGTAGTGCGTATGCAGCAGCTCGTGCGCCTTATGGCTGTTCGGCTCGCCGAGGTAGTCGCGATAGAGCGCCTGGACTTCGGGATTCTCGTGGCTCTTGCGAAGCGGCATATTGTCGTCTTCGCCGTAGAGACCCGCAGCGCGCTTTGCGCGCAGATCCACGAAGTTGCGGACCGCGCCGGGCTGGATCGGCTGACCGCCGCCGTTGACGCAACCGCCGGGGCACGCCATGACTTCGACGAACTCGTACTGCTTCTCGCCGCTCTTGATCATGTCAAGAAGCTTGGACGCATTTTCGAGACCGCTGGTGACCGCAACGCGGACCTTGACGCCGTTCAGATCGTATTCCGCTTCCTTGATGGCTTCGGTGCCGCGGACCGCATGGAACTCGACCTTTTCGAGCGTCTTGCCGGTGACGACTTCGTACGCGGTACGCAGAGCCGCCTCCATAACGCCGCCGGTCGCGCCGAAGATGTGACCTGCGCCGGACGCAACACCCAGCATCGGGTCGCAGACCTCGTCGGGCAGCTCCGTGAACTTGATGCCCGCACGACGGATCATGCGCGCAAGCTCACGCGTGGTGAGGGAAACGTCGACGTCCGGTCTGCCGTCCGTGCCGAGCTCGGGACGCTGTACCTCGAACTTCTTCGCGGTGCAGGGCATGATGGAGACGACGAAGATCTTCTTCGGGTCGATGCCCATCTTCTCGGCATAGTAGGACTTGACGAGTGCGCCGAACATACCTTGCGGCGACTTGCAGGAAGAAAGATTCGGAATGAATTCCGGATAGTAGTGCTCGCAGAACTTGATCCAGCCGGGGCTGCAGCTCGTGATCAGCGGGAGCTTGCCGCCGTTCTTCAGACGGCCGATGAGCTCGGTGCCCTCTTCCATGATCGTCACGTCAGCAGCGTTGTCGACGTCGAACACCTTGTCGAAGCCGAGACGGCG
>JAFZIH010000110.1 GCA_017554455.1 Clostridia bacterium | reverse complement strand
CGGCAAGCCGGTCGTTAAAAATGACCAGACGACGACGGCGACGCTGTGCTACGATACCGATAAAGCGTGCTTTACCTGCAAAAAGAACAATACCGGCGCACAGCTCACGGTCTATGCGGTGTCCGACAGCAGTCTCTTCTATACGACCGAGCTTGCAAACGGACCTGCGCCGACCGCGACGGTAAAGCCCACGGCGACGCCGAAACCGACCGCGACGGTAAAGCCCACGGCTACGCCGACAGCAACGGTGAAACCCACAGCGACGCCGACGGCAACGCCCGCGCCGCTGTACGGCGACGCGAACTGCAGCGGCGACGTTACGGCAGCGGACGCTGCGCTCGTGCTCCGCGCGCTCGTCGGGCTCAACACGCTTACCGAGCAGGGCATGCGAAACGCCCTGGTTTCCGGCGGGGAAACGCTGTCCGCCGAGGACGCCGCCATGATCCTGCGCTATGTCGTCAGGCTGATCGAGACGCTCGTCGGGAAATAAACCAAATCAATAAAAAAGGAGCCGTCACCGGCTCCTTTTTTGTGTCCGTTCAATGATAATCACTTGCGAGGTTATCGACGTCGAAACTTTGCAGAGTATCGAAAACATCGCTGCCACAGGAACGCGCACAGCCGATCGCGGAGCACGCAGTGCAGGCGGCGCACGCCATGCAGCCGAGGGAACATCCGCCGCAGCCGGAGCGGTTCGACGCGCGGCTGCCTCCGGAGCAGGCGACCATCAGAACGACGATCGCAAGACAAACGATCAGAACACTGCCCATCAATCCCTTTCTCATCGTTTCCACCTCCTTTGCGGTTTCAATATGTTCGGGACGTCGGATGCGATCCTTTGCGCCGCATCTCTTTGTTTACGGTTACAGGATAGCACGTCCGCCGCGGCGCTGCAACGGACACAGGTGCGTGTTGGCGACGCCCATTTCCGCAAAAACGGCAAAATAGCGGCGGATAATCCGGCTTCTTTGCGGCGCGGCGGGTCCGCGGCGTTGACGGCGTCCGGGTCGGATGGTATAATCATCGTATCAGTATGCAGACAGGGGACGGAAGCATGCGGGAACCGTTTTTGACATGGAACGAAAAGATCGCGCCGCAGAATAAGGCGGCGACGTCGCGCGCGAAGGCGCAATGGGACGGCGTGGCAAAGCCGCTCGACGGGCTCGGAAAATTAGAGACCGCCGTGATCCGCATCGCAGGGCTCACCGGCGACGAAAACGTGTCGATCGACCGCCGCACGGTGCTCGTGCTCTGCGCGGACAACGGGATCGTTAAGGAGGGTGTCACGCAGACCGACGCGTCCGTGACCGCCACGATGGCGCGGCGTATTTTTGAACACCGCTCCTCGGTCTGTCTCATGGCAAAGACCACCCGCGCGGAGGTGATCCCGGTCGACTTCGGCATGCTTACCCGCGTACCGGGCGTACGCGATATGCACGTCGCTTCCGGCACCCAAAACATGGCGGAAGGTCCCGCCATGACCGAAGCGCAGGCGTTCCGTGCGATCGAAAACGGGATCCTGCTTGCCAAGGAGCGCAAGGCGGCGGGGGATCGGATCCTCGTCACCGGCGAAATGGGCATCGGCAACACCTCGACGTCGTCCGCGATCGCGGCGGTGCTTCTGAACCTTCCGGTCGAGATCGTCACGGGGCGCGGCGCGGGGCTGTCCGACGCGGGGCTTTTGCGTAAGCGCGACGCGATCAAACGCGCGATCGAGGTAAACAAGCCCGATCCAAGCGATCCGTTCGACGTATTACGGAAACTCGGCGGGTTCGACATCGCAGGGCTCGTCGGACTCTATATCGGCGCGGCGATCGAGCGCATACCGATCCTCATCGACGGGCTTCCGAGCTCCGTCGCGGCGCTCGTCGCGTCGCGGCTCGTGCCGAACTCGAAAACGGCGATGCTCGCAAGCCATTGCTCGAAGGAGCCGGTCGCGCAGGCAATCCTGGATGAGCTCGGGCTGTCGGCGATTTTGTTTGCGGATATGAAGCTCGGCGAGGGCACCGGCGCGGTGTGCATGCTGCCGCTATTGGACATGGCACTTGCGGTCTATCACGGTTCGGCCTCGTTTTCGGACGCAGGCGTCGAACAGTACACGCCGCAGGGAGGGAAACCATGCTGATCCTTGTGACCGGAGGCGCGGCAAACGGAAAAAGCCGCTATGCGGAATCACTCTGCATGCGCGCAGCTTCACCGCGGTTTTATCTTGCCGCCATGCAGCCGTACGGCGCGGAAGGCGAAAAGCGGATCACGCGGCACCGCGCCATGCGCGAAGGGAAGGGCTTTGAAACGATCGAGCGGTATACGGATTACGCGTCACTCGTTCTTCCCGCGCGCGGCACGGCGCTTCTGGAATGTATCTGCAATCTGACCGCAAACGAGATGTTCGATGAAAACGGCAGCGTTTCGGATCCGGTCGAACGCGTGCTGTCGGGTGTGGACGCGCTGTGTGCACAATGCGAAACGCTGATCGTCGTGACCAACGACGTCGGCAGCGACGGCGTTTCATATGCGCCCGAAACGGAGGCGTATATCGCCGCACTCGGCACGATCAACCGCGCGCTTGCGGTGCGCGCCGATACAGTTGTGGAACTTGTCGCCGGCATCCCGATTGCCGTGAAAGGAGAACTGCCCATATGAAATCGCTCTGGACCGCGGTCGTATCCGCGTTTTCCACGTTCTCGGTCCTGCCGACGCCGCGGATCGAATGGAACGAATACTCTCTGAAAAACGTCCTTGCCGCGCTGCCGCTCGTCGGCGTTGTGATCGGCGGCGTTTTGTGCCTGTATTATTGGCTCTCGACGGTTTTGCAGCTTCCCGCGATCCTGTCGGCGGTCGCCCTGACGATCCTGCCGGTCGCGCTTTCCGGCGGCATCCATATGGACGGTTTCGCAGATATGACCGACGCGTTATCGAGCCACGCCGCGCCGGAAAAGAAGCGCGCGATCCTCAAGGACCCGCACTGCGGCGCGTTTGCCGTGATCACCGTCGGGTGTTATCTGCTCCTGTATTTCGGGCTTTGCGCCGCGCTGCCGCTCGATTGGAAAATGATCGGGCTTTTGGGCATTACGCACGTTCTGTCCCGCGCGATCGGTTCGCTTCTGAGCTTGCTGCCTTCGGCAAATGCGGACGGTATGCAGCGCGCGTTCCGCGACTCCGCGTCAAAGGGCTCCGTCTGGGTGCTCATCCTTTGGGCCGTGCTGTCGCTCGTCGGTGCGGCGATGCTTTCGCCGGTTGCGGCGGGCGGGATGCTGCTTGCGGGCGGGCTCGTGTTCCTGTATATCCGGCATACGGCAATAAAACAGTTCGGCGGCATGTCCGGCGATCTGGCGGGGGCGGGGATCACGCTTTCGGCGATCGCGATGGCGCTCGGACTGGTACTTTCGGAAAGGATCGTTTCGCTATGGTTCTGATTTTGGGCGGCGCTGGCGCCGGGAAAAAGGAATATGCCCGTTCGCTGGGCTTTACTGACGCGGATTTTTCGACCGACGTTTCGGACGGCAAACCCGTTCTGTACGATCTGGAAACGATCGTGCGCGACGTGGACGTGCCGTTTGACGCGCTGCTGAAGAAAAAGCTGATCCTCTGCCGCGAGGTCGGCAGCGGCGTGATCCCGTTGGATCGAAGCGAACGCGAATGGCGCGAGGCGGTCGGGCGTCTCTGCTGTGCGCTTGCAAAGGAGGCGACGGCGGTCGTGCGCGTCGTCTGCGGGATCCCGACCGTATTGAAAGGAAAATTGCCATGCATATCCGATTGATCCGGCACGGGATGACGGCGGGCAACGCCGTGCGCCGCTACGTCGGCGTCACCGACGAGCCGCTGTGCCCCGCGGGACGCGAAGCGGCGGAGCAAAAGCCAAAAGACTTTTCGCTCGACCGCGTATACGTTTCGCCGCTCCGGCGCGCGCGGGAGACCGCGGCGATCCTGTTCCCGAACGCGGAACAGATCATAGTTTCCGACCTGCACGAGATGGATTTCGGTGTGTTCGAGGGGCGTACCGGCGACGAAATGAAGGACGATCCCGCCTATCGCGCGTGGGTCGAAAACCGCTGCACCGGCGTTTGTCCGGGCGGCGAATCGCAGGGGATCTTTCACGCCCGCGTGGGTCGGGCGTTCTGTGAAACGGTGCGCATGATCGATGCCGACGCGACGTTCGTGGTGCACGGCGGCGTCATCATGTCGGTGCTCTGGCAGTTTGCTGAGCCGAAAAAGGATTTTTACGATTGGATCGCGGAGAATCTCTCCGGCTACGAAGCGGACTGCGTCGAACGCGACGGCGCGATCGTCCTCAAAAACGTGCAGCGTCTGCCGTAAATCTGAATACAGAAAAAGGATGGTAAACGCTTACCATCCTTTTTTGCGTGCCGTAAATTTATAAAAGCATTCTGCGAAGCTCTTCGCCCGAAAGCGGGGAGAGGTCCGCGGGCGCGACGTCAAAGACCGTGATGCAGCCGGTCCGCCCGCGGGCAGCCATGCGCCCGACCGCGCGCGCAAACGCCACAAGCACGCCCGCCGTGAATTCCGGGTTGGAATCGAGCTGAAGCGCGTATTCGATCCGATGCGTGTGCTCGTCGGAAAAACCCGTCTTGCCGGTGCGGATCACGAACCCGCCGTGCGGCAGCGCACCGTGCTTTTCCCGCATCTCCTCCGCGGAAATGAACGTGACGGTCGTGTCGTAATCGGCAAAATAGTTCGGCATCGTCTTGATCGCCGTCTCGATGGCGGCTTTGTCCGCGTCCGGCGCGGCGACGACGTAACATTCGCGCAGGTGCTTCTGCCGTGCGGAAAGCTCCGGCTGCTTTCCGGAACGCACGGCGTCGAGCGCTTCGGGGATCGGGACCGTGTACTGCCGCGCGTCCAGTACGCCCGGAATACGGCGGATCGCGTCGGAATGACCCTGGCTTACGCCGCGCCCCCAAAATGTGTAGTCCTTGCCGTCCGGCAGGATCGCGCCGGCGTAGAGCCGGTTCAGCGAGAACATGCCCGGGTCCCAGCCGCAGGAGATCAGCGAAAGCTTCCCGCCCGCCTTTGCAGCGGCGTCCACCGCGTCGAAATGCGCGGGGATGTTCGCGTGCGTGTCGAAGCTGTCGATTACGTTGAAGTCCTTTGCTAAGCGCGGCGTGAGTACCGGCAGATCGGTCGCGCTGCCGCCGCAGAGGACCACCGCGTCGATCTCGCTCTTGTGCGCAAGGATCTCGTCGGCGGCAAAGACCTTCACGCCGGTGTGTGTGCGGACCGTGTTCGGATCGCGCCGCGTAAAGACGCCGACCAGCTCCATATCCGGGCTTTTGAGGATCGCGGCCTCCACGCCGCGTCCGAGGTTTCCGTATCCGTAGATCGCTAATTTCATCGTCTGTCTCCTTAAACTCATTAAATTATATATTATCACAAACGAAAAGCACAGTCAATCTTTTTCGCCGACGGCGCTTTTTGCCGCTCTGAAATAAGTCAAAATTCCGGGAAAATTGTCCGAAGTTTCTATGTTATGCTGTGTTCAGCGAAAGGCAGGGAGGCAAACATGAACAAACGAACGGAACGAATGAACAGCGCGATCGGGGCGTATTTTGCGGCCTGCGACGCAACGCGCGAGCGTCGCGAGCTGAAAAACGGGGGCATCGAAGAGAGACAGATCCCCTACACCCTGTTCGGTCTTGCGCGGGCGGTGCGGCTGACGCCGGAGGAGGTTCTTGCGGCGTTTCACACCGGACGCTGCTCCAAGGAGGAGGCGCTTCTGCGCGACGCTGTTCTGAAGATCGCCGCCTACACGCTCGAGCGGGCGCTGCTCGGCGAGCTCAATTATCAATCGGCGCTTGAAGCGCTGAAAGGGATGGGGCTTTCCGGGACGGCGGATCGAGGCGACGGTCAGATAGAGATCGTTCTGGACGATGCGGCGGGGAGGTTCTCGAAATGATCCTGCATCTTCCGGGTACGCCGAACCCGAAACAGGAACAGTTCTTCCTTGCTTCTGCGCGGCATATCGCCTACGGCGGCGCGCGCGGCGGCGGCAAGTCGTGGGCGATGCGCCGGAAGTTCGTGCTCCTTGCCTTTCGTTATGCGGGGCTCAATCTGCTGCTTTTGCGCCGGACGCTGCCGGAGCTTAACGAGAACCACGTGCTGCCGCTGCAAAGGGAGCTTGCCGGCGCGGTCACCTATCAGGCGACGCAGCGCGCGTTCCTGTTTCCGAACGGCAGCCGGATCAAGCTCGGTTACTGCGACCGCGAAGCGGACGTGTTCCAGTATCAGGGACAGGAGTACGACGTGGTCGGGCTCGAGGAGGCGACGCACTTTACCGAGACGCAGATGCAGTTTTTGACCACCTGCAACCGCTCGGTGCGGACGGATTTTCAGCCGCGCATGTACTATACCTGCAACCCCGGCGGCGTGGGACATGCTTGGGTCAAGCGGCTGTTTGTCGACCGCGATTACCGCAACAGCGAGAAGCCCGAAGATTACGTCTTCATCCCGGCGCGGGTCACCGACAACCCGGTGCTTCTCCGGACGAATCCGCAGTATCTCGAAACGCTCGAAAACCTGCCGGAGCATCTCAAAAAAGCGTACCTTTTCGGCAACTGGGACGTCCTCGAAGGACAGTTCTTTCAAGAGTTCGACCGCAGCGTGCACGTCATGAGCCCAACGCGGCTCCCGATGGAGTGGAAGCGCTTTCGCGCAATGGACTGGGGCTACAACGATCCGTGCTGCGTGCTGTGGTTTGCCGTCGCGCCGGAGGGAAAGCTGTACGTTTACCGCGAGCTGTACCTAAGGAAGACGCTTTCGAGCGAGATCGCAAGGCGGGTCAAAACACTCTCCGAGGGCGAGCACATCGCCTACACCGTCGCTTCGCCCGACGCCTGGCAGCAGCGGGGGCTGAAGGGTGCGGAGGGGGAGAGCATTGCGGAGGTGTTCGGTCACAACGGCGTGCCGCTGATCCCAGCGGACAACGCCCGTGTGCCGGGTTGGCAGCGCGTTCGCGAAGCGCTTGCCAAGAGTCCGGACGGTACGCCGGAGCTGCAGATATTCGAGACCTGTAAAAACCTCATCCGCACGCTGCCGACGCTGACCTTCGACGCGCACGACTGCGAGGACGTCGCGGACAACTGCGAGGACCACGCGCCGGAAGCGCTGCGCTACGGGCTGATGAGCCGTCCGCGCCCCGCGCCGGAGGAAAAGCGGAAGAAGCCCTACCGCTATGATCCGCTGTCGAGCGCGCCGCCGGCGAATCCGGGCTTCCGCGGACTGTAGGAAAACAGTCGCAAAAACAATCTCAAAGAAAGGGAAAACCATGAAACCAAGACAATCCGAAACCAAACGGCGGTTAGCCGAAGAAGCGACTGCGCTGTTCAACGAGTTCCGCAACGCATACGTGAACGAGTGGCGGCGGCAGGAGCACAATGAGCGGATGTATCGCGGGGAGCATTGGTACGACGTGCCCGTGACCGATCCGAACGAGCCGCGTCCGGTCACGCCGATCCTGCAGTCCACGATCGAAAACGTGTCCGCAGACCTCGCGGATCAGACGCCGGAGGCGGTCATCACGCCCGAAAGCGCGGCGGACGCCTATGCCGCGCAGGTCATCGACGCGGTCATCCGCCGAAACCACGACGCTGCCGCGTACCCGGTCGAGTACCGCCGCATGATCCATGACCTCCTGGTGAGCGGCTACTGCGTGCAGGAGGTGGGCTACGACAGCACCGAAAACGGGGGCTTAGGCGGGGCGTTCATCCGTCACGTCGACGTCCGCAGCATCCTCATCGATCCGCTGGTTACCGATCTTCAGGATGGGCGCGCCGTGTTCAAGCTCGCGCTGCGCCCGAAGGCGTGGATCGAAACGCACTATCCCGACCTGTATCCTTTGATCGAGTCCCGCCCGATCGACACGGCGGAGCTGATTACCGACGAGATCCTTTCGCCCGACCCGAAAAACGCCTGTCTTCTGATCGAATACTGGCGGCGCGAATACGACGCGGACGAGGATGCGTACCGCGTGCACATGGCGCTTTTAAGCAACGGCGTCGTGCTCGAGGACAGCCGCGACGTGAAACCCGAGGGCTATTTTGCACACGGTCGATACCCGTTCGTATTGACGACGCTCTACCCGCGAAAGGGAAGCGCCCTCGGCTTCGGCATCGTCGACCTGTTCGGCACGCAGCAGCTCTATGCGGACAAGCTCGACCAACTCGTGCTGAAAAACGCGTTCTTGGCGTCGCGCAACAAGCTGCTCGTCACCGACGCGTCCGGCTTCGACCCGGACGACCTCAGAGACTGGTCCAAGGACGTGCACACCGGCGAAAGCTTAAACGGCGTGACGTGGATGTCCACCGCGCCGCTGCCGGACTATCTGCTCTCCTATATTCGCGCGATCCGTCAGGATATCAAGGAGGAGAGCGGCGCGAACGATTCCTCCCGCGGGGCGGCGCCGGGCGGCGTGACCGCGGCACGCGCGATCGAAGCGCTGCAGGAGATGAGCACCAAGCGCGCGCGGATGGCGACCGATCAGCTCCACGAGGCGTTCCGCGAAGCGGTGCGGCTCGAGATCGAAACGGAGCGCGAGTTCAATTGCTTCCTGCGTCCGGTGACGATCACCGTCGACGGCGAACCGAAGGAAGTGCTGTTCGACAGCGACGTGCTTACAAAGAGCGCGCCGGGCGGCGCGGTGCTTCCGGTCGAGTTTCTGATCTCGATCAAGGCGGTGAAGCGCAACCGCTTCGCAAGCGCGGCGCAGAATGAGCTGATGATGAACCTGCTGTCCATGGGCGCGATCACAAAGGAACAGGCGATCTCACTGATGACCTTTGAGGGCAAGGAGCAGGTACTGAAACACATCCGGGAGGCGGCGGAGGAAGAACCGCTGTTTCCCGAACGAATGAAGAAGAAACGATTCGGAGGTAATTTATGATCTTCAGAAAGAATGAGATGCCCGCCGCAAACGAACCGGCGGAGACCGAAGCGGAGAATCCGTTCATCGAAGCGGCAAACGCGCTGGTCGAAATGGAGCGTAACGACGAGCTGCCCGAGGGCTTTGACCTTCAGGCGGCGGTGCAGGACCGCGCGTTCGCGGAACTTTTGCAGGAATTCGAGCCGAAGGCGGCAGTCCGCATCTACGCCGCGGAAAAGCGCGCCGATGAGGCGGAAAACAGCGTAAAGACCCGCATGAGCGAACAGGCAAGAAGCCGCAGTCAGCTTCCGAAGTCCCAGCGCACAGACCGCGCCGCGGCGCCGACGCCGGATTATATGTCCATGTCGAAGGAAGCGTTCTCGGCGCTTGAAAAACAGTACAGAAACGCCGCGCATAACGGCAAACGAGTCCAGATCTAAAAGGAGGAACCTATGGCAATCAATACCACTCTGAATACCGCATCCGGTGCATATTTCAACAAGCAGTTCTATGACAAGAAGCTTCTGGAGACCGCAAAGACGCGGCTCGTCCACGCAAGCTTCGGTCAGAAGCGCAGCATTCCGCGTCACGGCGGCAAGCGCGTGGAGTTCCGCAAGTACAATCTCTTTACGCCCGACGTTGACGCGCTGACGCTCGTGGAGGGCGTTACGCCGGAGGGTCAGTCGCTTTCGCAGTCCAATGTGGAAGCGGAGGTCAGTCAGTACGGCGCGTACGTCGAGGTCAGCGATCTTTTAGATCTCACCGCGTACGACGAAGTGCTCGCGGATTCCGCGGAGCTCTTGGGCGAACAGCTCGGTACCGTGATCGAATGGGTCACCCGCGATGCAATGTGCGCTACTACCAACGTACAGTATGCGAACGGCAGAACGCGCCGCATGGACGTCCGGGCGACCGACGTGCTGACCGTTGCGGAGATCCGCAAGGCAGTCCGCACTCTGAAAAAGAACAAGGCGCGCATGTTCACGACCGGCACGGACGGTTCCGTGCGTCGTCCGCACTTTGTCTGCATCTGTTCGCCGGACGCGACTTACGATCTGCAGAGCGATCCGCTCTGGCAGGACGTTTCTAAGTACAGCAACGCGGAGCAGATCTATTCCGGTGAGATCGGACGTCTGTTCGGCGTCGTGTTCGTCGAGTCGACCGAGGCGAAGGTCTACCGTCAGACGATCTATCTGAAGGCGAAAACGGCCAGCGGCGCGACAGCAACGCACAACGTACCGTTTGCGACTCTGCCGAACGAAGAGGGACGCAAATACCTGTCGGTCCCCGGGAACACGCTGTATTACGACGGCGATGTCATTACGATCGCATCTTACAACGAGGCGACGAACACGGTGACGCTCGAGGAATCGATCACCTATAACACGATCGACGCGTTCTATACCCAGGACGCGGGCGCAATGGATCAGAACAATAAGGCGGCGGACGTCCACGCGACGCTGGTCTTCGGCGCAGACGCTTACGGCGTGATCGACGTTGACGGCTCCGGCACGATGGAAACGATCATCAAGCCGCACGGCAGCGAAGGCAGCGGCGATCCGCTGAATCAGCGCGCAACGGTCGGCGCGAAGGTCGCGGCGTACGCTGCGAAGGTGCTGAACCCGCTGTGGATCGTGCGCGTCGAGCACGGCGTCACGGCATAACGAACCGGGCAGGGGGAAGGGAAAGCCCTTCCCCCGCAGAAAAGGAGGACCCGAATGAAACAGAAGGAAAATAACGCTCCGATGGAAAACGGAGCAGAAACCGAAGCACGGGTTACCGTGTACGTACCCTCCGAGGGCACGGGAGCGTTCCTGGAAGGCGCGCTGAACGGCGTGACGTTCCGGATCCCGACCGATACGGTCGTGGAGCTTCCGAAGCGCATTGCGGACGTGATCGCCGAAAGCCGCAGAGGGATGCGGGCGAGCCGTCGCGACGTCGAAGCGTTTACAGACGCGGGCGGCAGAAGGATCGGGTGAGCGCCGTGACAGTCTCGGAACTGATACAAAGCGCGCTCGGGGAGCTTGAACATCCCGAGGATACCGCGGCGCTGCCGCTTTGGCAGGAAAAGCTTCTGCGGTTTGCAAACGAAGCGGTGGTCGACCTCTATGAGACGTTTCGCCCGTGGCGGCGCGATCCGCTGCCGCTTCAAAACGGCAAGCTCGATCTTTCGGCGCTTCCGTATACGGTCGCGAAGGTTTTGGGCGTGGAACGCAGCGGCATGCGCGTCCCGTTCTGCTTTGACACGGATACGAACGTGCTGCGTGTGCCCGGCGTTTCGGACGGTACGATGACCGTCGTCTACCGGTATCTGCCGAAAACGCTCGTCGAGGACGACGACGAGCCAGAGCTGCCTGCGGCATGCCATCCGCTGATCGTTCTGTACATGGTCGGACGCTTTTCGCTGATCAACGACGCGCAGGGACTGAACCACGCGTCCGCAGCGATGTCACTGTACGAAACGCGCAAGCGTCGTCTGAAGCTCGATCTGGACGAGCCGACCGATTATCAGATCACCTGCCGGTGGTAGAAGGGAGGCGGCTATGGCATATCAGACCGTTTCGCTTCCCTCGTTCGGCAGCGTGCGCATGGATCTTTCGGAAGGGCTGTTGAAACCCGATATGAGCCCGGACGCCTGCAATGCGGATACACGCACCGGCTCACTGCGCGCCGCGTCCGGATTTTCCCGTGCGGTGCCGGAGCTTGTCACGGCCGACACGCCGTTCGAACGGATGTACGTCTACGCGACCGAACAGGGCAGCCGGTATCTGGCAGTCGCGCAGGACGCGATGCATTACTACAACGAATCGGTGCATGCGTGGCGGATGCTGTACCAGTTCGAACGCGGCGTCACCGGCGAACGCATGGATTTTCTGAAGGTGCGCATCGGCACGGCGGACCGGCTGCTGATCGCGTGCGGGACCGAACAGATGCTGACGTTTGACGCGGCGACGAATGAGGTCGACGTGTTCGGAACGGCGGAAAAACAGTCCGATAAAAAAGTCAGCTACATTGAACTGTATTTCGGTCGGCTGTTTGCCGCCGGAGATCCGCTGGCGCCCGCGCGGTTGTACTGGAGCAAGGCGCCCGGCGGCGGCAGAACGATCGACGACTGGCGCAGCGATGCGTCGAGTGAAAACGTGTCCGGCGGCTACGTGGACGTCGGCGTGGACGACGATCCGATCACGGGGCTTTTTGCCATGTCAAACCAGCTTTTGATCTTCAAGCGTGACTCGCTCTATCGGCTCCTGGGCGATCGCCCGGGGAACTACCGCATCATTCAGGTAGACGCGTCGTTTCGTCAGCCGCTGCACACCGCCTGCGTACGCTATGCGGACCGTCTGTTCTTTTTGACCGAAGGCGGGCTTTGCTTCTACGACGGACAGACCGTCCGCAAAAGCGCGTCGTTTCGCGCGCTTGAGCCCGTCCTGAAGTATGCGAATCTCAACGGCGTTCGCGCAGCCGCCTGCGACGATACGCTGTACTTTGCGATCCGTGCGCGCATCGGCGCATTGTATAACGAAACGCTGATCGAGTACGACGTGCTGCGCGACCGGTTCATGCTCAGGAAGGGCTTTACCGCCGTCGATCTGTGTACCGTGCACGGCACGCTGTACCTCTTGACCGGCGCGGGCAAGCTCGTGACATTTGACAACAATACAAGCTATGACGGCGACCCGATCGACGCGTGGTGGTGCACGCCCGCGATGGATCTCGGCAGAAAGGACACGAACAAAACGCTTTTGCGGCTTACCGTGACCGGCGAGGGACGGATCGGCGTGCGTGCCGCGTCCGACGGCGGAACGTATGAAACGAGCATCCGCCTGTCCTCCGTTCCGCTCGGTGTGACCGAGATCCCGCTGCGCGGCGTCGGACGGGTGTTCCGACTGCGGTTCTTTTCCGTGAACGGAGAACCCTTTACACTCGACGCACCCGTGACCCTGCTGTTCGATCAGCAGAAGCGACCGTGCTGAAAGGAGGTGCGGGTATGGCTTACACACCTACTGGCATGCAGGCGCTGTTTCCGGTCTATCTCGGACGCATGCCGTCCGCGTCGGCAGACCGGGACGCGTACGACTCGAGCGTCGCGCAGAACGAGAACAATCTGAATCAGAATCTGGAGCTTCTTTACAATAAGCTTCTTGAGATCGAATCGGCATTAGCCGAACTTACGGAAGGAGAATAATATGATCAAAGTACCCATCAAACCATTGACGCCGCCGATCCGCATCACACAGCCGAAGCCGTCGAAGCCGTCAAAACCGAAGGAACCGACGAAGCCGAAAACGCCGTCAAAGCCGTCGACGCCGAAAACGCCGGGACCCGTATCCTCGGGCGGCAGCGGCAGCAGCGGCAGCGGTTT
>JAFZIH010000109.1 GCA_017554455.1 Clostridia bacterium | reverse complement strand
GGGAGACAGACACGAATGCAGATGCAGATCGTAGGCGACCGTCCTCATCTGAGCAGCGCGCCGACTTCGGTGCAGACCTCAAACGTGGACTTTTCGGTGAGCAGCATGTTGAGCCCGTGGAGCTTCGCCGCGTTGATCGCGGCATCGTCTGGGCGAACGCCCTCCGAAAACACGATGCAGGCGCAGTCCGTCAGCTGTCCGACCGCCGCCACGTTCACGTTGGACATGATCGTGACCCAGCAGTCGCCGCTTTCGGCGCGTCCCATGACCCAGCTCAAAAGATCTCCCGCGTATCCGCCGGTGACCTCGCGGTCCTCCTCGGACAGCAGAAGCGGTTCGTATCCGGTTTTTTCGATCAGCTCGCGTACTGTCATAGCTTTCTCACTTTCCGTCGTCGCGTTCGAGTTCTCTCAGATGCTCACGCATGAGGATCACGCAGTCGTCAAGACGGGATTCGCCCCGCACCACGTCCTCCGCGTGCGTGCGGCACGTCGGAGCGCCGCAGGAACCGCAGTCCATGCCGGGCAGCATCTTATAGATGCGCTCGATCTCCGCCATCATGCGGAACGACTGCATCCGGTCTGCGCCGAGGATCTCCGCCGAGCTGTATTCGCCGGGTTCGACCGTCAGGACTTCGCTCGGGATCGGGTCGTTTTCGCCCAGGATCACGTGATTTTGCGCGACCGGCATATACCGCTGCAGCGCACGGATGCGCACGCGTGCGATATACGGATTCTCGACCGCCATGACGCCGCCGACGCAGCCGCCGGGACAGGCGTTCAGCTCAACGAATTTCAGATCCGGGAAATGTCCCATCTCGATATCGTCCAGCACGCGAATGACGTTCTCGATGCCGTCCGCCGCAAGATAGTGATCATTCATCAGCGCGCTTGCTTCCCCGCCGGAAGACGACCAGCTCATGCCGATCATGCCGGATTCGCTCGTCACGTCCGGGATCTTCGCCCGATCCATCTTGGACAGGACGCGGAAGTAGATATCGCTCATGGAGACGACGTAATCGACGTAGCGTTCCTTGTCCGCAGGCGTATTCTTGACCCAGCTGACCTTTGCGGGACACGGAGAGATGAATACGGTTGAGATATCCTCGGGTTTGAGCTCGGGATGATCCTTCAGCGCGCGCTCCTTTGCGAGCTTGCCCGCAAGCTCGACGGGCGGCGAGATCGGGACCATCTTGCTTCTCAAAGACGGGAACCGAAGCGAGATCAGACGAACGACGACCGGACAGGCCGTGCTGATGAACGGCGCGTGCGACATGCCCATACGCTTCATATAGGTACGGGTGTAGTCGGTGACGAACTCCGCCGCCTTCGCGACCTCAAAGACGTCGGAGAAACCGAGATTCTTGAGTCCCTGCAGCAGATAATCCGTATCATCGAGGTTTGCGAACTGTCCGAACAGCGACGGTGCGGGAAGCGCGATGAGATACTTTCCGTGATCGATCGAATCCCATTCGTCAAAGTCCGCCTTCTTTGCCTTGTACGGGCAATGACGGATACATTCGCCGCAGTCGATACAGAGACTCGGATTGATACAAGCTTTGCCGTCGCGGATGCGAATTGCCTGCGTGGGGCAGCGGCGCAAGCAGGTGGTACACCCCTTGCACTTTGTCGCATCTAATGAAACGGAATGCTTGTATACGATCATGCTGCCTCCTTATGCCGACTTGAACTTCATGGTGATCGTCGTGCCGACGCCGACGACGGAGTCGATAATAAGCTCATCCGAGTACCGCTTCATGTTCGGCAGACCCATGCCGGCGCCGAATCCGAGCGAACGGATGTTGTCCGGCGCGGTGGAATAGCCCTCCTGCATGGCAAGATTGACATCCTTGATGCCGGGGCCGACGTCCTTCAGGATGACCGTGATGCAGTCCGGCGTCACGTACACGTCTGCATCCCCGCCCTTGGCGTGGATGACCATGTTGATCTCGCCCTCGTACATCGCGACGGAGATGCGGCGGATCAGATCGGGATGATATCCCATCTGCCGCAGCATCCGCTTCACCTGAACGGATGCCTCGCCCGCGGACGTAAAGTTGTTGCCGTCCACGTCGTAATGGAAATGAAGCGCGTTGCTGTCTTCCGTCATTTTCTCAGACCGCCTTCGTACAGTTTGCCGCAGGTCTCGAACATCGTCATTTTCGTTTCGAGCATTGCGATCTCATTGCTGGCCGCAAGCTGCTTGATCTCTTCCGATGCGACCTTTCCGCGGACTACGATGATGCAGCTCATGTCGAGCATATGCGCCGTGCGCACGATCTGCGGGTTTAAAAGACCCGTCACAAGGACGGCGTGACCTTCCCCGAATGCAAGCACGTCGCTCATCATGTCGCTTGCGAACGCGCCGGACAGATCTTCATCCATCTGTTCGGGCTCTGCATAGACCACTGCGTCGATTCGTTCGGCGATCTCCCGGATAGTCATACTCGTTTCCTTTCGATTATGCGCGGAATTTGTCCAAGATGCCCTTGACGTCTGCGGGAATCAGCCGCCCGAAAACGTCGTCGTCGATCGTCATAACCGGAGCAAGACCGCAGCATCCGAGGCAGCGGGTCGCTTCGAGCGTAAACTTGCCGTCAGGGGTGGTATGGCCGGCCTTGATGCCGAGCTGGCGCTCCAGCTCCGCAAGAATGTCCGCGGAACCCTTGACGTAGCAAGCGGTGCCGAGGCAGACGCGGATCAGATGTTCGCCCTTCGGCTCCAGCGTGAACCAGGAATAGAACGTGGAGACGCCGTAAACCTGTTCAAGCGATACGCCGAGGCCTTCGGCGACCATCGTCTGCACCTCGATCGGCAGATAGCCGTAGATCTCCTGCGCCTTCTGGAGCACAGGCATCATTGCATCGGGCTGGCCCTTGTGCTGTGCAATGATCTCTTTCAGTTTTGCTTCCTGTTCGGGCGTTCCCCGGAACGGGATCTCTGTGATTTTGTTCGTCATACATCCTCCTTAAAAGATGAGATTATTGACCATCGAATATTATAGCATACACTTCCCGCAATTTCCATATCTTTTTGCAACAACTTTTTCTATATTTTTGCATGAAATGACATGAAATCCGGTTTCTTCACGAAAATTCCGCAAAAATTTAGCAAAAAAATTCGCTTTGCATACTTTCCTTTTTGGAAGAAATCGTGTATGATAGGAATACATCAAGGAACAACCTATCAATATGTATTTTAGGAAGGGGAACCGAAATGGCAAAAAAACTCAAATTCAAACCCACTCCTGCCGGTATCATGTTTTTAGCGGCGATCGGCGTTCTGTTGATCGCGATCATCATTCTGACGATCGTGGGCGTTTCCCGCTGCAAGAAGACTCCTGCCCGTCCGATCGATCCGGAAGCTTCCGCGAGTGAAGAACCCGCAGAGAGCGCCGAACCCTCTTCGGAGCCGATCGAGTCCGCCGAACCGACGACCGATCCCGACGCGACGACCGATCCCGACGCGACGACCGATCCCGACGCAACGGTCGATCCCGACGCGACGACCGATCCCGACGCAACGCCGAACGGCGGCGATTCGACCCCTCCCACGATCGTGATCACCACGCCCGGCACGGCCACGACGTCTCTTGCGCCCGGCGCTACCGCGACCGCAACGCCGAATCCGTATTACACGACGCCGACGAGCTCCATGAAAAGAAACGCCCAGAAGGGCTACGTATGCAAGGACAGCGTCAAAATGCGCAAAGGCCCCGGCACGAAGTTCGACGTTGTGAAGGAGAAGATCGCACAGAACACGGCTGTCACGCTCTACGTCGAGCAGGAGGGCTGGTGGTTCTTAAAGTGCGGCGACAAGTACGGCTATATCAGAAGCGACCTTGTCAGCAAGGGTTCTGCGCCGACCAGCGCCGCTGCATCCGGTGAAAAGGCCGGTACCGTCATTTATTCGAAACTCGCTCTCCGCAAGAGCGCGGACGAAAAATCCGAATGCATCAAAGAATATAAAAAAGACGATACCGTTACGATCATCAGTTCCGCAAAGGACAGCAACGGCAAGACCTGGTACTACGTAAAGACCAGCGACGGCAAGAAGGGCTATATGTTCGCCGAAGGCATCAAGGTCAACAAGAAATAACAAGCCATGAACAGCAAAGGACCCGCGATCGCTCGCGGGTCCTTTTGTGTTTCGTTACAATCCTCTGTTTTTGAGATCGTGGACGAGCTCGACGTAGAAATCCGTGATATCGCGGACGCCCTCCCCCGTCCTGTGTGAAAGCGCCATGCGGCGCATGTCGATCTCGTCGAGGTGCGAGATCCCGCGGCGGGTGTTTCCGCAGATCTCGATGCAGCGTTCGCCCCACGCCGCGGACTCCACGGAGACCAGTCCGTCGTTCGGTCCCTCGATGCGGTTCAGCACGAAGCATGCCGTGGACAGGTTGATATCCGAAAACGGACGCTTCATGACGCCTGCGACGCTCTGATAGAACACGCCGGGAACGTCCGGGTTTTCCGCGTTGAAGCGCTCCATATGTGAAACGGAAAACTCCTCGCAGACTCGCTGAAAATCGGGCTTCTTGTCACCGACGAGCCGGATCCAGTTATTGACCGCGAACGCCGCGATCGAAAAGAACGCGCGCGGCGCGCGCAAAAACTTCGTGAACGTCTTTGAGCCGCGGTGCGGCGTGCCGATCGTGGTGACGCTTGCGATCTTCTCCCTGTATCCGAGCGAGGACGCCGCCATGCGCGCTTCGAGACCGCCCTTGCTGTGCGCAATGATATTGATCTTCTCCGCGCCGATCTCTTTTAGGATCGCGTCGATCCGCTCGCAAAGCGCATGCGCGTTCGTTTCCACGCTTGCCCAGCAGTCCTGCTCGCCGAAATATACCGAGGCGCCGTGACTTATGAGCACGTTCGGGATCCTGCCCCAGTAAACGGGCATCTTGAGATCGCGGAAGCCCGCGCCGTGCACCAGAAGGATCGGGTATTTCGTTTTACAGACGGTTTTTCCGATGGTTTCGTTCATATCGCTCAATCGTCCGCGCCGGAAATGTTTCTGGATTCGACCCGGACCGTCACGTCCTCATACGGCATCTCGAACGCAAAGTACAGAAAATCCTCGTCCGGTCCGTTCACCTGCCGGATCTTTTCGTCGTTCACGTATACGTCCGTGATCTTGTCGAAGACCAGACCGACCTTCAGCATGACCGTTTCACCCGGATACGCCGATTCGACCGGGTCGATCACGCTTCTGTCCTCATATGCAATATGGAACGGCATCATCATCATATCGCTTCCCCCGAGAGAATAACTGACCGTAACGTCGTGTGCGGGCATAATAAAGGTATAAACAAGGTATTCGTACCCGTCGAGCTCCGGTGAAAGCCGCTCGCCGTCCGCGGTGACGGTCGGCGACGCGTCGTACACGATATAGGTCTTGAGCCGGACCTCTTCGCCCTCCGCATAGCGGGATTTCAGGTCGATGAACGTGCCGTTTTCCACGATGACGCGATAGGTCGTTTTGCGTTCGCAGGCAAGCGGAAGCAGAAGCATCAGCAAAGCGAGCGCGATCGACACAAGCTTTTTTGTACGCATACGCCTGCCCTCCTTACAGATCGGAAAGCCGTCCGAGCGTTTCCGGGTTCTTCTTCGGCTCCTTGAGATGGACGACCTCGGCATCCGGCACGACCGCGTGGATCTGCTGTTCCGCCTTCTGTGCCTCGCCGCTTCCGGAATACAGAATAAATGCGACCTTCTTGCCCTTGAGGTTGGTCTCCTTCAACACGGTGTTGATCGGGCAGGAAAGACGTCCGTTCCAGACCGGCGAGCCGATCACGACCGTATCGTATGCCGAAACGTCCGCGTCATAGCCCTTCAGCGGTTCGCAGTATTTCCGACCCGCGTTGAAACCGTATTGCATAAGCTGAAAGAAAAACTTCTTCGGCGGCTGCTTTGCCGATTCGACCTTTTTGACGTCGAATCCCCTCTCTTTCAGGTTCTCCGCGACAGCGTCGCCGTTTCCGGAGAGCGAATAGTAAATGAATAATTTTGACATCGTGCGTTCCTCCTTATTTTAATAGAAAGCGCATCTCGACCGGATTGTGGTCGGAGTACGCAAAGTTCGTGTCGATGACGTTCGCATAAACAACCTCAACGTTGTCCGTGATCATAAAGCCGTCGAGCGTCAGCCGGTACCGTCCTTCAACGGGTGTGCCGTCCGCATTACGCCAGCTTGCGACCGGGTTTGCCTCGTCGATCGGCGCGACAAGGGAAATGTTCGTTCCGTCGAACATGCTGTCCGGGATCGGCTGCGCCCAGGTGTACTCGATATCGGGTTTTCCGAAATACGCCGAGGAATCGCCGAGCACGTCCTTGTTGAAATCGCCGCCGGCGATGCAGTAATTGCCCTTTTCGTATTCGCCCTGCATATCCGCGATCAGCAGTTCAAGCTGCTCCGTCGCGATCGTGCCGTCGGAGGTATAGGCGGACAGATGCATGTTATATAGCACGAGCTCCGCGCCGTTACTGAGCGTGATCCGGTGCTTGCTGTAGCAGCGGTCGAGATCCATGAACTGCGTAAGGCCCGACTCGATCGGAAGCCCGATCCGCTCCGCGGAAGCGAACGGCGCTCCCGAGAACGTCATCAGCCCCGACTTTGCAACGCCGAACGGCTGTGTGATCGGGTAGCACAAAAACGGCGAATCGTAATTCTGCGCAAAGGTGCTCGTCATCCACCCGATCGCTTCGGTCAGATACGGGCGCTCATCGATGTAATAGCTGCGTGTCGAGCCGATATCCACCTCCTGCACAAGGTACAGGTCTGCATCCTGATTCTTTAAGAAATCCGCAATGTTCTTTAGGTTCTTGTCCAGCCGTTCC
>JAFZIH010000108.1 GCA_017554455.1 Clostridia bacterium | reverse complement strand
GCGTCCGTAAGGTGCAAACGCCGCATCGGTCACGGCATAAAGCTTCAGGTCCGGGTTCCTGCTTTGCAGTTGTTCGAGGATCGTCATTCGGTCATGCCTCCGTTCTTATAAAAATGAATGGTGTACAGAAGCCCCGCCGCGCAGGGTTCCAGCTTTCCGTTGAAGCGGCTTTTTTCCATCGGCGCCGCGTGTGCCGCGTCCACACCGACGTCCATCTCCGCCGATAGCCGCGACATAAAGTACGGATGCTCGAAGATCCCGCCGTACAGCACGAGCTTGCCGGGGTCCAATAGATAGACGACGCTTTTCAGCGCGTCGGCAAGCGCTTCCGCCGCGCGATCGCAAATCCTTGCCGCCCCCGCGTCCCCGCCCCGCGCCGCGTCCAGCACGCGCGCGGTCGTGACCGCGTCTTTCTTTCCGTTTGTCAGCTTCCAGAGAAGCGGCGTTTCCGTTTCGGAAAGACACGCCTCGGCGTCCTCCCGGATCGCCGCAGGGGACGCGATCGTTTCGAGGCAGCCGGACTTGCCGCAATGACACGGCTTGCCGCCGCGTTTGATCACCGGGATATGCCCGATCTCCGCGCATTGCCTTTTGTCGCCTTCCAGGATTTCGCCGCCCGCGGAAAACGCCGCGCCGATGCCCGAACCGCACCGAAGAAAGAAGATGCTCTCCGGCTGTTCCTCGCGGGATAAAAACGTCTGCGCCGCAAGCAGCGCGCGCACGTTGTTCGATAAAACCGAAGGAAGACCGGTGTATGTTTCAAACCGGTCGCAGAGCGGGAAATCTGTCGTGTCGAGCGCGTCGAACGTTGTTTTGACCGTGCGTCCGTCCGCCGCGATCACGCCGCGCACCGCGATACCCAGTCCGAGAACGTTTTCGCGGTCGACGCCGTTTTCCCGTGCGAGCGTAAGCAGCCGTTCGGACAGCATTTTCACCGTTTCCTCCGCCGGCGCCTGATTCGGCAGCGGAACGGTTTCCGACGCGATCACTGCCCCGTCTATGCGGACCGCGGAGACGCTCGCTTTTTTGAGCCCGATCGACACGCCGAGCGTGCAGAACGAATCGGTTTTCAGCCGCAGCGTGATCTCGCGCCGTCCCGCGCCGCCGGAAGGCATGGAACCCTCCTCATAAACGAGCCCCTCCGAGATCAGCTCCGCAACGATCTTCGTCATCGCCGCGGGCGTGAGACGGAGCATTGCCGCAAGGCGCTTTCTCGACAGCCCGCCGTACCTGTGCAGGTTCATCAGCACCGCGGCGCGGTTTTGCCGCTTCAATCCGTTCATGTTGTCGCCTTCGGTCCGCATTTACGCGTCCTCCTTTTTTTCCGGATGCAGCTTTTCACGCAGCAGAATGATCATGGCGCCCAAGAGCACCACGCCGATCCCGACAAGCTTCCATGCCGTCGGCTCCTCGTTTAAGAACAGCACGCCGACGATGCAGCTCAGAACCGGCATGAGAAGCAGCCAGAGCTTGACGATCCATACTTCGTGCCGTCTGAGGTTCCGGTAATAGAAGAAATAGATCCCCGTCTGTGCCAAGCCGCCCAAGAGCACAAGCCACCAGAAGCCCGGCGTTTCGGAGGGCTTCAATGCCGCAAGATCCCCGCGGGAGACCGCAAAGAGTGCGAACAGCAGCAGCACGACGAAGTTGTTGTAGTACGAGATCGTGTCCGCCTTCTGCCCGTGTTTGTCCTGCGCCGCCTTGATGATGAACGCGTTTGCGGTGACGCACGCCGCGCTTGCGATAAAGAACAGATCCGTCGGCCGGAAGGTGAGCTCTTTTATGTTCAGCCCGAGCACAAGCAGTACGCCCGCGAGCATCAGCAGCGTTCCGATCCAGTCGGTCGCGTAAAGCCGCTTCCTAAGAATCGCGACGGTGAGAAGATTCACCATCAGCACGTCTGTTTTCAGAAGCGCCGTGCCCGTGCCGAGCGAGCCGCCGTTTGCGTAGCCGAGGTTTGCGAACAGGTCCAGAAGAAAGCCGAACACGCCGATGATCACGAGGATCACCGTCGCCTTCCCCTGCCGGAACAGATCGCGAAATCCGCCGGTGACCGCAAGCTGTACGGTGAGAAAGACGAGCGCCGCCATGCGCAGCAGAAAGCCCGCCGCGTACGGGGATCCCGTCCGGTCCACCATAAATTTGCTGACCGCGTAGTAGATCGTCCACGCGATCACCATGCCGGCGATCATGCCGACGTCCTTCATCCGTCCCTTCATTGCAGTGCTTCGAACATTCTTCTGAGTGCGCTTTCATCCATCGGGACCGGATTATTGCCCATCAGCGGATGCTTCGCCGCGTCGCGGCAAAGCTTATCCATATCGACCTCACCGAGATCGGAAAGCGTCATTTTTAGACCTGCAAGCTTCTTTAACGCTTTGATCCGGTCGGCAAGCTCGTCCGTACCGGAAAGCCCGACGCGGCGGCAAAGCGTTTCAAGCCGCTCATCCGCATTGATGCGCACGAAGCTGTCGAGCGTGAACGCGCACGCCTCGCCGTGCGGCAGATGATAATCCTCGGAAAGCGGATAGCTGCACGCATGGCTGCCGGCGGTCTTCGGAAGCGCGAAGCTCATGCCGCCTAAAAGCGCCGCAAGCGACATGTTTTCACGCGCCTTGAGGTTCGACCCGTCGCGGTACGCCGTTTCGAGGTTTTCGAGCACGAGCCGCACCGCTTCGATCGCCGTTAGGTCCGAGATCGGCTGATGATTTTTGCTCCAATACCCCTCCAGCGCGTGCGCCATCGCGTCAAGCCCGGTGTTCATCGTTGTGCGCGGCGGCACGGTAAGGGTCAAAGCGGGATCGATGATCGCGAGCGTTGGCATAAAGACCGGGTTGTTGATCGTCTTTTTCTCCCTGCCGTGGCTGATGACCGAGACCTGCGTGACCTCGCTGCCGGTGCCGGCGGTGGTCGGGACCGCGATCATCGGAAAACGCGTTTTCGGGAATGGGCATTCGCCCTTAAAGCACGCAAGCGCGTCGGCGTTTTCCCGTGCGATCGCCGCCGTGAACTTCGCGGTGTCCATCGTGCTGCCGCCGCCGATCCCGACGATCGCGTCGACCTGCGTTTTTTGCGCAAGCTTCGTCGCTTCGATCACGCCGCTAAGCTGCGGGTTTTCTTCCACGTCCGAAAAGACCGCGGCGATCTCCGGGATCTCCCCCTGCATCGCTTCGACGGTCGCTTTCAAAAAACGGTCGCAGACGACAAGACAGCGCACAGCGCCGAGCGTTTTGATCTCTTCGCCGAGTTTTTTGATACTGCCCGAGCCGAAGCGGATTTTGACCGGCTGCCGATGCAGAAACTCAAGCGCCATAGATGCCGTCCTCGATCTTTCGGACCTCGGCGGAGAACTTGTGCATGTTCACCGCGCGCCAGTCCTCGAGCCCCTCGCACCATTCGGTGTTCAAAAACGCCTTGACCATTTCGATCGCCATTTCGGGACCGACGATCCAGCCGCCCATGCACAGCACGTTCGCGTTGTTGATCGCGCGCGCCATCCGTGCCGAATAGACGCCCTCGCACGCGACGGCGTGCACGCCCTTGAACTTGTTCGACACGACGCTCATACCCGCGCCGGTGCCGCAGATCAGGATCGCCTTTTCATAGGTGCCGTTCTGCACAAGCGGCGCGACGTCGCCCGCCACGCGGTAGTAGGGATGGACTTCGTTGAGATCCACGGTGCCGAGGTCGTCGAACCCGACGCCCGCCTCGATGAGATATGCCTTGATCGCTTCCTTGACGGCAAAGCCGGATTTATCGCTTCCGATCGCAAGTTTCATATGATTCTCCTCCTTCATTATTTGAGAGCGACCGCTTCCTTTGCGGTCCTGATGATGTTTTCAACGGTAAGTCCCGTGACCTCTTTAAGGTACGGGAGCTTGCCGACCTCGCCGAAACGGTCCTGAACGCCGACCGATTTGACCGGGATCTTTTCCGCCGCGAGCGTTTCGAGCACCGCGGAACCGAGCCCGCCGATGACGTTGTGGTTTTCAACCGTCAGCACCGCACGGGTCTTAACAGCCGACGCAAGCACCGTTTCGCGGTCGATCGGCTTGATCGTGTGGACGTTGATGACCTCGCAGGAGATCCCCTCCTTTGCGAGCGCGTCCGCCGCGTCCAATGCGTCCTTTGTCAGCATGCCGGAGACGAAGATCGAAAGGTCCGTGCCCGTTTTCAGCGTGTCCGCCTTGAACAGATCGAATTTATAATCTTCGGGAAACACATCGGGCAGTTCCTTCCGGAACAGGCGCACGTACACCGCGCCGTAATAATCGTTCAGCACCGGCATGGCGGCACGAAGCTGTACGCCGTCGACCGGCTCGAAGATCACGAGCTCCGGGATCGAGCGCAGCACGCCGATGTCCTCCATGCTCATGTGCGTGCCGCCGTTCAGCTCCGCCGAGATGCCCGGATCGGTGCCGACGATCTTCACGTTCTGCTTGGCGTACGCGATCGAGATCGCGATCTGGTCGCAGATGCGGCGGGACGCAAACGGCGTGAAGCTTTCGATCCACGACTTGAACCCGTAGGAGGAAAGTCCCGCCGCGATCGACGCCATGTTTTGTTCCGCGACGCCGCAGTCAAAGATCTGTGTGCCGTAGAACTGCTTCCTTAGCCCCACCGTGCCGCTTGCTTTTGCAAGGTCCGCGTCCAGAAGCACGACGTGCCTGTCGGCTTCCATGAGCTTTTTCAGACATTCTGCATAAATTGCCCGCATTTCCATGGTCATGCCTCCCCTCTCAATTCGCGGATCGCGGCTTCCGCCTGCTCCGCGGTCACGTTCGTGTTGTGGTTGCCCGCGCCGAGCTCCTCGATCCATTTGACGCCGCAGCCCTTCTTCGTGTTCAGGATGACCATCGTGGGCCTGCCGCTCCCGATCCCGAGCTTTGCGTGCTTGACCGCCACGCTGACCTCGTCGATGTCGTTTCCGTCCTCGACGTCGATCACGTTCCAGCCGAACGCTCTCCATTTTTCGTCCAGCGGCGCGATGCCGTTGACTTCCTCGACCGTGCCGTCGATCTGCAGCTTGTTGTAATCGGTAAACGCGATCAGGTTGTCGAGCTTCTTGCTTGCCGCAAACATCGCCGCCTCCCAGATCTGTCCCTCCTGCGTTTCGCCGTCGCCGATCAGCGTGTAGATCGTCGCACCATCGCCTTCGAGCTTCGAACCCAAAGCAACGCCCACCGCGCAGGAAAAGCCCTGCCCGAGGGAGCCCGTCGTCATGTCGATCCCGACCGTGCGGTTCATGTCGCAGTGGCTCGGCAGATTCGTGCCGCCCTGATTCAGCGTCAGAAGCTCCTTCTTATCGAAGTACCCGCGGTTCGCGAGCGTTGCGTACACCGCGGGACCCGCGTGTCCCTTCGAACAGATAAAGCGGTCGCGTCCGGGCTTTTTCGGATCCTTCGGGTCGGTGTTCATCGCTTCAAAATACAGTACCGTGAGAAGCTCCGCGACCGAAAGGCAGCCGCCGATGTGCCCGACGCCGAGGTGCCCGATGCAGGTCAGCACGTCGCAACGGATATCCTTTGCGATCTCCCGTAAATTCTTGTCCAATTCCGTATTCTCCTTTATTTGATTAGAGTTGTTAACTAATTGTATTTTATCCTCATATATGGAGGTTGTCAAGGGAAAAAGCATTGACTTTCCGCGGTCTTTGGATTATGATTGATTAAAAGATTGAAATAATTCGAAGGAGAATGATCCATGAAGGAGTTTACCCCTGTTTACGTCCCGGTCGGCGTCGGCACGTTTCATATGGAAAGCGCGGAGGACGCGTTCGTGCGCTCGTGCGCCGCGCTCCGTTCGCTGGACGGGCGCTTCGTCTGCCCCGCGGAAAAGCTGCTCTCGATCGACGCGCTGAAAGCGTATCTCGAGCCGCTTTCCCCCGATCTCATCGTCTTTCAGAACCTGACGTTTGCAAACGCGGCGTATATGTCCGAAGTGCTGCGGAAAACGAGCTGCCCCGTCGTTCTCTGGACGCTTCGCGAACCGGTCATCGACGGCGGACGGCTGCGCCTCAATTCGCTCACCGGCGCGTATTCCGCGGCAAACACGCTGCGCGCGTTCAACGACCGACCGTTTACCTACGTGTTCGGCGCGCCGGAGGAAGCACGGGTCAAGGAAGAACTGAACGCGGCGATCTCGGCGGCGTCCGTGATGCACGCCATGCGCGATCTGAAAATCGCGGCGATCGGGCATACGCCGCAGGGCTTCGGATTCGGCAGAGCGCTCGACGCGGAAATGATGAACGTCTTCGGCGCGGAGCTCGTTTCGATCGAAGCGCGGGAGCTCATCGACCGGGCGAAGGGCTACACCGACGAGGAATGCAAGCCGTATCTCGAAAAGACCGCATGCTTAACCTGCGGGTTTGACTGCACGCCCGAACGGAACCGGCTCGACCACGCGCGGCTCTATAAGGCGTACAGCGAATGGATCAATGAGAACGGCGTCGGCGCGCTCGCGTCGCGCTGCTGGCCGGACTTTTTCACCGCCTTCGGCACGCCGGTCTGCACGGTGCTGTCCATGCTGAACGACGACGGGATCGCGTCCGCCTGCGAAGCGGATATCTACGGCGCGCTGTCGATGTGGATCGGCATGCGGCTTTCCGATTCCCCCGTCTTTTTCGGCGATCCGGTGTCGCTTGATGAGGGCGAAAACACGATCACCTACTGGCATTGCGGCGCGGCGGCGTGTTCGCTCGCAAGGAAGGACACCGGCGCGGTCGTCGGCGTGCACCCGAACCGCAAGATCGGTCCCGCCATGGATTTCGGCTGCGAGGCGTTTTCCGACGCAACGGTCTTCCGCATCGGCAGAGAGCCGGACGGCTCGTTCCGCTTCTTTCTCACCGAGGGCACGGCGCTCGACAAGCCCAAGCAGTTTACCGGCACGAGCATCGTGATCAAAACCGACAGCCCCGCCCGCGAGATCGTCGAGGACAGCGTACAGGATGGGTTCGAGCCGCACTTTGTCGTGATCCCGGGGCGTCACGCAAAGGCGCTCGAAGCGCTTGCGAACAATTACGGATTCCCCGTTTACAGGTATTGAATATGATCACGGATTCATTTGACAACAAATCGGAACCGCTGTTCACGCCCGAACACTTTCTCGGTCCGCAGAAACACCTCTCGGATATCTGCCTCCTGACGTTTTCGCACGTCATCTTAAAGGAGCTTATGACGCGCTTTACGCTGAGCGAGGTCGGAACGCTCGATTCCGCCAACGGCAGCCGCCCGATCTATGTGTTCGAATTCGGCGGCAGGACGATTGCGGCGTTTCTCTGCGGCATCGGTTCGACCATTGCCGGAAACGATGTAGTTGAGCTGAACTGGGAGATCGGCGCGACGAAGTTCATCATGTTCGGCTCGGCGGGCAACCTGAACCGCGAAGCGACGGCGGGAAAATACGTGATTCCGACCGAAGCGTACCGCGACGAAGGTCTGTCCTATCACTATGCCCCGCCCGCGGACTATATCGCGATCAAAAACGCGGACGCGACCGCCGCGTTCTTCGACGAACTGCGTTTGCCCTACGTCATGGGGCGCGTGTGGACGACCGACGCGTTTTACCGCGAAACGAAAGATCAGGTCGCAGCGCGGCAGAAAGAGGGCTGTCTTGCCGTCGAAATGGAACTTGCGGGCGTCGAAGCCGTCTGCGATTTTCACGGGTTCGAGCTCTATAACTTTCTCGTCACCGGCGACGTGCTCGACGCGCCGGTCTACGAAAACGGCGAACTTCGCTCCGCAAACCACGATCTTGACAAACTCGATATTGCGCTTGAGATCGTAAAACGCATCTGAACGCACCAAAAAGGAACCGATCAACACGATCGGTTCCTTTTGTATTGTCTGAAATTACGCTTCTTCCTGTTCGCGGAGGTATTCTTCCTTTTCGATCTGGAGCGCGTCGATGCGCTTCTTCGAAAGCGGATAGACGAACCGCAGGATGAGGAACACGAGCAGGAACAGCACGGCAGGGATCATGACCGAGTAGTTGTACATGGTCCAAAGCTCTGGCTGACCCAAGCTTTCCGTCTTCAGCTTGCTGCCCTCGTAGCCGATGATGAGCAGCGGCACGTTGATGAGGATCGTCGCGACGGTCTGACCGAGCTTGCGCATGAAGGAATAGAACGCATAGCTCGTCGCGTCGTCGTTCAGCTTATAGGTGACCTTGTTGTAGTCGATCGCGTCGTTGGCAAGCGCCCAGATGAGCAGGAAGATGAACGCTGTGCCGACGCCCGCGACGAAGTTCGCGGCGAGGTACAGCCAGACGTTCGCGACCTTGAACAGCGCAAGCACGAACAGGATGAGATAGAACACCGCGGCGGCAAGCACGCCGTAAGAGCAGACCTCGCGGCGGCCGAACTTATTGCCCATCTTCGTCGCGAAGAACATGATGACCGCGACCGGCAGATACTGGAACACGGTCGGCAGCATGGTCAGGCCCTGCTTGTTGAAAAACTTATCGAAGAGGTACGCGTTGTAGCCCTGTCCGAACATCTGCGCGGCAAGGAACAGCATGGACGCGATCGAAACCGCCATGAACGGACGGCTCTTTAAGAGCGTCTTGACGACCTTCCACGTCTGCCCCTTCGTCTTCGGATCGGGATGCGACGCGACGCGCTCCTTGCTCCAGCCGTAGCAGAGGAAATAGAATACGACGGAGAGCGCGGCTATGATCGTGACGCCGATGATCGTGATCGTCGGGCTCATGACCTTCATTGCCTTGCCGTTTGCGTCGAGGATCTCGTTGCCGCCTGCGTCAAGCGCCTTCACGTAGCAGAAAGACGCGAGCACCATGGCGGGCATTGCGCCGAACGTGGAGCCGATCGAGCGGAACACGGACAGCGACGAGCGCTCCTTGTCATCGGACGTGATGACCTGCGCCATCGAGCCGTACGGGATGTTGATGCAGGTGTAGAGCATGCCGAACAGGATGTAGGTGACGTAGATCCAGACCGTGCGCCACGTCATGGCGAATCCCTTGACGTTGAAGAACATCAGGATCGCCGCGATCGCGACCGGCGCAGCAAAGATCTTCAGCCAGTGGCGGTAGCGTCCGTCCGGATAGACGCGCGAGCGGTCGATCAATCTGCCCCAGATCGGGTCGTTGATCGCGTCCCACACGCGCGCGATGATCGTCATGATCATAACGCTCAGAACGCTGATCTCCAGTACGTCCGTATAGAACTTGTTCAGAACGCTCTGCGTGAGACCGAATACGAGACAGCTTGCGAGATCGCCGAACGCGTAGCCGAGCTTGTCCTTCATCTTGATCCCGCTCGTGCGGGAAATGTAAGACTCCATGAATTTACCCTCCGTTGTTATTTGTTTTCATCCGCCACACGGCGGAACAGTTCCGAATATGCGCTGTTCTTTTTATAGAACACGGGTGTGGTCCCCAACGGCGCGGGCACGGTGTATTCCGCGCCGCCCGCGAATTCCTTTCCGGTCCAGAAGTCGATCCAAACGCCGCTCGGGAGAAAGACCTTCCGCGTCTTTGCGTGCCGCTCGATCACCGGGCAGACGTAGAGGTCCTCGCCGAGAAAGTAGCTGTACATGTCGCGGCTTACGCCGTAATCCATCGCGTCATAGAAATCGGGACGCATGGCGGGAAGACCGGATTTTGCAAGCGCTTCGCAATGCAAAAGATACGGCTTCAGCGCGGCGTGGATGTTCGTGAGCCGCACG
>JAFZIH010000107.1 GCA_017554455.1 Clostridia bacterium | reverse complement strand
GAAATGATCTGGTACACCCAAAACGGCAGCGACTGGAAGCTGTACACCGGGGGAATCGATCTGACGATTGAGGAGGGACAGGCGTCTTCAAGCTATTATATCCGCACCTACGCAAGATGGTATGACTGCTCCAGCCAGATCACCGCTTATCAGATCAAACTGCTGAGCGGAAAGCATTCCGTCACGGTGGAAACGAAGATTGACGGAGAATCGGGCGTCGAGGAACAAACCGTGACCGGGCTGTATGCGCTGGGGGAGACGGTCTCGCTGCACGCCGATATCCCGTCAAGTAAATTCTTCATCCGGTGGAACATTCAGAATCAATCCGGGGCATACGTCACCAATAAGCTGATCCCGGATTCCGAGCAGCAGAAACAGCCGGATGCGTCTTTTGTCATGCCGGAGCCCGGAAGTACAAATTTCCCGGCGGATTATGAACTCACCTGCCGCGCAAGCTACGGCGAGCTGGTCGGCGAGGTCGATATCAGCATGCTTGACGCCGAAAACGATCCGGCGTCCCCGCCCACGGCCGGTGAACCGCTCCCGTATCAATTCCTTCTGCAATGGAACGGAACCGATCATCATTATTACGGCGCGGACTGGTATCTCCATACGGAGGACGGATCGAAGATCCTTTGGGACAGGAGCATACCCGCATTCAACCATACGGTTTATTCCGCGGTTCTGACCGTTCATGAGGATTGGCAAACACGGTTTACGGACGACGTGAGCGCCGTATTCTTGGGTGCAGAGGGTTCGGAATGCACCTGTCGGACGGATCCCGTCACGCACGATCTGATCGTTGAGATCACGTTCCCGCCGACGGGTTATGAAGGCGAAGAATATGAACCGGATCTTCAGAATGCGGATCTGTTTACGCTGACGGTAACGCAATGGAACAAGAACCGTGTCGAGCCCACCAAAGCCGGAGAGGACAAGGTCATTCAGTTGCTGAAGGGTCATACGATCGAATTGGATCCTCCCGAAATAGACGATATGGCGTTCTGTGATTGGGAATATGACCACTATGCGCTTGACGATATGGGGATCCATATCATAAGCCGCAACAATCTCACGGGACGGCTCACGATACAGATCGAGGAGGACGCCGCGGATGCGCTGACGCTGCCCGTTTGGTATCTGCCGGTCATTTCGCGCGTCGAAATCACGCTCGCCGCGGAAGACTGGGCGCCGGTCGCCGCAGCGCTCGCGGAGCCGCTTCCGGAGATCGAACGCGTGATGATCACCGCCGGCAGCGAATATGAGGTTTATACGGTCGACAGCGGCAATCAATTCTTCCGGGCGTCGATCAGCCCGAACGGGCGAAGGATCACCGATGAAAACGGAAACAGAGTCACGGTCTATGATTATGGTACCGAGTATACGGCAAAGATCCTTTACATCGACAGTGCAAACGAGACACGCGTGACCGACAGCGAAACAAACGAGGATTTCTATGTAAAAGGATATTATCGGTTCGCTGAGGATGCCGTGGTTCTGATCAACGGACGCAGCGCAGACACGGACAGCAGCGGAAAACAGGCAACCGTCGTGTTCCCGAGAACCGTGCCGGGCGCGGTCAATCTCATTGACTATGTGCGGCCGACGGATATCGTCGTTCCGAACGGTTCGAGCAGGGATACCATTCGACATGAATACCTCCCGGAAAAGACCGCGATCACGGTCGATGACGGAAGCGTCACCGAAGCAACCGTTATCTGGACCGACATCGAACCGGATCCGGATCCCGGTACGCTGGATGAGGTCGTCTGCACGGCAAACGGTCATTTGAGTTTGCCGTTCGGCGTGTATCAAAACGGGATCGACACGACGTTCAGTATACAGATCACGGTGAAGGAAGCGGATCACGTTGCTGCGCCGGTCGCATCGGTCGAATCCGGCGCGTATCCGGCGGAATTCGATGTTGCGCTTTCCTCCGCGACACAAGGCGCGCAGATTTATTACACCCTGGACGGAAGCGACCCGGTTTACAGCACAACACAGTATTCCCCGGGTACGGCGATCCGCATCGCGCCCGACATGACCGACGGAAACGGCGAGATCATCCTCCGTGCATACGCTGTGCGTTCAAACTATAAGGACAGCTCCGAAGCCGTATATGTTTACACCTTCACGAATAAGATCGAGCCGCCGGTAGGCGAAACGCTGTCCTATTGCATGGCTCTGCAGATCGGCGTCGAAGCGAGTCCGTTCTATACACTGATCGCAGACGACGGCAGCGGGGTAACGATCGATGAAAACGGCAACGCCTGCGCGAAAAACGCCGGAACCTATACGGTCCGCGCACACATTGCGGACGGGTATATCTGGAAGATCGGAGAAACCGAACCGCAGGCGGTCGCGGGCGAACCGGATGAAGACGGAAATGTTCCGATTACATGGATCCGGGAAGACGTCACGTCGGAAGAGGATCAGGAGGTTACGTTTGTCATTGAAAAAGCATCGATCGGGAATGCCGCCGTATCGGCGGAAGATCAGGCATATACGGGACAGCCGATCACGCCTGACGTTACGCTGCGAATCGGAGATACGGTCATTCCCGCAGAGGAATATTCGGTAAGCTTCGAAAACAACACGGAAGTCGGAACAGCGACGATTCTTGTAACCGCGAATGAGATTAATTTTACGGGAACAACGACCGGGGCGTTCCAGATCATCTCGACTGCGCCGACATTTGCATCGCATTCGTTGGTGCTTTCGGGACAGATCGGCGTGAACTTCTTTATGGATCTGCGCGGTCTGTCCGACAAGGAACGCGTCGGCACATACATGACGTTTGCAATCTCCGGCGCTGGCAGCGTATCCGAAGAGCCGATCTATTTCGACGAGGGGCAGCTGAACAGCGATCAGCTCTACTTCGGCTTCACCTGCTACGTCACGTCCATCCAGATGGCGGACACGATCACCGCGACGTACCATTACGGCGATAATCAGACGGTCTCCGAGGAGTATTCGATCGCGCAGTATATCGAGACGTTCGACGGCATGACGGATCAGTTCGACGCCAAAACGATCAACCTCGTCCACGCGCTTGCGGATTACGGTCACTATGTGCAGCTCTTCCTCGATGATCTCAAGGAATGGTCGCTCGGACCGGGCGAGAATCAGTACGCGCCGATGAATGCGGTCTACATGACCGAATATGACGTTGACGCGGTCAAGACAGCGGTTGCGGACTACGCGTTCGTGCGCAACAACGAAAGCGCGGATATCCAGAAGATCACATACAGCTTGCGGATGGACAGCGATACGGCGATCCTGGTGTACTTTAAGCCGGTCAAAAACTACAACGGCGACTTCACCGTAAAGCTCGGCGGCAATCCCTATACGGCGACGAAACAGACCGACGGACGGTATCTCGTGGAGATCCCGAACATCGGCGCGCATCTGCTCGGCACGACCTATACGATCGTCGCAACGACCGATGCGGGCAGCGTGACGGTCACGGTGTCGGCTCTTTCGTATGTAAGGAGCATACTGAACTCGAGCGCGTATGCGGACAACGCAGCCGCAAAGAACGCCGCCTGCGCGATCTACGCTTACTGCGTCGCTGCGCAGGCGTATATAGCGCAGCAGCAATGAGAGAACGGAAACACGAAACAATAAAGATCTCCGAAAACCGAACGGATCGTCTTTGACAGTATCGACATGATCACCAACAGCGACAAGCCGGGCCCGGAAATCGAATCTGTCCATTAACCTGCGGCGGGAGCAACATGCTCCCGCCGTATCGTTCTCCTGACATCTGCGTAACGGTGTGTGATTTCACAAGCTGCGCTTGGCTTGCGATGCTTTTGTAAAAATGGGAAATATCCTTGGCAAAACGTCGATCGGCGATCGTTTTTGGGCAGAACCTGGGCTCTTGGACAAACAAAAATTGACAACATTTTTGACAGCACTCTGATTACAAACAAGTGCCTTTCTGTGATTTTTTGAACAGTATGAACCAAATAAAAAACACCCAAACCCTTATTTAACCTGCAAGAAGTGAAACACAAAGATATGCAATCAGCTCCGTAACGGATTTTGACTGAACGGAACCGCGCTTGATTTGTACAGAAAAAACGCAATAATACATACTGAAAATAGAGCTGCGCATCTTGAATTCCGGACCGTTTTTTGCTATAATTTATAAGTTAAAATATAACCTTTTGACAGCTTATTTTCAGACGGATACGAAGGATGAGGGAAACGGAGAGAGACCATGGAAAAGAGCGATCAGTCATTATTCAGAAAAAAGACGGTGGACAAGATCTCCTCGCCGGAGCAGCTGACAGATTATCTGAAGGTCACCTCGCCGCGGATGTGGATCATTCTTGCGGCGGTGATCATGGTTCTTGCCGCCGTCATCGTCTGGGGATTCATCGGAAAGATGGAGACCGTGAAGGATGTGAAAGTGATCGTTACGGCAGGACGGGCGCGGATTGCGACCGTGGATTCCTCCGAACTCGAAAGAGGAATGATCCTGCGGATCGACGGGCAGGAGTATAAAATCAACGGAACGGTATCGGACGAATTCGACAGACCGGTCGGCCTTGCGACCGTCACGCTTCCGGACGGATCGTATGACGGAACGGTTGTGATCGATCAGACGAGAGCGGTACTGTCGCTCTTCAAAAACAGGTGAACCGGATGTTCAGACGGCGCGAAAATCAAACGCTTCAGAAAGGCGTTGCCAAAGTACCGGTCATGATGCAGCTCGAATGGTTGGAGTGCGGCGCTGCATCTCTGGGGATGGTTTTGGCGTATTACGGGAAATGGGTGCCGCTGGAGCAGCTGCGCGCAGACTGCAGCGTTTCGCGGGACGGCGTGAACGCGGAGAAGATCTATCTTGCCGCGAAGCTTCACGACCTTGACGTCAAGGTCTATAAGATGTCGCCAGAATCGTTGAAAGAAAACGGACGGTTCCCGTGCATCATCCACTGGAACATGAACCATTTCGTCGTGCTGAAGGGCTTCCGCGGCAAGTACGTTTACCTGAACGATCCGGCGAGAGGCGCAATCCGGGTCACGTGGGAGGAATTTGACGAGTCCTTTACCGGCATCGCGATCGTTCCCGTTCCCTCCGAGCGGTTCCAACCGGGCGGAAAGCCCGCGAGTCTCTTTTCGTTTGTCAAAAAGCGTCTGGCGGGGATGGGTGCGGCGCTTGCGTTCGTCGCGCTGACGACGCTGATCTTTTATCTGTTCAATATCACGAATTCCGTTGCGGCGCGGATCTTTGTCGACAAGCTCCTGATCGGGCGAAACGACGCCTGGATCCGACCGTTCCTGTGCGTCCTGCTCGCGCTTGCTGCCGTGCAGATCGCTGCGGAATGGGTGCGGGCGGTGTATTCGCTGCGCATCAACGGCAAAATGGCGGCGATCGGCAGCACGACCTATATGTGGAAGGTATTGCGGCTGCCGCTGGACTTTTTCGTACAACGCAGAGCCGGCGACATTCAGGCGCGCGCCGTGATGAACACGTCCATTGCGGGCACGTTCGTCAATACGCTTGCGCCGCTGGTCATGAACACGCTGATCATGATCCTGTATCTCGTGCTGATGCTGCGGCAAAGTCTGCTGCTGTCTCTGATCGGGATCGCGGTTCTGATTCTGAACGTCGTTCTGTCGATTGTCGTTTCCCGGCGGCGCATCGACATCACGCGCGTTCGCCTGCGCGACGAGGGGAAGCGGGATTCGACCGCGCTTTCCGGCATTGACATGATCGAAGCGATCAAGGCGAGCGGCGCGGAAAACAGTTTTTTCCGGCGCTGGTCCGGTTATCTGGCGTCCGTCAACCGGCAGAGCGTCAAGGCGGAAAAGAACGAGCAGTACCTCGGCATGCTGCCGGCGTTCCTCGTTACGCTCGCCAACTATGCGGTCCTTGCGCTCGGCGTTCTGCTGACCATGCAGGGCAAATTTACGCTCGGCGCCGTACTGATGTTCCAGGGCTTTATGAGCGCGTTCCTGTCTCCGGCGATGACGGTCGTCAAAGCCGGACAGACCATGCAGGAGATGCGCACGCAGATGGAACGCGTGGAGGACGTGATGCAGTACCCGGAAGACGAATCGCTGGAGGAATCCGCGAAAGACGACAGGATCGCGGACAGAAAGCTGAAGGGCGGCGTCGAACTGAAGAACGTGACGTTCGGGTATTCCAGAGCGAGCGAGCCGGTCGTCAAAGACTTCTCTCTTTCCCTGAGACCGGGACAGTGGGTCGCGCTTGTCGGATCGTCCGGCTGCGGCAAATCCACGATCGCGGGATTGATCGCGGGGCTGTATCAGCCGTGGTCGGGAGAGATTCTTTTAGACGGAAGACCGAGAAACGACTATCCCCGCGACGTGATCACGAACTCGCTGTCGGTCGTCGATCAGCAGCCGATGCTGTTTGAAGGTACGGTGGGCAACAACATCAAGATGTGGGATGCGTCCATTCAGGATTTTGAGGTGATCATCGCGGCGCGCGACGCGGCGATCCATAAGGATATTACGGAGATGGTCAACGGCTATCGGCATAAGCTCAAGAGCGGCGGCAGAAACCTGTCGGGCGGGCAGCGGCAGCGGCTCGAGATCGCGCGGGCGCTTGCGCTGGATCCCTCCGTTCTGATCCTGGACGAGGCGACGGCCGCGCTGGATGCGGAAACGGAATACGAGGTCATCAAGGCGATTCGCAACAGGGGGATCACCTGCATCGTCATTTCACACCGTCTCTCCGCGATCCGCGACTGCGACGAGATCATCGTTCTGGATCACGGCAGGGCGGTCGAGCGCGGCACGCATCAATCGCTTATGGAACAGGGCGGCAGATATGCCGAACTGATCGCAAACGAATCGTGAGGTACCGTTATGAGTTTGTTTGAAGAACAAATCAAAGAACGGAAAAGCGCAGACCAGCGGATCCTCGAAAACTCCTTCGACGAGATCGCCGGCGTTGTGCTTGGCTCGCGCAGGGTTTTCAAGCAGGAAGACGAGCGGACGGTCGCGAAAAACGCGATCGACGAGATCCTGCTGCATTTTGAGATGAAACCGCTCGATATCCCGGAGAACTTCGTCAGCACAGAGGAGATGGCGGAGTACTATCAGCAGGCGTACAGTCTGATGTTCCGCGAGGTCGAGCTGAAGGAAAGCTGGTATCGCGACGCGTTCGGACCGATGCTTGCGTTTACCGAAGAAGGGGGCGTTCCCGTTGCACTGCTTCCGGGCAAGCTCGGCGGATACGTGTTTACCGATCCGGAAACGAAGCGGCGCGTGAAGGTCAACCGAAAGAACGCCGCGCGGTTCGAGGCAAAGGCGCTGAGCTTTTTCCGTCCGTTCCCGCAGAAAGCGCTCGAGCCGATGGATCTGATCCGCTATATCCGAAGCGTCGTTCCGCTGAGCGAGCGGATCGTGAATATCCTTCTGCAGGGCAACATTTTACTGATCGGGCTGATGCTGCCCTATATCACGAAGGTCATGACAGGTGCGGTGCTTTCCACAGGACGTCCGGATCTTCTGATCGGCGTTTCCGTCTCGATGCTCTGCATTCTGATCGCTTCGCACCTGTTCGGCGTTGCGAAAGGGCTTCTTTCCAAAAAGAAGGAACTGAAAACGGAAAACGCGGTGCGCGCTGCCGTCATGATGCGGCTCCTTTCACTGCCGACCCGGTTTTTCGGGCGGTTCGGCGCAGGCGAACTGAAAGTGCGCATGGACGCCATCGTCCGGTTCAGCAAGGAGTATGTCAATTTCGCCGCCATGACCGCGCTGACGCTGGCGACGTCCGTGCTGTACCTGTACGAGATCTGGCATTACGCGCCCGGTCTGCTGCCGGTCCCGATCATTTATCTGGCGCTCATGCTGGTCGTATCGCTGATCACGGTGCGCACGAGACGGAAATTCCATGAGAGAAGTCTGGAGATCGACGCGGAGGAAGCCGGTTTCAGCTATTCCGCGATCACCGGCGTCCGCAAGATCCGGCTGGTCGGCGCGGAAAAGCGCATGTTTGCGCGGTGGATGAAGCTGTACGCGGAGAAGGCGGGGCTTACCTACCGCCCGCCGATCATGGTACGGATCAACAGCGCGATCGTTATGGGGATCGGGCTTCTCACCACGATCCTGACGTATTGGCTGGCGCTCAGAAACAACATCGACGCGTCGTCGTATTTCGCGTTTTCGGCGGCGTTCGGCGCAATCGTCGGCATGACGTCCTCCGCATACGGCGTCACGTTTTCGGCGCATGAGATCCGTCCGCTTCTGAAGATCGCCGAGCCGATCCTGAAAACGGTCCCGGAGGAGACGCAGGAGCAGGAGATCGTCACAAAGCTCAACGGCGGCGTCGAACTGAATCACGTTTCCTTCCGCTATGACAAGGAATCGCCGTACATCTTCCGGGATCTGTCTCTTAAGATCAGACCGAAAGAATACGTCGCGATCGTCGGAAAGAGCGGCTGCGGCAAATCCACGCTGATGCGGCTGCTGCTCGGCTTCGAGCAGCCGGAGACCGGCGCGATCTTCTATGACGGAAAGAACCTGAGTAAGCTGAATCTTTCCTCCCTGCACAAACGGATCGGAACGGTGCTGCAGCAAAGCGAACTGTTCCCGGGCGATATCTTCTTCAACATTTCGATCATGGCGCCTGGGCTGACGGAGGAGGAAGCATGGGACGCGGCGGAGAAGGCGGGCGTCGCCGACGACATCCGTGAGATGCCGATGGGCATGCGGACGTTCGTTTCGGAGGGACAGGGCACGCTTTCCGGCGGGCAGAAACAGCGGATCCTGCTCGCGCGGGCGATCGCGGCGAAACCGAAGCTGCTGCTGCTCGACGAAGCGACCTCTGCGCTGGACAACATTACGCAGAAGAAGGTGACCGACGCGCTCGACGCCTTGAACTGCACGCGCATCGTGATCGCGCACCGGGTCTCGACGATCAAGAACTGCAGCCGGATCATCGTGATCGACGACGGCAGGATCGTCGAAGAGGGGACTTACGACGAACTGCTCAATAAAAACGGCTTTTTTGCCGGGATGGTCGGTCGGCAGCTGACCTGAAAAACAAGTGGGGAAAACACCGTAAGGCGGGTTTTTCATAGACGGAAAAGGCAATAAAGGGTAAGGAGGAACCTTATGATACACAGATGGACCAAGATCCTGAGCGTGGCGATCGCACTGCTGATGCTGATCGGCATTTTGCCGATGAAAGCGATTGCGGACGCCGTGAAGGATGAACTGGAGGATATCTTCATCCCCGAGATCGAAATCGAGCCGGATATCCTTTCGCACGACGTCTTCTATCTGACCGCTCCGGCGGCTGAGATCGAAGAAAACGCCAAAGCGATCTACCTGCTGCGCATCGGACGCGGCGGAACCGCGGAATCGGAATCCACCGCGCTTGTCAAGATCGCGGACATGACCGCAAAGTACGGCGAGGACTATATCGTCCGTGTCCGCGGAACTTCGGAAGAGGTCGTGAACCCGGATTATAACATGTCCCTCATGGAAATGATGGCGGGCGAGGAATACGGACAGATGCCTCTCGAGGATTACGAGGCGGCGATCGAGGAGATCGTAAACGATCCCGAATTGCTGGCGGAGTATCAGAATGGCGTGGAAGACGCGCTGGAACTCCTCGAAGAGATGAGCGGTCTTTCCGACAAGTACGACGGGGAAAACCCCTATGCCGAAGCGGTAGAGGAAATGTACGGTGAACCGGCGGAAGAACCGGCGGAGGAACCCGCGGAAGAACCCTCCGAGGAGCCCGCAGAGGAACCCGCAGAGGAACCCGCGGAGGAACCGGCGGAGAAACCCGCAGAGGAACCCGCCGAGGAATCCGCTGAGGAGCCCGCGGAGGAACCCGCTGAAGAACCGGCGGATGAACCCGCTGAAGAACCGGCGGATGAACCGGCTGAGGAACCGGCGGAAGAACCCGCGGAGGAGCCCGCAATTGAGCCGGATCCCAACGTGGTCGTCACCGACCGGACCGAAACCGTAACGATCGGCGGTACGGAGGAGGACGACGGGCTCGATCCCGTGCAGCGGGCGTCGAACCTGTTTGTCGGCGAAGACGTCGTTTCGCAGAAGCTGACCACGACCGAGGATATGTTCGACGATCTGCAGAGGATCGCGAACGTTCTGACCGACGTCGTCGTCGGCGCGTACGTCGAAGTGACCTTCGCACCCGGCGAAAAGAGCAAGTACCTCGAGATCATCCCGCTCGACAATGACACAAGCGACGGCGACAGGATGTTCTACTTCATGCTCGGCGCGCCGCAGGGCACGACCACCAACAGCGCGGCGTGCGCGTGCGCGTTCACGATCCTCGACGACGAGGAGCCCGAGGAATGCGTGCTTTCGTTCTCGCAGGTCGAATACGTCCACACGCCCGGTGAAGAGAGCGTCGTGGTCACGGTCGAGCGTACCGGCGCGATGAACTCGGTCGTCGGCGGTATCGTAAAGACCACCGGCGAAGGCAACGCGGTCATGGGCAGAGACTATTCCGAAGTCGATACAACGCTCATCTTCCCGTTCGGCATTCCCACGCTCACGGTCACCATTCCCGTGCGCACGGAGCCGTTTACGGGCGAAGCGTGGTTCGGTCTCTCGCTCGAAGCGGACGCGGGCTGCACGATCGGCGTCGATCACGCGACCGTCACCATGCAGGGCACCTACAAGCCGCAGACGACGAACGCGTTCTCCACGGATCCCGGTTCCGTCTCCGACAAGAAAAGCGTCGGCGACACGTCGATCCAGACCGGCAATCCGGACGGTCCGCGGCCGCATGAACTCGGCGTGGTCGAGCTCGGCAGCGCACTCAAAATCGACGATCCGTACCACCACGGTCATCAAGACAACAAGTTCGGCGGCAACGACAAGTACGATTCCAAAAAGCAGGCGTGGGACCTGATGTGGACGGACAACTCTTCCTTTTATGACCGCAAGGGCGTCGTCGGCGTGGTCTATCGGATCGCCGATGAGAATTCCCGCTTCACCATTGCCGGCGCGCGCGTCAAATTGGGCCGAACCAAGGACCATGCAGTCTTGAAGGTCGCCTTTGATCGCGGTTACGACGGCAAACCCGGTGAGTGGCTGACGACATACAGCGGCAAGACGAAAGATCAGTCCGACAGTCAGAAGTGGCCGCAGCTGATCATCGATTCCACCGCGCCGTTCGCGCAGGAGACCTGGAACATGTTCCCGTCGGAGTGGAGCATCGATAACGAAGGCGGGTACATGCCGCAGTTTATCGGCATCTACAACAAAGGCAAATGCGACGACTGCAACCATATCTATGTCTATCAGATTGAACCGATCAAGCGCCCGTTCCAGATCAATCTGCAGGAAGCGGATCCTCTCCGGTTCCTGCAGGAGGACGGCAACCGCGCCGACGACGGCGGCGTGGCGACGAAGTCAAGACTTACGGGCGGCAGCACGAAGCAGGTCATCTACGCGGGCGAGGGTTTCACGGTGCAGGACGAATCCGATTCGAACGTTCTGCAGTTCGCCTATATCAGAGCGATCAACTGGGTGGATAAGAACGGAGATGTTATCGAAAATCTCGGCATCAACCGCAGCCCGACAAACTCTTCCATCGCGTTCATGCTGACGCAGGAGAAGGCATTGGAATTGTTCGGCGAAAACGAAGATGAATTCCTGGATACGATCACCGAAAACACGTCGCTTGAGAACACGCTCGGCTATCCGAACTACAGCAAACTGTATGTGAAGCCCGACTTCGATTACATCGATTCGACGATCAAGGTGCGCAATACCTTCGACAGCGACCTGAAGATCACCATCAGCACGATGGAATACGTCGTTCCGGCGAAAGAGACTGTCGAGATCAGGACGACGGACACAATCACTCTCTTCGGTCAGACGTATCAGATCCCCTTCCGCAAGGGCGACACGCTTGCGCTGACCTCGATCGAGATCCTCGATCCCGCAAAAGCGCAGGACTACAAGGTCGTCGGCGCCAACGTGTTCCATAAGACCTCCGGCGCCGAGGCGGATTTCGAGCCCGATCCGAAGGTATTCTGGAACAATGAACCGATCTATATCTCCGGCGACCCGAACGGCCACCGCCTCTGCTATCGGGAAGTCATCATCCAGCCGACGATCCAGAAGAAGGAAAACAAGATCACGGTCCGCGTCAAGACCTCCGATCTCGCAAACTTCGAAACGACAAATAAGCTCACCGCGGGGCTCCTCTATCAGAAGGGCGATACGACGGTCGAAGCGGGCTACACCTACTTCACGTTCGCGAACGAGGACAAGACGGTCGCGGGCAAGATGTATCCGATCACCGTCACCCCGAAAAACGGCATGGTCGCGCTCTGGACGGACCGCAATACCGCCCGTACCTACGCGCAGAACACGCTGTACTATAAGGCGGGGGTCCTGCCCGACGACAACATCATCGATCTGACGGCGGCGCCGCAGAACGGATCCGTTACGCTGACGGGCACCTTCCGGTACATGGAATACAACCTGAAGAACATCGGCGCGGGCAACGAGTCGAACCGTCCGGCGCTCGGCACGGTGATCACCGCGGGCTCCGCGGGCGGCTCGGCGGATGACAACGGGTATGTTTCTGCGGGACCGGTCCCGAGCACGGGCGAGGCGAACCGGTATCTGCGCTATCTCGTTTCCGTCAACGGCACCGCAATGCTCGAAGAGATCCCGATGCCTGTAGGCGCGGACAGCGTGACGGTCGACGTCTCGGAGAACTTCCCGAACGGCGTCAGCCCGGTCACGTCGAACATCTTCAAGAACATAGAGCTCTCCGCCGTGATGAGCGACAGCGCATATACCGTTGACGCCGGCAAATACATTCCGATCGTCACCGCCTTCGGTACGCACGCGATCGTAACGATCAAGATCCGGCCGCGCGCCTACGCGGTTTCCATGACCGTTCCGTTCGGCGTGCTCGAAACGACGAAGACCGAGACGCCGCTTGCGGTCCAGTTCGTGGTCTATGACGCAAACGACGTCTATAAGGGCGAATATGAAGTCATCGATACCAGCGAATACGTGGACGGTTATCGCGTATTCACATCCGACATCGACTTCGAGCTCGCGCCGCCGATCGAGGTCGATCCCGATCCGAATGCGCCGGAACCCGATCCGGACGAACCCGAACCCGAACCGGAGGGCGGATTCGAAGTCAACGCGGGCGACAAGCTCTACGTCCGCCTGATCACCAACCGCATGTCCGCGGCGGACGCGCTGCTGACCGATCTGCAGGAAGCGGTCGAGCTGCTGCCGGAACCCGAAACCGTCCGATCCAACGACGTTACGGTCACGGTTCCGATGGGCGAAATCAACGGTTCCGTCGGATCGCAGACGCGCGGCGCGGAGGAAGGCGAGCCCGAACTGACGGTCGAAATGACGGCGGACCCGGAGGACGGATACGAGCTCGGCGACGCGATCATCTATACGGTCACGGTCACGAACACCGGCGGCATCCGCCTCGGCAACATCAAACTGAACCATACGCTCGCCGGTCTCGAGATGATCGACGGCGACGATCTGACGATGCTCGAAACCGGCGAATCCGCCACGGTGAGATACCTGTACGAGGTCACGCAGGCGGACGTCAACAAGGGCAGGATCGAAAACACGGTCACGGCGATCGGCGAGATCGATCCGGTCATCACGAACTTTGCCGATACCTACCAGTATTCCGACGTCTTTACCGGCATGAGCTTCAAGTATCCGAGCGACGTCAAGGTGCAGCCGAAGCAGACCTTCACCAGCCCGGTGACGGTTTCCTATCCGGAG
>JAFZIH010000106.1 GCA_017554455.1 Clostridia bacterium | reverse complement strand
GAGGTACGTGTTTTCCCGAAGCACCTCGGCATACATCAGATATGCGGCGAGGAAAACGCCCGCGCCGACCCATACCGCCCACGCGGGCAGCACGATCCACTGAAAGCGGAAGTTCAGCCCCGCGACGACGAACGCGGCAAGAAACATGATGCCGGACAGCACGAGTACCGCCTTCTGCTCGTTTTCTTTTTCTGTTGCGTTCAGACGTTTTTTGAGAAGCTCGGGGTTTTTGCACATCATCACGATCCCGGCGATGAACATCGGGATAAACAGAATGCCGAGAAACAACCATGCGTTCCAAAAGCGCAGCGTGCCCGCGGGCAGAAACAGTAATAACCCGATGAGAACGAGGCCCAAAAGAAACTTTGCGATCGCTTGAAAGAACAGTTTTACGGTCATTTGTCCGCCTCCCGATTTAGGATCATCCGGATCTCCGATGCGCCGAGCGCCGGAAGCGCCTTTTCTTCGCCGTCCGCGCGGAAGCCGTTCTTTTCATAGAAGCGGATCGCCCGCGCGTTGTCTTTCAGCACCCAAAGTGTGAGCTTCGGATACGCCGAAAGCTTTGTAAGTCCCGCTTCCATCAGCTTTTGTCCGACGCCCGTTCCCCAGAATTCCGGCAAAACGTACAGCGCGAAGATCACACCCGTATCCGCGTCCTCGTCGCCGAAGCCGAGAAAGCCCAGAATACGCTCGCCGTCCTTTGCGATCAGGATATTGTCCGGCCAACGGTACGCGATCTCTTCGCACTTTTCCGGCGTCAGCTTGTCAAGATACGCCTGATCGATCAGCCCCGTATACGCCGCGTGCCACGTCGCCCAATGCACGTGCGCCTTGCCTTTGAACTCGGCGTCAGTTTCCATCTTTTTGATCTCGATTTCCATTGCGCACCTCATTTCAGCGACATGACATAGATCTGACAGGGATTCCACTCGTCCCAGAGCGTCGGAAAGACCTCGAATTCCTTGAATCCCAGACTCAGATAAAACAGATTTGTGCAGTCGTATTCTTCGTATCTGCCCATTTGCACGGTTTTCACCTGCAGAAAGGAGTATCCCTTTTCGACGGCGATCGCCTTTGCCGCTTCAAAGAGCGCCGTGCCGATCCCTTTCCGATGATGCTCTTTCAAAACACCCATGACCGCAAGCTCCGCGGTGTCTTTTCCGGTCTCCTTGAGGCAAAGAAACCCGTTCGGTCTGCCGCCTTCTTCGGATACGACCATGATCTCGTCCGCTGCTTCTCGGATGTAGTCTTCACGCGCCTCCGGAATGCCGAACCATTCGGGCAACGCTTCGAGGATCAGCCGCGCGATTCTGCGCTTTTCATCCGGGTCGGAAACGTCACGGATCATCTTTTATACCTCCGGATTCTCTTTTGCAAAAGTATATCATACATAACGGGAATTGTCATCCCAAAAGTATATTATCAATAGTCGAGTAAAACACTTGACTTTTGAGAACAATATCTGTAAGATAAAGCCGAGTGAAACGGTAGGGATTAACGATGAAGTTTTCAACGAAAGGTACATACGGACTGCGTGCGGTCGTCGAGCTTGCGAAGCACTATGGGGAAGGGCCCGTATCGCTCGCGGCAGTGGCGGCGGAGCAGGGGATCTCGGAAGCGTATCTCGAACAGCTGATGCGCTCGCTGAAAAACGCCGGTATCGTCAAAACGACGCGCGGCAAAGCGGGCGGATATCTTCTGACACGGGAGCCGCAAAGGATCAGCGTGCTCGAAACGCTCCGCGCATTGGAGGGCAGCACGGATATCGCGGACTGCGTCGGAAGCGACGCGAGCGTCTGCGAAAACGCCTGCACCTGTTCGGCCAGACCGCTGTTTCTGAAACTGCAGAGCCGTATCAACGCCGTATTGGAGGAAACGACCATCGGAGAACTCACCGAAGATCATATCGAACAGAAAAAGAGGATCGAACATGCACGTTTATCTTGACAACGCAGCGACCACCAAGGTCCTGCCCGAGGTCATCGAAGCGATGATCCCGTACTACACGGAGTTTTACGGCAATCCGTCGAGCTTCCACAGCTTTGCGCGCGATGCGCACAAGGGCCTGGACGACGCGCGGCGCACCGTCGCAAAGTGCCTGAACGCGGCGGACCCGAGTGAGATCTATTTCACCGGCGGCGGCAGCGAGGGCGACAACATGATCCTGCGCGGCGTTGCGCAGGCGTACCGTAAAAAGGGCAATCACATCATCACCTCGAAGATCGAGCACCACGCGATCCTGCATACGCTGCAGGAGCTTGCAAACAAAGGGCTTGCGGAAGTCACGTATCTCGACGTCGACGAAAACGGTCTCGTGGATCCCGAAGCGGTCCGCGCGGCGATCCGTCCCGAAACGATCCTCGTTTCCGTGATGATGGCAAACAACGAGGTCGGCACCATCGAGCCGATCAAAGAGATCGGCGCGGTCTGCCGTGAAGCGGGCGTGCTGTTCCATACCGACGCGGTGCAGGCGATCGGTCACATCCCGGTCGACGTGCAGGACATGAATATCGACCTTCTGACGCTCACGGCGCACAAGTTCCACGGTCCGAAGGGCGTCGGCGCGGTCTATATCCGAAAGGGCGTCCGCGTCCCCGCCATGATCACGGGCGGCGGGCAGGAGAACAAGAAGCGCGCGGGCACGGAGAACGTTCCCGGCATCGTCGGTCTTGCAAAAGCGCTGGAGATCCAGACCGAAAACCTCGAAGCGAACATGCGGAAGATGACCGCTCTCAGAGACAAGCTGATCGCGGGCGTGGAGGAGAAGATCCCGACCGTGCACCTGAACGGTCACAGAACGCAGCGTCTGCCGAACAACGTCAATTTCGGCATCCGCTACATCGAAAGCGAAAGCATCCTTCTGATGCTCGATCTTCAGGGCGTTGCGGCGTCGTCCGGCTCGGCGTGCACGTCCGGCTCGCTGGATCCGTCCCACGTGCTGCTCGCAATGGGCATTTCGCACGAGGCGGCGAACGGCTCGCTCCGCATGACGCTAAGTGAATTCACCACCGAAGAAGAGATCGACTATGTTCTGGATGTTCTGCCGCCGATCGTACAGCGGCTCAGAGATATGTCACCGATTTATCCCAAAGGAGGAGTACAGTAATGCAGTATTCGGAAAAAGTTTTGGATCATTTTCAGCATCCGAGAAACGTCGGCGAGATCCCGGACGCGTCGGGCGTCGGCACCGTCGGCAACGCGAAGTGCGGCGACATCATGCAGATGTTTCTGAAGATCAACGACGACGAGATCGTCGAGGACGTCAAGTTCAAGACCTTCGGCTGCGGCGCGGCGATCGCGACGAGCTCGATGGCGACGGAGCTCATCAAGGGCAAGCCGCTTGCGGAAGTCGAAAAGCTGACGAACGAAGCGGTCGTGGAAGCGCTCGAAGGTCTTCCGCCGGTGAAGATCCACTGCTCGGTGCTTGCGCAGGAAGCGGTGCAGGCGGCGATCGCGGATTATCGCGCAAAAAAAGAAAACAAGCAAAAAGAGGAAGATCCGAAAGCGGAATAAATGCGTGATCCCTTCGCATACTAACCTCAAAAAAGAAAGAGGTGATCGCATGCGAATGGCAATGCTCGGGATCGGCATGGCGATGGGCGCAGCGGCAGCCGCGACCGCGATGTGCACGTTGTATCCGGATATCCCGCGCCGCATGAAGCGCGACGGAAAGAAGGTCATCCAGAGAACGACACGGATGATGCATCTTTAAACGGGAGGGAGTTGTCCTCCCGTTTTCTTGTTGCAAAGTTTTCACATTCGAGTATTGACGAAACGCCTTGTATTTCGTATAATATCCAAAGATACAGGAAAGGAATCAAGGATATGTTTTTGAATGCAATGCAATCCGTATTGTGCGGATGTGACACTTCCGGTCTCAGCAGTCTCTGCGCGGCAAGCGGGGAGTCGGGGAATGCTGCGGGCTGCGCCGGCGGCAATATGATGACGCTTCTTCTGCCGCTGCTCATGGTGGTCGTTCTGCTCGTGGTCATGATCATCCCGCAGCGCCGCCGCGACAAGAAGGTCAAGGATATGCTGAGCGGGCTCAAGCAGGGCGACCGCGTACGCACGATCGGCGGCATCTACGGTACGATCTCCTCTGTTAAGGACGACGTCATCGTGCTTTCCGTCGGACCCGACAAGGTCAAGCTCGTGTTTGCACGAGGCGCGATCTCTCAGGTCGAGGATGCGGGCGTTGAGAATACCATGACCGAAGAAGTGAAAGACTGATCTGTGTTCAAAGGCCCGGTTTTTCCGGGCTTTTTTGTTTTGAAAAGCTTGAAGATTCGTACCCGAAAACCGAGAAGCGGAAAGCGTCGTGCGCTCGTCTGGGCGTTCGGCGTTCTTTTCGTACTTGCGATCGCGATGCTGATCCATTATCGCGGCGTTTCGGCGATTCAGTTCGTTGAGTGCGGCGAACCCGTTTCGGCTGCTGACTATACTTCGCGGGACGCCGTGCTCGAAACTGGATCCGACAAGCTTGCATGCGGATGGCACGTACTGAACCTTTCGATCGGCGGCGTGCCTACACCGGTGCTTGCGATCGTGCGGGATACGACCGCGCCGACGGCGGAAGCGGTCGATCGGATCGTTGCGATCGGATCTAAACCGGGACCGGACGAGTTTGTGAAAAACGTCGGGGACGCCGGCGTGGTACGCGTTTCCTTTGCACAGCAGCCGGACTTCGATACGGAATGGACCGATACGATCGAAATCGTTCTGGAGGACCAGGGGAATAACCGGACGGTCGTTCCCGTTCGCGTTTCCGTCCGCGCGACGGTTGAAGCGCTTACCGTCGAGGCAGGGGAGGATATCCCGGATGCGGACCGGTTTCTCATCGAGGGAGTCGCCGCGATACAGGATACGCCGATCAACGCGGAGATGCTGCACCACGTCGGTACGTATCCGGTTGCGTTCACGACCGAAGCCGGCATTCGTTCCGAATCAATGCTCATCGTCGTCGACACGCAGACGCCGTACGCCGAACCGACGCTTCTTGTGCTTGCTTCGAATGAGACCGCAGAAGCGGAGGATTTTGTGATCAACGCCGCGGACGAGACGGACCTTTCCTTTGCGTTCCTGTCCGCGCCGGACTATGAAAACCGCGAGGTACAGACGATCGCCGTACGGCTCACGGACGAAGGCGGAAACACAACAGACGTAGAAAGCAAGCTTCTGATCTCGGACGTAAAGCCGCGGACCGTTGAGGCAAGGCGCGAGGCGCTGACGCCGGAGGATTTCGAAAACAGCGACGGACAAACGATCGTTGCGGAGCCGTTCGTTCCGGATACGCCCGGTACGTATGCGGTTTCGATCACCGTCAACGGCGTTGCCGAAACGCCGACGATCACGGTCGTCGATACGACGCCGCCGGAGCTTTTTGAAAAGCCGGAGATCGGCGCATTGAAGTTCTATACGCGGCACGCGTATTTGCCGGAGGACTTCTTTACGGCGGAGGACATGACGCCGGTCACACTGTCATTTGAAAGCGAACCGGATTTCGATACCGCAGGCGACTGCGCGGTCACGGTGATCGCAAGGGACGCGAGTGGAAACGAGTCGACGGCGACCGTCACGATCAAGCTCAGAGACGACGTGAACCCGCCGCACCTGTATGGCGTGATCAACCGCATTTGCTACGTCGGCGAACCGATCACGTACTTTGCCGAAGTCTTTGCCGAGGACGACGAGGACGGCTTCGTCGAGGTCACGGTCAAATCTGAGGTAACGCTTTCAGAGAAAGGGACCTATCGGGTCATCTATCGCGCAGAGGACAAAAGCGGCAACGCGACGGAGCAGGCGTGCAATTTCATGCTGATCCAACGTACGGTGACGGAGGAGGAACTCCATGCGCTTGCGCAGAGCATCATGGCGGAGATCACCACACCCGACATGGTCGACGCAGAAAAGCTCCGGGCGATCTTCGATTACGTACAGAAGCAAATCGTCTACGCAAACGGTTCGAACAACAATTATACCGATTGGCGCAAAGCGGCGTACGATGGGTATACGCTGGGAACGGGCGACTGCTTCAACATCTATTCGCTGACGCGCGCGCTGCTCGACGAAACGGATATTCCGTATCTTTCGGTTGAACGCGTCAAAACGAGTGTGTGGCGCACGCGGCATTACTGGGTGATGGTTGACCTCGGCACGGGTTGGTACGTCTTTGATCCGACCCGGACGAGAAAGCACCCCGTGGACTGCTTTATGTGGACAAAGCAAGAATGCAGAACGGTCTGGCTGTACTGGAACTATAACGAAGCGGATTATCCGCCGCTTGCGACGGAACCGTTCGACTACGACGCAGTCGTCGAGATGGAGCGCAGCGGACAGCTGCCGTAAACATATATCAGAATACCGTAAATCAAACGACAGGTGCGAGCGGAATGGAATGTTCCCGATCGCACCTTTTATATATCAGCGGGATCCGCATGTCGGTTTTGTGCGAAATGCGTCACACTTTTCCAAAGTCAGCGCTCATTTAAGGTGACGGGTAAATAATCTGCCAAAATGGAGGGGAGGAGTCTATGAAACGCGTCACGCAAATCGCAGCGGTTTTGCTTTCCATTGTGATGTTGGTTGCCTGCGTACCGACGCCGGAGCAGGAGATCGTTGTCAACAAAGGGGACGGCAAAGCGCAGGAGGCGATCTTTGCCTCCCCTGATCCGGATGTACCGGAACAGAAAACTCTGCAGATTGAGCCGGTTCCTGCGCATTGGACGGACGACGCATCCACGGAAACGGTACTGCTGCCGATCGACGCGGAGGTTCGCTGTTGCGCCGGGCCCTATCCGGTCGATGCAGTAGAAAAGCGAGCCATCGGCATCGACGACGTCGATCGGATTCTGAAGGCGATGTATCCGACCGCACCCATGGTCGGCTATGCGCTGTTTGACAACATCCGCCCGCGTTTTTCGAAAGAGCTCAGAAGCCGTGCGCTTGAAACCGCGGAGGAAGGCGCTTTGCATCAGCAGCCGGACGGAACGATGGTGCGAACACCGTGGGCGATGCAGCAAAATGCGATCAATCAGGCAAAGCAAGAGTGGAGCGAAGCGCCGCTCCGGGAAGACTTATACATCCCGGCATCGGAGCTGCCGCATGACCTTGCAGTCAAATACGGACTGACGGTTTTACTGGAGGATGATCGGGAGATTCAAATCTATTTTCAAAGCAGTCAAGGGGAACTGTACATTGCGGAGGGTGAACATTATGCGGCTCCGGAGCGTTTTAAGCTGGAAGAACTGCAAACGAAAGAAAACGCTCCGGCTGCCCTCTATACCCCGCATCCGAGAATCAATGCGCAGCAAGCCATTGCGACAGCGGAAGCGTTTCTCGGGGAGATCGGGCTGTCCTCTTTGAAGCTTGCCTCGTCCGAACAAGGCGCAATCAATTCGCATATTGAGCGCGGATATGTACAAGACGGGTACTATCTGGAATATGTGCGGGCCGAGAGCTATGAGGCGCAAAGCTTTTATGAGGAAAGCTTGATCTTCATCATGTCCTTCGACGATGATCTGAGCTACAGTCTGCCGCCGCAGCTTCCCGAAACCCTTTATCTGTTTGTAACGGAGAACGGGGTAGAATCGTTTGAATGGGAGAATCCGATGACCGTAACGGAAAGGATCAACGAAAACGCTGCGCTGCTGCCGTTTTCCGAGATTTGTAAACAGGTTAAAATGTATCTGAAGCTGGGCTGTGCAAACGTTCATGATCCGTTCGGCTTTGTCGGTTCGTCCATGACGTTGTCCGCGATCCCGCAGCCGCTGAAAGACGGCGGCGTCGTGCTGATGCCGGTATGGATTCTTCAAATGGATTTCTATCCG
>JAFZIH010000105.1 GCA_017554455.1 Clostridia bacterium | reverse complement strand
GTTCACCTTGACGTCGCCCGTGTTCGTTACGACCACCGTGTACGTCACTTCCGTGCCGACTTCTGCGTTCGTCTTCGGATCCGCGCTCTTCGTAATGCTCAGCTCTGCAGACGTCTCACCCATCGTGACCGTCGCCTCTGCATCGTCGGTTACGTCGTTGTTCTTCGGATCTTTACCGATCGCAGTGACCTTGTTGTCTACCTTGCCTGCGTCGAAGTCTTCCTGCGTGACGGTGTAGGTGTACGTGATCGTCTTCGTGCCTTCCGGCGCCAGGTCGAACGCTTCCGCGTTATCGCCCGTCAGCGTCACAAGCGTATCGTCCAGAGTAATGCCGCTTACCGTAGCATTGCCCGTGTTCTTCACAACCACCGTGTAGGTAATCGTCTCACCGGCTGCTGCATCCGTCGTCTTCGACGCCGTCTTCGTTACTTCGATCGACGCGTCGATCTCTTCGGTGTATACCGTATCGCTCGCTTCGTAAGTCTTTTCATTCAGCGTCGCGGTGACAGTGTTCTTGAAGCTGCCCGTCGCCATATCGTCCGGCTTGATGACGTAGGTCGCCGTGGTGGTGACCGTTTCGCCTGCCGCTACGTTCTCAAACGTATCCTGCGCAAGCGTCACGCCATTGATCTCGGTGAGGGTGATCGTGACTTCCTTATTGTAGATGTTCTTGACCGTAATCGTGAAGGTTACGGTTTCGCCTTCCGCGTACTTGTAGTCGTCCGCCTCTGCGTCGTCCTTCGTGACAACCAACTCCGGATCCGTCGGCTCCGTGATCGTCAGCTTGCCCGGGACATAGGTGACAGTACTAGTATAATAGGAAGGAACTTCTCCGTCCACATTATGGACTACTGCCGCACTCGGAACGATCTTGTTTTCGTACTCGCCGACAAGCGTTTCCTGACCGTCCAGCGTGATGCTCGCAAGCGTATCGCTGCCGTACAGTCCCTCAACCGTTACCTTTTCCGCAATGTCGGCTGCGGCTGTATAGGTCGCGTTGTCCTCGCCCTGCGGATTGCCGTTGTAGGGATAGGTCTGATCGTTTGCCGTGATCGTCAGGTCAATCGTGTAGTAAACGATGATGACGTTGCCTTCGGTCTTGATCGTGATCGAAGTTTCCGGATTCGAGGAATCACGCGTCAGATCGAACGCGCTGAACGTGTCGTTGAACGTCGGATTCCCGGTCGGAACATCCACCGTTGCGCCGAAGTCCGCGCTGCCGGTGGTATCGTCTGCGACCCGGATCTCCGTACCCTTCAGGTAGTAGTGGATGACGTAATCGTACGGATTGACCGACCACTGCGCATAGAGGGTGATCTCGTCGCCGTCCGTGGTGGACTTGTTGGTGAAGTCGGCCTCGTCCGCATAAGGCGTGCCGGAGCCGTCTGCTTCGGTGTTCCAACCGGCGAAGGTATAGCCCTCGCGGGTGTATGTATTCGCATTCAGGTTCTGCGCCACATCGTAGGTGAACGTCTGATCTGCCATCTGCTCACCGGTGCCTTCGTTCTTGTCAAAGTGCACCGTGTACGTGATCGGTCTGATCTTGATCTGGAGCGTAACCGCGCCGTCGGGCATCGTGAACGAGTTGTTGCTTACGGCAACACTCGTATCCGGATAGTTCGTTCTCCAGCCGGTGATGTCGTCGACCTGCACGTATCCATCGGCAATCTGCAGTTCGATCTCGACACCGGTTTTCCAGTCTGCATTCGTCAGAACGTCCGGATTTGCTACCGTGAAGTCTTTCGCTGCGATCGTCTCGTCACCTGCCGTGCCGCTGATCGTGCCGCTGACCGTAACGCTGCCGGTCGTACCTTCGTCCTCACGAATCACGCTGATGGTGATCGGATGCGGAAGCTCGACATGGATATGCGAATACTCCCAACCGAGAGTACCTCCATTTCCACTCGGATGGAAATAGGTCGTAGAAGGACCGACATGGTCTTTATCAACTACATAGTTCTGAGAATCAGATCTGTACCATTCCTGAATCTCACCGTCCCGGGTTCTGACAACCTTGAACTGACCATTCTCACTCCAATCGGTCCCGGTTCTGATCCATTCGCCCTCGCCGTTCTTCGTCAGAATCAGCGCGTTTTCCGGAACCATATTACCGGGTTCTGTCCAGCCGCAGAATGCGCCGGTGATATAGTACTCCTCTTTGACCCACTTCGCATAGAGATGCAGCTCGCGCGGCGGGTCCATGAGCGGGATCGTGTCGGTGGCAACGTTCCACTGATGCGTGCATTCCGGCTCCGTATACCAACCATAGAAGATATAGTCGCAGGTCGGCTCGCCTTCGCGCTCGGGATATACCGGATCGGTGACATGATCGCCGTAATGGAGACCGGTTTGGGTCACATACGGCTCCGGGGAAGCGCCTTCATAATTCTGGTGGAAAATGGCTTTGTATTCATCCTGCGCCCAGACCGCGTAGAGGTTGACCACGTCGCCGTTGGTTGTGGTCAGGTTCTTGACGCTCTCCGTGTCGTCATATTCCTTGCTGCCGTCTGCGGTCGTCGCCCAGCCGAGGAACGTATAGCCATCGCGCGTGTAGGTGTTCTCGGACAGGTTCTGCGCCACGTCGTAGGTGAACTCCTGATCGTCCATCTGCGTGCCGCTTCCGCCGTTTGCATCAAAGTGCACGGTGTAGGTGATCGGCTCCCACTTTGCGAACATCGCATGGTGCTTTGTGCCGTCGCCGACAAGGTGCTCGTCCGCCGCGACCTGGGATACCTCATTCGAGAATCCCTCGTCAGAGTAATACTTGCCGTTGTTGTAGTAGATGTACAGATCGGTCAGCGTCGTCGTTTCGCCGTCTTCTTCATAACCGCGGATCCAGCCTTTGAACAGATAGCCGGTACGTTCCGGTGCTGACGGAATAGCGGTCGCTTCATTGATCTTGATACCATCGCTCGTGTGGTATAATCCGCCGAGGTTGTCATACCAGTGGATGAAGGTGTCCATGGGCTTTTCCTTCTCCGTGAACCTCGCCTTCAGAACGACGGTATAGGTATAATGTGCGTTCGGGTCGAGACTCTGATACTGAGACCTCGGAACGACCTCATTGGTATCCGTATTGACGATCTTGGAATCGTCGATCTTGACTTCGAACGTCTCGCTGGGATATACGTTCACACCGGAAGGCACATAAGCGCTTCCGTCCCAGTGCTGCACTTCCCAATGGCTGAAGACGTAGTTGTCCGGTTCTGCAGATTCGCATGCACCGGCCGCGATCGCCTGCGCCAGGTCGACATAGTTGCCGGTGTCGGTCGGAGCGTCACCGGCGCCTCCTTCTGATATGTCGTAAACGACATTGATGCCGTCGGAACCGACCAGCTTGTTGCGCCATCTGGCGTACAGCGTGATCTGGCCCTGCGTCGCGATCCAGTCGGATTCACGGTAATTCGGATCACCGTACTGCGCGATATAGCTGTCGTTGATCGGGATGACCGCAAAGTCGTACGAATGGGTGAACTCCTCATCCGTGAACCAACCGACCAGTTCCCAGTAGTTGCGCTCAGCGCCGGACATGTCGGCGATCTTCTCGTTGACGTCGACATAGAAGTGCTCGCTCTGATTCGTGTCAACATACCGGATCGGGTCATCGGTACTGTCATTGGGAACGAGATTTACCTTATATACCTTCGTCACCCATTTCGCATAAAGCTTGAAGTTATGCGAGGGCATGGTACCGAAGGTATACGGTTCGTTACAGCCGACGTCCTTATACCAGCCGGCGAACACGAACTTGCTCTGCGTGGGCGTGAAGTTATAGGTGTCGCCGCTGATGTCCGTCTGATACTTGATGTCGTCCTTGGTATCGATGTCCTGCCGCGTCGGCTGCTCCACAAGCGGAACATACTTTTGACCGTTGTCCCAGGTCAGATCAAAGAACGTGCCGTCTTCATACTTGATCTCGTATTCTTTACGGAGATAGTACACAAAGACATGTCTGCGAGTACTATTATTGCCATTACTGCCCCAGCACCCACTTCCTGTATAATTCGGATTGTTTACCGGATAATTGCCATCGGTGTTATTGTATGCCTGCGGCTGATACGTGGTCGAAAGACTGGAGTCGGTGCCCTTGATATAGCCGTCCAGCTTGATATAGTCTTCCGCTTCGGTAAAGAAGTTGTAATTGGCCTCGACCGCCTTATACTCCACAAAGCCCGTTCCGTTGTAGGTTCTGGTCGGCGTCTCACCGGGCAGCGCTTCGACCATATAATGGATGGTCTTTGTAGACGCGTTACTGGAATTTCTATAGAACGTAACGTCTTCGTCGGGCATAACGTCGATATACACCAGCACCTCATTGAACGTGGAACCGTTCTGAGGTTCCCATCTATAAGACGTATTGCCGTTGACGGAGATCGGGAAGTTATCCTTGATGTTCTGACCGTACAGCGCCGTGATCGTCTTATAGACCGTACCGTTAGCATTATAACGGAACGTCAGCGTGTGCTCATTACGATCACAATATACATTGATAACCGTGGTGTTATCCGCGGCAACCGTCTTTGCATCATCGATGCTGCCGACATGGAAACCCTTATACTCGGTTAGTGCCGACGACCCGGTCAAGTATGCAACATAGCCATACTCACCTGCTGCATCCGTAGCTATAACGAAGTATTGGCCGGTGCTGTTAGAACCGGAGTAGACAGGATAAGTGCTCTCGCCTACCGTAGCATCTTCGATTTTTACGGTTTCTTTATAGTCATAGTTATTGCCGCCCTCGAGACTCTGCTGCCAGATGATGACGCTGTATCTTGCCTGGGCGTTTCTGGTCCACTTGCCGTAGACGGTGATGGTGTTCGTCATCGGCTGCGTAAAATCAAACAGTGTACCCGCGACCGTACCGTCATTCGCGCTCGAAGCGTCCTCGGTATACCACCCTTCGAAGGTGTAGCCGGGGCAGGTGGGATCCTCGGGCACGGAGGAAGGCGCGCCCGCCTGATTGTTTACGAACGGCGCAAACACCGGAACGGTGAAGGACGCGTTGGTCAGGTTTGCGTTGAAGATCAGCCAGTAGCCGGTGTTGATGGTTGCCCCCAAGGTGATGTCCCCGGTAAGGGGGTTAATCGTTTCGCCGTTCTGGTAGATCACGGTCTGACCCTGTACCTCCGGCAGGAGCTGCTGCCAGCCGCCGAACTCGCGGGACGCGCCGGTCGAGGCGTCGTATGCCGACTTCGGTACATAAGGAAGATTCACTTCGTACGTATGCGTTTCCGCGGTGCCATAAGGGAACAGGACCTGGTCGTTCTTGATGATGATGCCTTCCTCGTCCAGATACGTAATGACGTAGGATTCGAAGACCATGGCGTAGTAGTGAACTTCGTCATTGCCGGATCCCTCAACGACCGGGTGTTCCGGATCGGTCAGTATCTCGGTAATGTCATCACGGACGCCCTGAATGGTCATGCCCTCGGTCTCGGCCGTATAATTCGGATCCTTCGTCCAGCCCTTGAAGAAACCGTCCGACGGCGTGTTTGCGCCGGGATCGTAAATATACTGCTCGATCTTGTCCAGCTGGCGCTCGTTGATCTGCTGCATGACCGGGTTCGTTTCACCGTATCTGTGGAAGTAGACCGTCAGACGCATATCCTCTTCGGTACCGGCGACGATGTAGATAGAGAAGGAGCCGGTCTCGAAGTCCGCGCCGTTCGGCGTCGCGCTGCCCATCAAGCTCATGCTGCCCGATGCGCCTTCGTGCCAGACGCTGAAGCTGTCGCCCAGCAGCTGACGGCCGGCGTTGATGGAAACGCGGACCTTGTTCTCGTCCTTCGGCTCGATCTTGTTGCCGTTCGCATCATAGAACGTGATGTCGACCGCAACCGCGTCGACCGCCTTGCTGCCGACTGCCTTCTTCGCAAGTTCGAGCGCTTCTGCGTCGCTGATGCCGGTCAGCACCATCTTCGTGCCGGCGGGGAAGACGCCTGCCGGAGCGGACGCGTTCACGCTCACGCCGTTCGAAGCGGTACCGTTGAAGGTCTGCGCAGGCATTTCGGTCTGCGGCACTTCGTCGCCCGCATACTTCGGCTCGATGCGCATGATGCCCTTGACCAGCGTGGTCGCATACACGGGCGTACCGTTATCGGCATACCAGCCGATGAACGCACGACCTTCGACCGCGGGCGCTTCGGGCAGCTCGCCGATCGCCGTTCCCGCCAAAACTGACTTACGGACAAGAACTTTTCCATCCTTGTCCACGAAAGTTACGGGGAAGTATATTTCAATAACAGGTTTGTCCGGATTCTCGGGCTGTGCCGGTTCTTCCGGATTCTCGGGCTGTGCCGGTTCTTCCGGATTTGCGGGCTCCGCCGGTTCTTCCGGATTTGCGGGCTCTGCCGGTTCTTCCGGATTTGCGGGCTCCGCCGGTTCTTCCGGATTCTCGGGCTCTGCCGGTTCTTCCGGATTTGCGGGCTCAGCCGGTTCTTCCGGATCGGCAGGGAGCGTCGGATCTGTCGGCAGATCGCCGATCAGAGCGCCGCCGCCCACATCCCCGTCGTCGTTCCCGCGACTGGGCTTGAATCCGACTTCGTCTACGCCGACTTCGTTGCTTTCAACTGCAACGACGTCAACTGCGTCGGCGTTACCTTCGGCATTGTCAGCAATCGTTGCCAGCGGCAACAGCTGCAGCACCATGATGATCGATACGATGATCGCCCAGGTGCGTCTGCCGAAAAGGATCCTGTTCAGCTTTGACATGTTCTTGTTCCTCCGTTCGTGTTATCCCTAATAAGGAAAAATTCGTTTTGATTCACCCGGTTTTACCCGGGACGGCATATGTATACCTATAGCATGGCATGGTATAATCCTATGCTATTATAGATGAAAGATCTGCAAAATGCAAGATAAAACTGTATTTTTTATATGTATATTTTTTGTAAATATGTGCGATTTCCTGTTTACACCACAATATGTTGTGGTCTGGGAAAGGCGCTGCGAATAATATATTATTATGTACAAAGAAAAAACCGTATTTGTTCATGTTTCATTCACGGAATCGCCGTCGGATCCGAGGGTTTCCCGTCGGGTTTTTCCGTGCGGATCTGCGAAGATATTATTCAAATTTGTCTATACAATTCGCCTTTTCCCAACGCGGTTCTTCGTGCCCTTTTGGACTGCATATACGGAACATACTGACTTGACTATGCAGTGATCCCGGCCCTTGCGGACAATCAAAAAAGAACGGCGCACCGTTCTTTTTCATTATAATATTTAATTATTCGTTTCCGACAATGACATGATAGATCCTGTCGAGATCCTCACGTGTATAGTAATGGATGATCAGTTTGCCCTTGTCCTCGCTGCCCTGCACGGAGACTTTCGTGCCGAGCTCGGCGCGCATTCGGTGCATGGCGTTGCGGAATTCCGGCGTCGGTTCCGGCTTCTCTTTGCGGCGGCGTTTCGGCATTTCTGCAAAGCGCAACTCGTCCTCGAGACGGCGTACCGACCAGTCGCTCTCGACGCATTTTTCCGCCATTTCCATCTGCACACGCGGATCGCCGACGCCCGCAAGCATCTTTCCGTGTCCTGCGGAAAGGCGTCCGTCCTTGATCAGCTTCTGTACGGACTTCGCAAGCGTGAGCAGACGCAGCGCGTTTGCGATCGCGGGACGGGATTTACCGACACGCTCGGAAACTTCCTCCTGCGTGAGGTCGTGCTGCTGCATGAGAAGCTTGATCGCGGCGGCTTCCTCGATCGGGTTCAGATTCTCGCGCTGAATGTTTTCGACGAGCGAGATCTCCATGACCGCGTCTTCGTCGATGTCGGTCAACACAACCGGTACCGTCATCAGACCCGCCTGACGCGCTGCGCGGTAGCGGCGCTCGCCGGCGACGATCGTATAGCGTGCGCCGTTTTTCTTGACCAGGATCGGCTGTACGACGCCGTGACGCTTGATCGACTGCGCGAGCTCGGCAAGCTTTTCCGGGTCGAACGTCTTGCGCGGCTGATTCGGATTCGTGTCAATATCGTAAAGATCGACTTCGAACTTGCCGTTCTGCGCCTGTTCCGGCGCATCGATCTCGTCCAGAAGCGCATCAAGCCCGCGCCCGAGGCCTTTGTTTTTAGCCATTTGCTTCCTCCCGTTTGATAAATTCTTCCGCTAAGTTGGTGTATGCCTTTGCACCGATGTTGCGCGGATCGTACAGCGTGATCGGCAGACCGTGGCTCGGCGCTTCGCTCATGCGCACCGAACGCGGGATGATCGTGTTGTAGACTTTCTCGCGGAAATATTTCTTGACTTCTTCGACGACCTGCACGCAAAGGTTCAGACGTGACGAGAACATCGTCAGTACGACGCCTTCAATGTCGAGTTTGTTGTTCAGGTTGCGCCGTACAAGCTTGACTGTGTTCATCAGCTGCGAAAGTCCCTCCAGCGCGTAGTATTCGCATTGGATCGGCACGAGGAGCGAATCGGATGCGGTCAGCGCGTTCAGCGTCAAAAGTCCGAGTGACGGGGGACAGTCGATGAAAATATAATCGTAGCTGTCCGCGATCGGCGCAAGCGCCTGCTTCAGACGCTGTTCCCGCGCCATCATGGAGACCAGTTCGACTTCCGCGCCGGCAAGCTCGATACGCGACGGCAGCACGTCCAACGTTTCGATCATCGTATGTCGGATCGCTTCCTGTGCGGGTAAGTCGTCGATCAGCACGTCATAACTTGTCGACATCTCTTTTTTCTTCGTCACGCCGAGTCCGCTCGTGCTGTTTCCCTGTGGATCCAGATCAACGAGCAGCACGTGTTTCCCCGTTTGCGCCACGCACGCGCTCAGATTGATCGCGGTCGTCGTCTTTCCGACGCCGCCTTTTTGATTTGTAATTGAAATAATTTTTTCCATAACTGCTCCTTTTCGGGTTCATTATAACGTAGCGGTTCGCAATTTGCAATACCGTTCTGCAATTTTTCAATGTTTCACGGGAAACACTTTTGCACACATTCATATGACTGTTTCACGTGAAACAAAAAAAAGAGCTGCACGCGGCAGCTCTGTGATGATACGTGTCGATTATTCTGCTTTCTTGGGTTTTTCCGTCGACGGTTTCTTTGCGGTCGTCTTCTTGTCCGTTTTTTCGCTCGCGGGCTTTACCGTGCGCGTCGTACGTCTGCGTACCGGCTTGATCGGCTCATCCGGAAGGCCGAGCAGATTCCGATAAAGCTCCATGTACTTTCTTGCGGAGACCGCCCACGAGAAGTCTGTCTTCATGGCACGCTTCATCAGACGCTTCCACATTTCGCGGTCGTCATACCAATAACCGACCGCATGTTCAAGCACGTGCAGCATATCGTGTGCGTTGTAATCATGGAAGCTGAAACCGTTGCCGTCGTCTGTGTACCAGTTATACGGCAGCACGCTGTCACGAAGTCCGCCGGTTTCGCGCACGAGCGGGATGGACCCGTAGCGCATCGCGATCATTTGGCTCAACCCGCACGGCTCAAACTGCGAGGGCATCAGGTAGATGTCGCTCGCGGCATAGACACGGCGTGCGATCTGCTCGTCGTGCCTCAGGCAGCACACGAACCGACCGGGGAAGCGATACTGCGCGTCACGGAAGGCGTTTTCAAAATACTGATCGCCTGTACCGACCACGACAAACTGTACGTCCATACGCATAATATCGTTCAGAACGCATGTGACAAGGTCAAGACCTTTCTGTGCGGTCAGGCGCGTGACCATCGCGATCAGCGGTACGTCGCGCTTCTGCAGGCCCAACTCCTCCTGCAGCGCTGCCTTATCCAGCTTCTTGCCGGAAGGATCCGCCGCGTTGAAATGAACGGGAATATGCATATCTGTACTTGGATCGAACGATATTCCGTCTATTCCGTTGAGGATGCCGGACAGGACGTTCTGCCTTGCACGCAGAAGCCCGTCGAGACGTTCGCCGTAATATCCGGTGCGGATCTCCTCCGCGTAGGTCGGGCTGACGGTCGTGATGCGGTTCGCGAACACAAGACCCGCCTTCATGAACGAGAGCAGACCGTAGAACTCAAGATTGTTCGGGGAGAAGTATCCCTCGTTGAGACCGAGCACGCTGTTGATGCGATGCCAGTCGAAGATACCCTGGAATTTCAGGTTGTGGATCGTGAACACGGTGTGCACGTCGCGGTAGCCGTCGAGCGTGCGGTACTGATCGTTCAGCAATACCGGAATGAGCCCCGTCTGCCAGTCGTTGCAGTGGATCACGTCCGGATAATAGTTCATATACTTGAACGATTCGAGCACGGCGCGGCAGAAAAACGCAAAGCGGAAGCCCTCCTGCTCGTCGCCCGTGTAGATCTTTTCGCCGCCGAACATCGCGAGGTTGTCGATGAAGTAGAACTTCACGCCGTCCTGTTCGAGCATGTCGATGCCGCAGAACACGGAATAGCTTCCGAGCTGCAGATTGAAGTGGCAGACGTGCTGCATCTTGAGGATGTAGTAATCGCCGATCTGCGTATACTTCGGGATCATGACCGCGACCTCTGCGCCCTGGTGCACGAGCTCCTTCGGAAGCGAGCCCACGACGTCGGCAAGACCGCCGGTCTTGATGTACGGGAAACATTCGCTTGCCGCAAACAGTATCTTCATGATGATTCTCCTTTCGGTTCGTCAGACAGTCAGGTTCTTGCGGAAGACGAGCGGGATGCCCTCGTAGCCCGTAAGCTGCCGCCCCGCGTTGACGGTGACGTTCTTGTCGAGGATGACGTGGTCGAGCACGGCGCCCTTGCGCACCGTGACGCCCTGCATCAGGATCGAGTTCTTCACGATCGCGCCTCGCTCAATGGTGACGCCGCGGAACACAATGGAATTCTCGACGGTGCCGTCGACCGCGCAGCCGTCCGCCATGACCACGTTGTGCACGTCGGCGTTCTCGCCGTACTCGGACGCGATCTCGTCCTTGACCTTGGTGTAGATCGGATGGCGCATATTGTAGAGGTCCTTTGCCGCGGATGCATTCAGAAGCTCCATGCTGTGCATGAAATAGGTGTTGATCGAGTCGATGCGTCCGACATAGCCGTCGTAGCGCCAGCCCATGATCTTGAGTTCTCTCACCTTCGGAAGCAGGATCTCCCGCACGAAATCGACGCCGCCGCGCGAATAGGATTCCTCCACGAGGTCTTCGAACAGGTCCTTGTCGATGATCGTGACCTCGCAGGAGCGGAAGTTCGAGCCGGGATTGCGCGGGTTCCATTCGAGGCGCTTCACCGTCATGCCGTCCTCGTCGAAGATGAGTCGAAGGTCGCGGTTCTGCTCCTCCGGGAAGAAGCGCGGATCCTCGTTGTACATGATGGTGATGTCCGCGCCGGTCTCGCGATGCTGTTTTAATATTGCGTCAAACGTCGTGTTGAACACGGTATGGCTGCCGCAGAGGATCAGGTATTTCTGGCTCGAACGGCGCACGTACTGCATCACGGAGTGGAACGCGTCAATGTCGCCGCGATACACGCCGGTGTTGTCCTTGGTGGAGAACGGGGGGAGGAGGAACAGACCGTCGCGCTTGCGGTTCAGGTCCCATTCCTTGCCGGTGCCGAGGTGGTCCATCATGGAATGATAGTTCTTCTGCACGATGAGACCGACATTGCGGATGCCGGTGTTGACGAGATTGGACAGTGCGAAGTCGATGACGCGGTAGCGTCCGCCGAACGGGACCGCCGCGACCGCGCGGGAGAGCACGAGATCGCGCATGTAGGGATTGTGTTCGCCGGTAAAGATCAGACCGAATGCTTCCTGATTCATGCTTTAATTCCTCCGTTCCTTAACTGTCCGATCGTTTCGGCGGTCACGACCGCGCCGCACGGGATCACCGTACCCGCGGGGATCGTTACGTCGTTTCCGATGAGCGCAATGTCGCCGGTGAGCCGGTTGTCGACCGTTTCGCCTTCCTTCGGCGGTATGCCGATCTGCACGTTGTCGCCGATGACCGCGTTTTCACCGATGATCGCTTTCTTCACGAAGCAATTTTCACCGATCTCGGCGTTCGGGAACACGACAGAATCGAGTACTTCGGAACGTCCTTCGACCTTTGCGCCGCAGAACAGCACGGTATGCCGCACGGTGCCGCGCACCACGCAGCCCTCCGTCACGAGACTGTTCTTTACGTCCGCGCTCGCGTCGGTATAATGCGGCGGCATGACGGGGTTGCGCGTATAGATGCGCCAGGAGGGATCGTTGAGCTCCAGTACCGGCGGTTCGCCCAAAAGATCCATATTTGCTTCCCACAAGCTCTGGATCGTTCCGACGTCCTTCCAGTAGCCCTCGAACGGGTACGCGACCATCTTTTCGCCTGCGTTCAGCATGTTCGGAATGATGTTCTTGCCGAAGTCGTTTTCGCTTTCGGGATCGGCGTCGTCGCGTTCCATATAGTCGCGCAGCAGCTTCCAGTTGAAGATATAGATGCCCATCGAGGCGTTGTTGCTCTTCGGCTCCTTGGGCTTTTCCTCGAACGAAACGATCCTGCCGTTCTCGTCCGTGTTCATGATGCCGAAGCGGTGCGCTTCTTCCATCGGGACACGCAGCACCGCGATCGTCGCCGCCGCACTGTTTGCCGTGTGGAACTTGAGCATCTTTGTGTAGTCCATCTTATAAATATGATCGCCCGAAAGGATCAGCACGTAATCGGGATCGTACTGATCGAGGAAGGCGCGGTTCTGCCAGATCGCGTTCGCGGTGCCGGAGTACCACCTTCCGTCGTGCTCCGTCATGTACGGCGGGAGCACGAACACGCCGCCGTCCGTGCGGTCGAGGTCCCAATGCTGACCGGTGCCGAGGTACGCGTTCAGCGCAAGGGGACGGTACTGCGTCAGAACGCCGACGGTGTCGATGTCGGAATTTACGCAGTTAGACAGCGGGAAGTCGATGATGCGGTACTTTCCGCCGAACGGGACTGCCGGCTTTGCCATGCTGGACGTCAGGACGCCGAGGCGGCTGCCCTGTCCGCCTGCAAGCAGCATGCAGACGATTTTCTTTTTCATTCATTTGCTCCTTTCGGGTCGGATTTTTCGGGCGTGAACCGGAAGAACACCGCGCCGTAGGCAGGCAGCTTCACGTGCAGACGGTGACGGAACTTGCCGAACGGCTCTTCGACGGTCTTGACCGGCTCGTTGAACGACATCCCGCCGCCGCCGAAGTACGGCGCGTCGGTCGAGAAGATCTCGGAATATGTACCGGGCAGTTCGCTGCCGAGGCAGTAATCGTCCCACGGGACGGGCGTGAAGTTGAATACGCACAGGACCGGATTGCCGTCCGCATCCTTGCGGACGAATGCCGCGATCGAATGTACGGCGTCGTCCACCGCGATCCAGTCGAAGCCGTTCCAGTCGTCGTCGCGCTGGTAGAGCGTCGGCGTGCGGCGATAGAACTTGTTCATCTCGCGCACGTAGCACTGCATTTCGGCGTGCTTCGGATAGTCCAGAAGCATCCAGTCGAGCGATTCGTCGAACCGCCATTCGATGAACTGGCCGATCTCCATGCCCATGAACGTCAGCTTCTTGCCCGGATGCGCCATCTGATAGGCGTACAGAAGCCGAAGCTGTGCGAATTTCTGCCAGTAGTCGCCCGGCATTTTATTGAGCATCGAAAGCTTTCCGTGCACGACCTCGTCGTGCGAGAACGCGAGAATGTAGTTTTCGGAGAACGCGTACATCAGGGAGAACGTCAGCTTGTCGTGGTGCCATTTGCGATAGAGCGAATCCATCTGCATATAGCGCAGCATATCGTTCATCCAGCCCATGTTCCACTTGTAGTCGAAGCCCAAGCTGTCCTCGTGCTTGTTCGTCACGCACGGGAACGCCGTGCTCTCCTCCGCGATCAGGATCTTGTTGCCGGGGATCTCCTTGATCGCCGCCGAGATCTTGTGGAACAGATTGACCGCGTCAAGGTTCTCCTTTCCGCCGTACTGGTTCGGGAGCCATTCGCCGTCGTTGCGGCCGTAATCGAGGTACAGCATGCAGCTCACCGCGTCCACGCGGAGGCCGTCGATGTGGAACTCCTTGAGCCAGTAGCAGGCGTTCGAAACGAGGAAGCTCTGCACCTGCGTCCGGCCGTAGTCAAACAGCAGCGTGCCCCACTGCTTCATCTCGGAACGCCGCCAGTCGGGATGCTCGTACGTCGGCGTGCCGTCAAAGTACGCCAGCCCGTAGCTGTCGCGCGTGAAGTGCGCGGGGACCCAGTCCATGATCACGCCGAGGCCCTTTGCGTGCGCGCGGTCGACAAAGTACCGGAAATCGTCCGGCGTGCCGTAGCGCGTCGTCGGGGCATAGTAGCCGGTGACCTGATAGCCCCAGCTCGGATTGAACGGATACGCCATCAGCGGCATGCACTCGATGTGCGTATAGCCCATGTCGGCGCAGTAATCGACGAGTTCCGTCGCGAGCTCACGATAGCCGAGCCCCTTGCGCCACGAACCGAGATGCACCTCGTAGATGTTCATCGGCTCGTTGTGCCGCTTCGTGCAGCGCGAAAGATACGCATCGTCTGTCCACGGGAACGTGCCCGCTTCCCAAACCATCGACGCCGTCCCGGCGACCTCGCAGCGCTGCGCGTACGGGTCCGCCTTCATCGAAACGTTGCCGTTCGGTCCCTCGACCGCGTACTTATAGAGCTGCCCTTCCTGCGCGATGCCGATGAGGATCTCCCAGACGCCGGTCGAGCCGACAGGGTACATCCGGTCCGCATTCGGATTCCAGCCGTTCCAGTCGCCCGCGACCGCGACGCTTCTCGCGTTCGGCGCCCACACGGAAAACCGCCATACCCATTCGCCGTTGTTTTCGACTTTATGGCAGCCGAGCGAACGGTATGCCGTCTTCGTCGTACCCTCGTTAAAGTAGTACAGTTCTTCATCCGTCAGATGTGACATGATTGCACCTCATCCCCGGGCACAGGCGATCCTGCGCCCTATATTTATACGTTTGTATCATATCATATATTTCCGCCTTTGGAAAGTGTTTCCTTCCGCGAATTTATTGCAAAACCGTGAAATTTTAACGGAATCGTTTTCTTTTTCCTTCGGGATGTGGTATACTGCACCAAAAAGAGAAAGGAGCGGAACCATGAAGCAATCGACAAAGCATTGGATCCTGATCGGCAGCTTTACGCTCGTTCTGGCGCTGTTTGCCGTCCTCGTTCCGCTTCTGTTCGCAAAAGACCTTCCGAAGGCGGCGTTCTCTGAGCCGGTCACCGTCATCACGCCCGAGCCGGAGACCGGCGAGGACGCGATTGCGTTCTTTACGCCTACACCTTCGCCCGTTCCCGTGATTTCCACGCCGAAGCCGGTTTATCCCGAAAAAGCGGTCAATCTTCTCGTCGACGGCAAGCCGCTTTTTGCCGTCGCCGGCCATGAGGTCGCCGAACAGCTCGTCCGCGTCTTTCTGGATGAATGCGCCTCGGAAAACCTCAGTGAAAACGCGATCCTCCTCTCGGCGTCGATCGACGCAGCGCTTTCGACCGTTCCCGCGGACGGTTCCGTGGAATACCTTGAATACGACGTCGCGCTGAATCTTCTGCGAAAGGACCGTACCCTGATCCCCGTGCGCCGCACCGCGGAGCGCGTCGAGGTGCGCACCGAAGCGTTTGATCCGCAGACCGAGCGCACACCGCTGCTGCCCAAGGGCGCGCGCATGTTCCGAAAGCTCGATACGCCTTCCCGCACGCTCGTCTATACCGAAACGCTCTATCAGAACGGCCTTCCCGTTTCCGAAGCCGAAACGCTCAGCGCGCCGGTGCGTGCCGGAAGCGCAAAAACGGAACTCGTCGGCACGTACCGTCTTCCGGCAAATACCGTTTACGATCCCGAAGCGCCGAATCCGTACGAGGGGCGAATCGGGTCCGTGCCCGCGCTGCTTTCGTTCGTCGCGCCGGTCCGGGAAGGACGGCTTACGGGTTATTACGGATTGCAGACCGGCGAAATGCGCTACGGCGTCGACTATACCGCCGCGCCGGAAACGCGCGTCGTCGCGCCGGAATCCGGTACGATCGTCTTTTTGGGCGAACGTGCGGGGCTCGGCTTTGTGATCGACATCCGTCACGACGAGGGCTTTCTCTCCCGCATCTCGTTCGGCACGGGCACGGTGGCAAAGGATCTGATGCTTGAAAAGCACGTGAACAAAAGCGAAACGATCGCCGTGCTTGCGGCTCCGGAAGGCGCGAAAGAAGCCGTTTTGCACTACGAGCTTCTGATCGACGGGATCCCGTATAACCCACTTTATTATTTACCTTGATCCGTCGCTTCAACGACCCGATATGCGGGTCGTTTTTTTCTTGTAAAAAAATACGTTTCACAGGGTATGTTTCCGTTTCGGCGTGTCCATACTACAGCCGAGGTGATAAAAATATGGAAGAACCGAAGATCGAAACCAATGACCGTATGGAACGGTTCCGTCTGTTTTTGCAAAACAACGGATTCTACATCGCGCTGGTGGTGTGTCTCATCGTGATCGGCGGCGCGATCCTGCTGCTCGCTCTGGACAAGCCGGAGAAGGAAGAGGCCGAAGCGCCGACGGACGCGCCGATCGTGATCGTCGGAAAATCGGAGGACGAGCGCCTCGGCGAGATCCTTCACGCACCGACCGTACAACCTTTTGCGCCTGCTAAAACGCCGATACCGACGATGTTTCCGACGGCTGTCCCGACGCCTGCCGCAACGGCTGAGCCGACCAAAAAGCCCGTAAGCGCGCCTTCTAAAGCCGCGCCGCCCGTCGATGGCGAGATCGTATTCGGCTACGCAGTCGACAAGCTGCTGTATTCGGTGACGCTCGATCAATGGACGACGCACGCCGCCGTGGACATCAAGGCCGACGCCGGCACGCCGGTCAAGTGCGTGTTCGCCGGCACGGTCGAACGCGTCCATAAGGACGACGCGCTGGGCTACACCGTCACGATCAGCCACCAAAACGGCCGCACCACGCTTTACGCCAATCTCGGCGAGGACGTGCGCGTCAAGGTCGGCGACCGTGTAAACGCGGGCGACGTCGTCGGCACGGTCGGCACGAGCGCGATTTCCGAATGCGCGCTGCCGCCGCATCTGCACTTTGCGATCACCGTCGACGGCACGGTAAAGGACCCGGCAAAGTATGTGAGATTGGGATAAAACGCCCAAAAAATCAGCGGCGGACCGTACGGTCCGCCGCCGTTCTGTAATTCCGTTTTAATCTCCCAAAGTCTCTTTCACCCAGTTCGCGATCGTGTCATTTGCCGCTTCCGCCGCGTCTTCCGCAGCTTCCTCGGTTTTTTCGACCGTTTCTTCCGCAGTTTCCGCGGCTTCCCCGACCGTTTCCTCCGCGATTTCTTCCGCTTCTTCGACCGCTTCTTCCGCAGTTTCCATGGCTTCCTCCGTCGCTTCCTCGGCGGTTTCTTCGATGATTTCTTCCGCTTCCGCCGCGGCTTCCTCAGCTTTTCCGGCTTCCTCGATTGCTTCCGCTGCAGCATCTTCCGCTTCCGCAGACGCTTCCTCTGCGATTTCCTCTGCGGCTTCTTCCGGTTCGGGAACGGTCAGATCCTCCTCCCGGAAGACCTTGAACGGCTTGCCCTTCTTCCAGTTGAACCGGCGCGCAAGAAGCAGGATCGCAACGCCCGCAAGCAGGATCAGAATGCTGATCCACTGCGAAGTGTAGAGCGCGCCGAACTTGCCGCGCTCCGCGTCGCCGCGGAACATCTCGATCACGAAACGCCACACTGCGTACGCAATGAGATACCAGCCGGTCGTCGTGCCGAGGCGCTTCTCGGTGCAGAACACCAGCACGAGCACTTCACAAAGCACGAGCAGGAACACCGTTTCCATGAACGGCACGGGCAGACGCATCGCGCCGTCCAGATACTTCACGGCAAGCGCGCCTTTGTAGGTCAGCAGACCGAACTGCGTCGTTTCGCCGATCTGCACGCCGTAGCAGCAGCCCGCGAGCAGGCAGCCGACGCGCCCGAACGCGTGCGCCACGCAGAAGCACGGTGCAAAGAGGTCCGTAAACTCGAGGACGTTCTTTTTCTTTTTCCGCGCGACAAGAAAGATCCCGATGATTCCGCCGATCAGTCCGCCGTAGAACACCATGCCCTCCATGAGTAAACTTAAAAACCCTTTGAAGAAGCCGTTCGAAAACGCGGCTTTGAACACGCCCGGCGTGACGAACCAATAGAGGAGTTTCATCCCGACAAAGCCGAGCAATACCGCGTAAATGATCGCGTCGACGAACTCACCGTTCCAGTCGAGCGCCGTCCTTTTCCGAAGGATCCAGCTTAAAAGCACGGCAAGCACCGCGCCGACGAGCACGCAAACGCCCATCGCCGGAACGCCGAAGCTGCCGATATGAAACAGATATGGACCGATCATGTAATCTCCTTTCGCGGCTTTTCCGCCGCTTTTCGGTAGTTATTTAGTTTATCACATCCCGAAAATATTGTAAAGCGGTTGACAAAACACAGGAAAAAGTTATATCCTATTATATCTATCGGGCAACCGATGAAAGGAGCATTGTATGGCTGAAACATACGATTTTAACGCCGTTGAACGTAAGTGGCAGGCGTATTGGGACGCGCATCACTGCTTTACCGCGGAAGCAGCCCACGATAAACCGAAATTCTACGCGCTTGTGGAGTTTCCGTACCCGTCCGGCGCGGGCATGCACGTCGGGCACATCAAGGCGTACACGAGCTTGGAGATCCTCTCCCGGAAACGCCGCATGCAGGGCTATAACGTGCTGTTCCCGATGGGCTTCGATTCGTTCGGTCTGCCCGCCGAGAACTACGCGATCAAGACAAACACGCATCCGCACGACATCACGACCGCGAACATCGAGCATTTCAAGGATCAGATGAAGCGCGTCGGCTATTCGTTCGACTGGACGCGCGAGATCGCCACGTCCGTGCCGGAATACTACAAGTGGACGCAGTGGATCTTCCGGAAGCTCTATGATCACGGGCTGGTCTTCCGCGCAAAGACGCTCGTCAACTACTGTCCGAACTGCAAGGTCGTCCTTTCAAACGAGGATTCGCAGGGCGGCAAGTGCGACGTGTGCCACAGCGACGTCATCCAGCTGCCGAAGGACGTCTGGTACCTCAAGATCACGGCGTACGCGGATAAGCTGCTCGAAGGGCTGAACGACGTCGATTATCCCGATGCGATCAAGCAGCAGGAGGTCGACTGGATCGGAAAATCGGTCGGCGCGTTCGTGAACTTCAAGGTGAAGGACATCCCCGAAGCGCTCGAGATCTACACGACCCGCTGCGACACGCTCTACGGCGTGACGTTCATGGTCATCGCGCCCGAGCATCCGATGCTCGATAAGTATCGCGAGCGCATCGGAAACTGGGACGAGGTCGAAGCATACCGCGCGGCCTGCGCGAAAAAAACCGAGTTCGAGCGCACGCAGCTCAGTAAGGAAAAGACGGGCGTGCGTTTGCAGGGCTTTACGACGATCAATCCGGTCAGCGGAAAGGAGATCCCGGTCTTTATCGCGGACTACGTCATGATGGGCTACGGCACCGGCGCGATCATGGCGGTGCCGGCGCACGATCAGCGCGACTGGGAGTTTGCGCATAAATTCGGTGTGGACATCATTCCGGTCATCGAGGGCGGCGACATCGAAAAGGAGGCGTACACCGGCGACGGGCGTATGATCAATTCCGATTTCCTGAACGCCTACGACAACAAAAAGGACTCCATCGCGGCGATGCTCGAATACCTTGGGGAACACGATCTCGGCAGAAAGGGCATCCAGTACAAGATGAAGGACTGGGCGTTCAACCGCCAGCGCTACTGGGGCGAGCCGATCCCGCTCATTCATTGCCCGAAGTGCGGAACGGTCGGCGTACCGTATGAAGAGCTCCCGCTGCGGCTTCCGGACGTCGAGAACTTCGCGCCCGGCACCGACGGACAGAGCCCGCTCGCGCGGATCGAATCGTTCGTCAACTGCACCTGTCCGCAGTGCGGCGGACCCGCAAAGCGTGAGACGGACACCATGCCGCAGTGGGCGGGGTCCAGCTGGTATTATCTCCGCTTCATCGATCCGCACAACGACAAGGTCTTCTGCGATCCGGAAGAAATGAAATACTGGATGCCGGTCGATTGGTACAACGGCGGCATGGAGCACGTGACGCGGCACCTGCTGTACTCGCGCTTCTGGCACCACTTCCTGTACGACATCGGCGAGGTCAACACGCCCGAGCCGTACGCAAAACGCACGTATCAGGGATTGATTTTAGGACCCGACGGCGACAAGATGAGTAAGTCCAAGGGCAACGTGGTCGACCCGATCAGCGTCATCGACCGCCTCGGCGCGGACGCGCTGCGGCTCTACGTCATGTTCATGGGCGATTACATGGCAGCGACGCCGTGGAGTGAGGACTCCGCAAACGGCTGCAAGCGCTTCCTCGACCGCGTCTGGAGACTGCAGGACATGGTAAAGGGCGAAGGGTACACCGACGATGAGATGCGCACCAAGGTCAACGCCTGCATCAAGAAGGTCTCGGAGGACTACGAGCGCATGAAGTTCAACACCGCGATCGCCGCGATGATGTCGCTCGTCAACGACTGCTACGCAAAGGGCTCGCTGACGAAGGACGAATTCCATACGCTGCTGCTGCTCCTGTACCCGGTCGCGCCGCACATCAGTGAAGAGCTCAACGAACGGATCGGCTTTGCACCGCTGCACCACACGGCATGGCCGGAGTACGATCCCGACGCGCTCGCGCTGAACACCGTCGAGTACGGCGTGCAGGTCAACGGCAAGATCCGCGCGCGCCTCAAGCTGCCGGTCGGTATGGAGCAGAAGGATATCGTCGACGCGGCGCTTGCGCTCGGCGACGTGAAGCCCTTTATCGAAGGCAAGACGATCCGCAAGACGATCGTCGTCAAAAACATCATCAACCTCGTGGTCGGATAATTGCAGATCACACTGCCGGCTGCCGCATTTCTGCGGCAGTCTTTTTAATGCTCTCCAATCGTCTGAATCGTCAAAAGGATTGACACTGCCGCCCGCGCAATGGTATATTATATACATCGTATCTGAAAACCTGCGGGGCATCATATGTATGAGGTTGACAATCATGCGCCGGAATTCGCGCCTGCGCATGAGCCCGTTCGGGGTGTAAAACACAAAAAAGGACTGTTCGGAAGCGCAGCGCCGTTTATCGCGGCTGCGGCGGCGGGTACGTTTCTGTTCTCATCCGTCCTGCTTCCCGGCAAAGCGGGACCTTCCTCTCCTGCAGAAAACCCGCCCGCGGCCCTTGAGGTCGATGAAACGCCCTCCCCCTCCGCGTTACAGACCGTAACGCCCTCGGTCACGCCGACCGCCGCGTCCGACACGCCGGTGCCGACACCTTCGGTCACGCCTGACGCGACCCCCTCATCAACCGCCGCGCCTTCTCCGACGGCAGATCCCACAACCGCACCGACCGCTGCTCCGACTCCGGCTGCCACACTTTCGCCGACGGAAGCCCCGACCGCCGTTCCGACTGTCGCTCCGACCGCCGCGCCGACCAAAACGCCGACGTCCGCACCGACGTCGACGCCGACCCCGACGCCCACACCGACTCCGACGCCGACCCCGACGCCCACACCGACTCCGACGCCGACCCCGACGCCGACGCCCACACCGTCGCCGACGCCATACGTGCCGCACAATCAACCGGTCATTCAGGAAACATACTCGGATGCATGGGAATCCGATTCCCCGAACAACGGTGAAATCCGCGTCAGCTTCGTCATGCAGCTGAACGATCTGAAAGGCGGATCGGCGACTGCAACGCTGTACAGCAACGAGAGCGGCAGCTTTGCGCCGACGAGCGCGCAGACGACATACAGCGGCGGGGACGACGAGGTATGGGAATACTACGAACTCTATTACTACCTCGACAAGGGCAGCAACTCCGGTGCTGTTGCAAAAGTCAAACTCGTCTTCGACGTCACCTATCCGGACGGATTCAACGAACAGATCGAATCAAGCGAGATGTCTGTCCACAGCGGCAACTTCTTCACGTTCGGCGGTATGAACGTCAGCGGTCCTTCGGATTCGCCCGTGCTGACGGTGGACATCAACGTTGATGACGATCTCGCCGACATAGATGCAATCGATCTTGACAGTGCATACTACGCACTGTTCCGTGTGATCAGCGACGAGGATTACGAATACATTTCTTTACCGGAACCGACCGTAACCCGGGACGGAAACACCGTCCGCTTTGTCTTCAACATGACGGAATCGCTGCCGTCCGGCAGTTACAGCTTTGAATGCGAATTAACTTATAACGACTGGGAGGGCTTTGTACGTGAAACAATCAACATCGGATAAGAAATCCAAGCAGCGCCGCAAAGGCGTCGGCGCGTTCGTCGGCGTGGTCATCGCGATCTTACTGATCGTTCTGCTCCTGAACCCGCAGTGGTTTTTGAGCCCGGACTCCGCCAGGGAGATGCAGGATATCACGCGCGAGAGTTTTCTGATCAACGGAAACGCGAAATTATCCCTTGTGCGGCTCCTGAATGTGGTGCTTGCCGTCGCGATTATCGTTCTCTTCTATATTCTGCTGCGCTGTCTGCTCAACGTGATCGGAGAAAAGAGCAACCGCACGGCGACCGTGACCTCGATGCTGAAGGCGATCCTGAAGTATATCGCCGTAATTGTCGCGATCATCTGGGGGCTGGGCATCCTCGGCGTCAACATGCTCGCGGTGTTTGCCGGTGTCGGGATACTCGGTCTCGCGCTCGGTTTCGGCGCGCAAAGTCTGATCGAGGATATCATCACCGGTTTCTTCATCATCTTTGAAGGACAGTACGGGATCGGCGATATCATCGTGCTTGACGATTTCCGCGGCGTGGTCCGCAATATCGGCGTCCGTACGACCGTCCTCGAAGACGCAGGCGGAAACCTGAAAATCGTCAACAATTCCGACATCCGGAATCTTCAGAATCGCTCGCGCAACGACTCCCTGGCGATCTGCGAGGTCGATGTTGCATACGATACCGATCTCAAAGCGCTCGAAAAAATGCTTCCTCCGGAGCTCCAGCGCATGTACGAAGAGAACAGCGAGCTGTATCTGTCCGCACCGAGGTATATGGGCGTCGAGGAACTCGGAGAAAGCGGCGTCAAACTGCGGTTCTGCGTCTCGGTCACCGAGGAAAACTTCTTTATCGGCAAGCGTCGCCTCGCGCGGGATATCCGTGTCCTGTTTGACGAAAAAGGCGTCGAAATCCCGTTCCCGCAGGTCGTCGTGCATCAGGGCGAATGATCTCCCCCGCCGACTTTCATATCCCATCCATCCCGGACGGTCTCCGTCCGGGATTTGAACGCTGATATGCGCTTGGACAAACCTGCGCAGAAAATGACAGGACAGGCGCGAAAAAACGCGATACAATGATCCCGTCAAAGAAAGGAGCACCGTATGGAATGGCTGACCTGCATTCGCGCGTCCGTTGATTACATGGAACGGCACCTCGTCGACGATATCGGCGCGGACGACGTCGCAAAAGCGGTGTATCTTTCGCCGTTCTTTTTGCAGCGCGGGTTTTCGCTGATGACCGGCGTCGGGATCGGGGAATATCTCAAAAACCGTCGGCTTTATCAGGCGGCGCTTGACCTTCGGCATACGGACGACAAGGTCATCGACGTCGCGCTGCGATATTGCTACGAGACGCCGGAGAGCTTCACGAAGGCATTCACGCGCTTCCACGGCGCAACGCCTTCGCAGGTCCGCGGCGGCGCGCCGATCCGAACGTTCCTTCCTTTGACCATTCATCTTACCATTCAGGGAGGCAATCAAATGGACTGCAGGATCACACAGATGGATTCCTTCAAGGTCATCGGCTTTGAACGGACATTCAACAACGAAACCGCGTACGAAAAAGTCCCGGCATTCTGGGACGAGATCGTGCAAACATACTGCGCGAACGTCTGGGCGGGCAATCCGCCCGCAAACGCTTTTGAAAAGGCGGTCGCCGACCATCACATCGGCGAATACGGCGTCTGCGTCGACGATCTCAACGGCAATCGGTTCCGCTACCTGATCGCGGGCGAATACATGGGCGGGGACGTGCCGGAAGGCATGACGGTCTACGAACTTCCCCGCGGTGACTGGGCGATCTTCGACTGCACCGGCCCGCTGCCGGAGGCGCTGCAAAGCGTGAACACGCGCATCTTCAAAGAATGGCTGCCCGGCAACCCGGACTATGAGTTTGCAGGTGTCGCCAACGTCGAGTGGTACGGTATGGGCGATACGACCGCGCCGGACTATAAGAGCGCGATCTGGATCCCAATTAAAAGAAGAAAACAATAAAGAGAGGATCCCCATGGAACAGAACAACATCGTCATCCGGCGCGAGACCGAACAAGACTTTCGCGCGGTCGAAAACCTCGTGCGGGAAGCGTTCTGGAACGTGTACCGCCCGGGCTGCCTCGAACATTACGTGATCCACGTGCTCCGCGACGATCCGGCGTTTGTCAAGGAACTCGACTTTGTCATGGAACAGGGTGGGGAACTCATCGGGCAGAACATGTTTATGAAAACGCACATCGACGCCGACGACGGGCGGCAAATCGAGGTGCTCACGATGGGACCGATCGGCATCATGCCCGCGCTGAAAAGACAGGGCTACGGCAAGCTGCTGCTCGACTATTCGCTCGAAAAGGCAAGGGAGATGGGGTTCTCCGCCGTGCTTTTTGAGGGCAATATCGGCTTTTACGGGCACAGCGGGTTCGATTACGCGCGAAACTTCGGCATCCGTTACCACGATCTTGAGGAGGGCGAGGACGATTCGTTCTTTCTCTGTAAAGAGCTGATCCCGTGGGCTCTTTCGGGCGTCACGGGCGTGTATCAGACGCCTTTGGGGTATTACGTGGACCCGGACGACGCCGAACTGTTCGACGCGGCGTTCCCGAAAAAGGAAAAGCTGAAGCTGCCGGGACAGCTGTTCGATTGAAAAAAAGAGCTTTGCGTATGAAGCAAAGCCCTTTTTGACTGCATGTTATTTCCGCTTTGCGATCAGGGCTTTCAGCCGCTCGATCTCGCGAAGGTTTTCGTCGACGCTCTCGCCGTCTGTGACGTTGTACTCGGTTTTCAGGCAGTCGATGATGCGCTTGCGGTCCTCGATCGCGCCTTCGTAGTCGCCGATCTCCTCGTGTACCTGTGCTCTTGCAAACAGTCCGTCGGTGTAGCGCGGCGCGCTTTGCATCGTGAAGCTCTTCTCGAACGCGTCGAGCGCTTCCCGGTACATGCCCAGTGCAAGGTATCCTTCGCCGAGGCTGTCAGTCGCCTGCCATCTCTGCGGATACTCCGCCGCGGCCTTCTTCCAGAGGCGCAGCGCCTCCTCGCGGTCGCCCTTCAGAAACGCCAGCTTCGCGCTGTAATCGAGATATGCGTCGTCCTTCTTCATCGACGCGATGGTCGCCTCCGCCTCGCCAAGCCGGTGATCCGCGAGCAGGTTTTCCGCAAGGATGATCTTCGCGTAACGATCGAAAGGATGGTTTTCGACGAATGTGCGGATAAAGCGAATGACTGCAAAGTGATTGTCGAGCCAGTTGTCGCCGCAAGGCGCGTTGTTCGCTTCAAGGTACGCCGCCCATGCGTTGTGCTCGTCATCGGGGTCGGCTTCGAGCACGCGCTCCGCATAATAGGACGCGTTTTCGTGATCCGCATGCGCACGGTGGTTGTAGAGCTCGGAAAGCATGGTCAGCGTTTCCGCGTCCTTCGGGTCTTCTTTCAGGATCCCTTCGAGATACGCGACGGTGCGGTCGAAGGTCTCCGGGCTGATGCGGCGCTCGTCCCAGATCATGTTTTGGATGCGCTCCATCTTTTCGGCGCGCGGCGTTTCGAAGAGTTCGTCGATGCTCACGCCGAAGTAGGTCGCAAGCCGCGGAAGCAGAGCGACGTCCGGATCGCTCGCGCCGGTCTCCCATTTGCTGACTGCCTGTGCGGAAACACCGATCGCGTCCGCAAGCGTGTCCTGTTTGATATGTTTTTCCTGTCTCAGTTGTTTGATGTTCATGCCGATCATGGTTTGTTCCTCCTAAACCGTTGTTTGATTCCGTTTTTCTTCAGATCGATCTTATGCCCTTATTATACCTGTATTTTTCGAAAATACAAGCGAGGCGAATTCTTCTTTGCTCTACCAACGGTTGATTATTCATGAGATCCTTTTCGTGCGTTTGTCGTTTTGCGCCAAGAACGCGGACCGTTTCGATGAAACAGCGGGGTTACATTAAACGCAGGAATGCTTGACACGACCTGCTTTTTGATATATAAAATAAAAACAGGGGGTGAAAAATATGAAACGTGTTTTGATATGCTCAATCTGTGTAATTTTGTGTATTGCAATGATCGTTTTTGCACTGTATTCGCTGTTTGACAATCTTCCCAAAGAAGGCAAATGGGAAGGCGTGATCACGCAGTACAGGCAGGCGTATCCGGGTCAGCTCTTTCTGATCTTGACCTTCCTGATCGTCGGACACGTGGGACTTTTGATCGGCGTTCCGATCCTGGTCATGGTAATCCGCGAAGAATACTTTTGAGATTCTGCGGGAATGTTTTCACGCGCAAAGCCGCTTGTGCGGCTTTTTTCTTTGAATTATGACGCAATTTTGTCGATTGTGTTTCCTTTGTGACGTTTAGCACTCTCCTATTGACAGTGCTAAAATCGCGCGTATAATGGGTATTGAAAGAAGAAAGAAGGGCATCCTAAAGGATGTCCGAGGGCACAAGGAATTGTGACAAAGAGAAAGGAAGTGTGACCTATGCTGCCCGGTATTTGGAATCGTAATTGGATCGACGACCTGTTTGACAGGAGCTTTGAAATGACGCCGTGGCCCGCCGAACGCGAGCTGTACGGCAAACGCGCGGCAAACCTGATGAAGACCGACGTCCACGAGGGGGAGGACAGCTACGAGATGAACGTGGAGCTGCCCGGCTTCAAGAAAGAGGACATCCATGTGGATCTCAAGGAGGGATATCTCACGCTGCGCGCCGAGAAGAACCTTGAGAAGGAAGAAAAGAAGGAAAAGAAGGTCATCCGCAGCGAGCGTTACGTTGGCTCGATGAGCCGCAGCTTCTATGTGGGCGACATTCGCCCCGAATCGGTCAAGTGCAAGTATGAGGACGGCGTGCTGACGCTCACGTTCCCGAAGGCGGAACAGCCGAAGCTGCCGGAGACACATTCGATCACGATCGAATAACATTATACCGACCCAAAGGAGCGGCGCGAGATGCGCCGTTCTTTTTTTGTCTCCGCCCGTCCTTCCCGACAAAAGTCGCGAAAAAACCGACACAAACAGCGATCCGCGCACGCTATATTCTTTGGTCGGAGTATCGTACAATACAGGTAATCAAGAACGTGCGCCGGACATGCGGCGCAAAGGGAGGACGGCATGACGAAACTTCGGATCCTGCTGGTGGACGACGACACGCGCTTCACCGATCTTATGAAAGGGTATCTTTTGACGGAGGAACGCATCGGAGAGGTCGACACGGCCGCGGACGGACGCGAAGCGCTCGAGCGTTTGAAGGACAGGCATTACGATCTTATGACGCTCGATCTCATTATGCCGAACACCGACGGACTGACGGTTTTGGAACAGCTTCCGGCGATCGCGGGCGCCGCCGCGCCGGCGGTGATCGTGATCTCCGCGCTCCGCAACGAAACGATGGTCCGCCGCTGCTGCACGCTCGGCGCACGCTATTTTATGGTAAAGCCGATCGAGCCGGAAACGCTCTTGAAGCGCGCGCTCGACATGCTGGAAAACGACCGCGCAAAGGGCGGCGTGCTCTCGTATCAGCAGGCGCCGAAGTCCTTTGACGAAAAGGTGACGGCGATCTTTCTCGTCGCCGGGATCCCCGCGCACATCAAGGGCTATCATTACCTGCGCGAAGGCATCCGCATGGTCTACGAGGACCCGACGCTGATCAACCGCATCACCAAGGAACTCTATCCCGGCATTGCAAAGAAGTTCAACACCTCAGCAAGCAAGGTGGAGCGCGCGATCCGCCACTCGATCGAGGTCGCCTGGACGCGCGGCAAGATCGAAAACCTGAACGCGCTCTTCGGCTACAACATCTACGGCAAGAACGACAAGCCGACGAACGGCGAGTTCATCGCGCTGGTCGCGGACAAGCTCCTGATGGAAGAACAAAGCAAGAAAGCCGGCTGAAAGGCCGTTTTCATCCCTCTTGCAGGAGAAGCCCCGTCTCCTTGCAGGAATGCCCCAACCTCATAATCCGTGGAGAACCGTCGTTTGAAATACCGCAAGGGATCAAGCGGCGGTTTTCCACGTGCGCACGCGCCGTTTATTCACTGCCTTTCCGTTCGTTTTCGGCGTCCGTATAGAAAACCGGACCTTCGCGCGTGCGAAGGTCCGGTTGATTTTGTTTTCCGATGCTTACCACTTATAGGAGAAATGGACCGGATATCCCTTGTTGATCAGCTGATCGAGAACCGCGTTGTAGGTGTCGACGTCGCCCATTTCAATGACGACCGTTTCGAGCTTTTTGCAGCCCTTCAGCTCGGAGATCGTGCTCGTTTTGATCTTCAGACCGCTCAGATCCAGCTTTTTCAGCGCGGTAAGCTTGCCGAAACCTGTCAGATCTTTTACCTTGGTTTTGTGAATGCGCAGCTTTTCAAGCTTGGTAAGCGCCGTCAGCGGCTTGACGTTTTCCAGCTTCTTCATTTTTCCGAGGTGCAGATACGTCAGCTTTGTCAGATTGCCGAGCGGCGTGACGTCCGAGACGTCGCTGATGCTGTACAGATAGAGCTCCTTCAGGTTCGTCAGCTTTCCGATCGGCTCAAGGGATTTGTTCGTCAGCGGATTGTCCCCCATATTCAGATACGTCAGATTGATCAGTCCTTCGAGCGGGGCCGTATCGCTGACTTTGTTGTGCACAAAGCTCAGATGGTTCAGCGCCGTCAGCCCCTTGACCCAGCTGATGTCCGTAATCGGGTTCCCGTCGCCCGCGCCGCAGCTTTGCAGCTCCAACCGCTGCAGTTTGGTGAGCTTGCCGAGCAGCGCATAATCCTGTAAGCTACAGTAATCAAGCTCGAACTCCTCAAGATCCGGGCACAGAAGGACCAGATTTTCAACATCTTCCGGAGGAATGTGTTTCTGGCTGCCGCTCTTTCCGTCAATGCCGAGGTCCTTGCCTCTCAGAATCTTCGACCCGGACTTGACCTTCTTGCCGCCGAACATGAAATATTCCGGCACAGGGGTCGGCGACGGGGTGGGCGTCGGCGTCGGGGTGGGCGTCGGCGTCGGGGTGGGCGTCGGCGTCGGGGTAGGCGTCGGTTCTTCGGTGGGTTCCGGCGTCGGCTCTTCGGTAGGTTCCGGCGTCGGTACTTCGGTGGGTTCCGGCGTCGGCATATCGGTGACGGTCACGGTCGTTTCCTCGGTGGGTTCGGGCGTCAGTGCGGGCGCTTCCGTGGCCGCCGGCACGGGCGTATCCGGCGCCTGCGTCGGCAATTCAACAACGGCTGTCGCCTCCGCAGACGGATCGCCGACCTTTTCGCAGCTGATCGTATAGCAGCGCGGCAGCAGGATCAGGCAGAACGATACCGCCATTGCAGCGATCACGCAGACAAGTGCGATCACCACCCAGACCGGCACGCCGCTTTTTCCCGTTTTTTTCGGATTTCCGGACGTCTGTTCCATAAGCTCCTCCCTCTTGCGCGATCGCGCATTTTTCTCCATATACAGAATACCATGTTCCGCATCGTTTGAAAAGAGTTTTTTCGCCGAAAACCGACAAACGGCCGAGCCGAAGTGCGCAAAAATGACGCTCGCGGACGCGCTTATCCACATGCACACCGCCTTTGAAACGCCCATAAATACGTGGATTGTGGATAACTTTGTGGATAAGGTGGAAAAGGAGCGTGGATAGTGTGTCCGAATTGTGAACGGACGGCAGAAAAGCGGATCGACGCGGCTTTTGCTTGACAGAAGGAAGCGCCGCCCGTTACAATAGGTATATACAAAGATACGGGAGGCACGGTATGGAACGGTTTTCAAATCTTTTGAAGGGCAAGTTCGCGTTCGGGTGCATGCGCATGCAGCTCGACGCTAACGGCGAGGTGGATCTCGATAACTTCCGCGAGATGGTGGACTGCTACATGAACGCGGGCTTCAACTATTTCGACACGGCGCACGTCTACTATGAAGGCAAGAGCGAGCGCGCTTTGAAGGCGGGTCTCACGAGCCGCTACCCGCGCGAATCGTACGTTCTCACGAACAAGCTGACCTCAAGCTGCTTTGAGACCGAAGCGGACATCCTGCCCTTGTTTCAGACGCAGCTCGACGCGTGCGGCGTGGAGTATTTTGATTTCTACCTGATCCACTCCGTGCTCGAGGGGAACTATCAAAAGTACACGGACTGCCGCGCGTTTGAGATCGCGCAGGAGCTGAAAGCCGCGGGCAGGGTGAAACACGTCGGCATGTCGTTCCACGATTCGCCGGAGTTTCTGGACCGCGTTCTTTGCGAGCATCCGGAGCTTGAGGTCGTGCAGATCCAGTATAACTGGCTCGACCTCGACGATCCGCACGTGCAGTCGCAGGCGTGCATGGACGTGTGCAAAAAGCACGATAAGCCCGTGCTCGTCATGGAGCCGATCAAGGGCGGCGGACTGGTGTTTCTGCCGGACGCGGCGCAAAAAAAGCTCGCCGCGCTGAACGAGGGCGCGCCGGCGGAGATCGCGCTCAGGTTCGTCGCGGAGCAGGAGCCGGTCGTGATGATCCTCTCCGGCATGAATAACGTCGAACAGATGCAGGAAAATATCGCGTTCATGAAGGATCCGAAGCCGCTTTCGGATGCGGCGCACCGGACGATCGACGAGGTCCGGGCCATGATGCGCGCGCTGCCGCTTGTGGCGTGCACCGCCTGCCGCTACTGCACGGACGGGTGTCCCATGAGCATCAACATCCCCGGCGTGTTCCGCTGCATCAACGATAAGATCAAGTTCCCGACAAAGCCCGGGAGCCCCTACGGTTGGGTGACGAGTAAAGGCGGCAAGGCGTCCGACTGCATCGAATGTGGTCAGTGCGAGGACATCTGCCCGCAGCATCTTCCGATCCGCGAGCTCCTGAAGCAAGCCGTGGAGCAGTTTGAATAAAGCAGCAAAAAAGGGCTCTGAGGAGCCCTTTTTATTTCGCTTTTTTATCTTCTCCGTGCCCGTCCGGCGAGCGAAAAGAGACGGAGGACCGTGACGAAGGAGCCGAGCGCGGCGAGCACGTAGGTCATGGCGGCGGCGCGGAGCATCTTCTTCGCGCCGGGCAGTTCGTCTTCGGAAAGATACCCGCCGTCGGTGAGCATGTCAAGCCCGCGCTTTGAGGCGTTGAATTCGACCGGCAGTGTGATGAGCTGGAACAAAAGCATCATGACGTACAGCCCGACGCCGACAAGCGCGATATAGTAGCCCGCGTTGCCCGTGCCCTGCGCGAGGTACGAGAGCAGCAGTCCGCCGAGGACGAGATACGGTCCGATGCGGCAGCCGATGTTTGCCGCGGGCAGGATCACGCTGCGCATCTTCATGGGACCGTAGTCCTCGTTGTGCTGCAGCACGTGCCCGATCTCGTGCGCGGCGACGGCAAGCGCGGAAACCGAGGGCGATCCGTACACCGCCTCGGAGAGTCCGACGACCTGATTCTTCGGATCGTAATGGTCGGTCAGCGTGCCCGAAACCGGCTGGATCGGCAGATCAAGACCGTTCCGATACAAAAGCTCTTTGGCAAGCTGCGCGCCGGTCACGCCTTTTTTCGACGGCACCTGCGCGTACTTCTGAAACACGCTCTGCACGCGGCCCTGCGCGATCATCGACAGGACCATGATCGCAAGCAGCAGGATGATATACATATAATCTTGCATGTCGATCCCTCCTTTTCCTTTATTATAAACGAACCGCAAGCGAAATACCATTGCAAAACGTGAAAAATATGTTATAATTCTCTGTACGAAACGCAAAATTAGGGCAGTCTATTCCCGTGAGGAGGCAGATATATGCAGTATTTGAAGCTGAAGGATATCCAGAAGGCGCCGGAAAGTTACGTCGGCGCGATCACCGTATGCGGCTGGGTCCGTACCGTGCGCGAAGGCAAGGCGTTCGGCTTTATCGAGCTGAACGACGGCACCTCGTTCCGTCCCGTGCAGATCGTGTACCCGAACGATGAGCGCAAGCTCGGCAAGGGGCTTACCACCGGCTGCGCGATCGTCGTGGACGGCGAGCTCGTTTTGACGCCGGACGCGCCGCAGCCGTTCGAGATCCACGCGAACGCGATCATGATCGAGGGCGAGTGCCCGCCGGATTATCCGATGCAGAAAAAGCGCCACACGCTCGAGTATCTTCGCACCATGCAGACGCTCCGTCCGCGCACGAACACGTTCCTTGCGACGTTCCGCGTGCGCTCCGTCACGGCGGCGGCGATCCACGAGTTCTTTCAGGACCGCGGCTTCGTCTACGTGCACACGCCGATCCTGACGAACGCCGACTGCGAGGGACGCGGCGAAATGTTCCAGGTCACGACGCTCGATCTTGAAAACCTGCCCCGCACCGAGGACGGCAAGGTGGACTATTCGCAGGACTTCTTCAAAAAGCCCGTGCACCTAAGTGGTTCCGGTCAGCTCTACGGCGAGGCGTTTGCTTTGGCGTTTCGCGACATCTACACCTTCGGACCGACGTTCCGCGCCGAATATTCCTTCACCGCCCGCCACGCAAGCGAGTTCTGGATGATCGAGCCGGAGATGGCATTCTGCGACCTCGAGGGCGACATGGACGTCGCCGAAGCGATGGTAAAATACATCATCAGGACGGTGCTGGAACGCTGCCCCGCCGAGATGGAGTTTTTCAACAAGTTCGTTGACAAGGGACTTTTGGAGCGTCTCGACAACGTGCTGAACAACGAGTTCAAGCGCCT
>JAFZIH010000104.1 GCA_017554455.1 Clostridia bacterium | reverse complement strand
TTCTCACGTCCGCAGCCCTCCTCCGATGTTACAGCCGCAGCAGCTGCCGCGATTTTGTTTTCCGCCTCCCCTAACTTCGTAGCAAACCGCTCCGTCTGCATCATGGTCATATTGACAACCATGCGCAGAAATTCCGATGGTGAAACGCCCATAATGTCCGCATTCTTTTTCACGAACGCGAACTGTTTTTCCGTCAAGCGCAGCGTAACGCGCGTGACTTTATCGCCTTGATACATTGCCATTGTGACAACCTCCACATTGTTTTTTGTCGGACACTTCGTGTGTCTGGACTTCCATTATACCAAAAAAAAGGCGCTCTTGTCAACCCTCAATGCAATTTTGTCTGACAAAACCGCGCCTTTTTTTGCGGCTATTAGTGTATAGCCGCATGTGGCGCCCGTCGGGGCGTCTGTCGTTCGTCTCAAAGTCTGCGCGTGCTGCTGCGCAGCAGGGTAAGCCCCTACAACGTCCCAGTGAAACCGCGTCGGAGGTCTCCTTGTGTCGTCTCTCCCATCCGCGGCACTGGGGAAGGTGACCCCTTGTATCGGTCGCGTAGAGCATCCCTGCTGCGTGTCAAGCGTCGTCGTCTTCCTCTCTCCGGTTCGTCGTAGGCGTATTGATAGCGGAGACAGGGAAGGGCTTGCCATGTGGCGCGAATCACTCGCAACCGTCGGGAGCGCCCCAGTGATCCGCAATCACCTGACCGTCACCGCCAACGAGCAGCCACGAATAGAGCCTGTATTTGAACGCGAGGCGAACCGCAAGCGCGACCGCGTGCGCATTATCAGGCGCAGAGAACGAGCGCTCAAAGCCCGCCCCATAGATTTTATACAGCATGTAACCTCCTTTCTTACTCAATGCTATGGAAATCGTCTTCCGTTCCCAGATATTCCCCCGTGACTCGGTCGACGAGCGCCGGAGCGCGCGCGTCAAGCGCGGGGCGCTGTCCGGCGCTCTGGTCGACCACGTCGCACGGGTGACCTTCACGCCCTGCGCGATCAGTAAAGCCTTGCAGAAGTGTGAACCATGCATCACGCCATTGTTTCAGCTGCGTAATTGGCACAGCGCCACGCCGGAAGAAGTCCTCCCACGTTAGACCCTGCTGCTGTGCGTCCATCATTGCCGCATACGGTGAAACGCTTAACATGTCGATCGTGCGCGCCTTGTACGTCAGATCGTCAGGATCCGACGAAATGACCTGCGACGCGCTGTAATGGAAACGTCTGGACTGCTGCTTAGATGCAAGATACCCGCGATCATGTAGTGCGTACAAGTACCAGTCTGCAAACTTGCTTGAACGCCATGTCAAGCAACCTAACGGCTTGTCTGGTCTCGTTGGGTCAAATTCTGAAAGTGCCTGCTTTAGGTCGTCCGTCTGGAGCATCTTTGAAGGCTCAACGTATACATGCGCGTGTTCCTTCTTGCCTCCTTCGTCGTCCTCCGGCTGATGCACGATATACGCCCAGAATGAAATACGCCCCGCCTCTTGCAATTCTTGCAGCTTGCATTTGAGGTATTCGGGAGTATTAAAGCTGATCGTGCTTATCGGCTTTGTCGTTCTCACGTCCGCAGCCCTCCTCCGATGTTACAGCCGCAGCAGCTGCCGCGATTTTGTTTTCCGCCTCCCCTAACTTCGTAGCAAACCGCTCCGTCTGCATCATGGTCATATTGACAACCATGCGCAGAAATTCCGATGGT
>JAFZIH010000103.1 GCA_017554455.1 Clostridia bacterium | reverse complement strand
TGCCGTTGAGGACATCGACTTTACCGATGCGTTTACGAACGCTGTCGAAGCGAAGCAGGTGGCAGCGCAAAACAAATTGACCGCAGAGACCGAGCAGGCGCAAAAGACGATGGAGCAGGAAGCGGCTGCAAGACGTCAGGTGATCGACGCAGAAGCGGCAGCGGAGGTCGCAAAGATTCAAGCGGAAGCAGATTTGGAGGTAACAAAAATTCAGGCAGATGCCGCCGAGTATGCGGGCTTGAAAGAAGCTGCAAAGAACAAGGCGATTTCTGAATGGCTGACCGACCAACTGCTGCGTTATTACTACATTCAGCAATGGGATGGAAAACTCCCGATTTACAGTTTGGGCGACGGAACAAATCTTCTGTTGCCGATAGCAGAATGAGAAAGGAGAAAAAAGTCATGGAAGAACAGAAACAGGAAAAGCAGGTGTACATCAATCTGCGGGATGTACAGAATCGGATCAATAGCGCCTGCCCGAAGCTGCCGCTTGACCTCGGAACAGATTTCGAGCGCGGAATCTGCTTTGGCATGAAGCTTGCGGCGTCTCTTATCCAAGAGCCGGTCGATTACGTCCTTATGGAGCCGGATCGAGCAATGATTTACAGAAGCTAAACATCAACGTAAGGAGGACATTATGAGCAACTTTGGAAAAAACACCCCCCCCGGAAAACGAGAATTACGAGCAGAAAAAACTGGAAATGGCGCGGGAAATGTGCGACAAAATCAAGACCGAGAAAGACACCATCGTCTTGACAAAATGCGATTTCTTTGCCAAGTGCGGCGACGCGGCGGTGCAGGCGTCCATGCGAATGATGATGCTTTACGGTATGCCGGACGTCGTTGCGACAAAGGTAATGTCGGCATTTACGACGGAACTCACGGCTGCCCTGTTCGGAAAGGTGGTGAGCTGAAATGCCGCGAACGATGAACATGGTTCCGATTGACGCCGGAAAGCTGCGCGCAGAACTGCAAAAGCGCGGGTTCGGTGCGGCAAAGGCGTCCGTTGAGATCGGATATGCGCCGAGCTATTTGGCGTCGATGGTATTCAAGGAATCCGCAAAGGGGAAGCTGCCCGAACGTGCGCTGATCCTGCTGTTTGAACGCCTGAACATCAGACGCGAAAGCATCGAGATCGTCGAGCGGGCGGCAACAGAAGAACCCGAAACGCCCCCCCGTGCAGCGTCATTCGATTGGGACAAGCTCTACACGACGATCTATCAAGCCGTGTACGACGCGACGGTCGCTGCGTTTAAGTGAGGAGGTGCGGTCATGGGCGAAAAAGTACGCGGCTACAAAGTGTTCTATCCCGATTGGAAATGCAGAGGTTTTCAGTACGCCGTCGGCGAATGCTTTGAGATGGAAGCAAAACCGATCATCTGCAATCGCGGATTCCATTTCTGCAAGGAGCTTGCCGATTGCTTCTCATATTATCCGTTCGATCCAAAAAACAAGGTCGCAGAGGTCGAAGCATACGGCGATGTCGTTGAAAATGAGGACGACGGATCGAAATGCTGCACGAACAAGATCAGCATCGTCCGCGAGCTTTCGTGGGAGGAGGTTCTTCGCCTTGTAAATATCGGTAAAGGAAATTCCGGGTTAAGGAACAGCGGCGACTGGAACAGCGGCAACAGGAACAGCGGCAACAGGAACAGCGGCGACTGGAACAGCGGCGACTGGAACAGCGGCGACTGGAACAGCGGCGACTGGAACAGCGGCAACGGGAACAGCGGCGACTGGAACAGCGGCAACAGGAACAGCGGCGACTGGAACAGCGGCGACTGGAACAGCGGCGACTGGAACAGCGGCGACTGGAACAGCACTTGTTTTTCAAATGGTTGTTTCAATACCGAGGAGCCGAAGATTTATATGTTCAACAAGCCGTCCGAGTGGACGTACCGCGATTGGCTCGATTCCGCGGCGCGTCGGCTGCTTGAACGAATCGACTATCGCATACTCGAATGGGTGTTTTATTCCGAAATGACCGATGAAGAAAAAGCAGCCCATCCCAAAGCGAAAACAACAAATGGCTACCTGAAATCTGTTGATACGACCGGATGCGCAAAGCTGTGGTGGGACGGATTGAGACCGAGCGAAAAAGACATCATCAGATCCATTCCGAACTTTGATCCTGCGGTGTTCAAGGAAATCGTCGGCGTAGATGTGACCGAATGACGGTGGCACCCATGTACTTTATGTGCGAGGAATGCGGCGAGGTATTCGCCGCGGAGGATCGGAAGGTGATCCCGAACGGCGGCGGCGACATCGGAGAGGATTGGTGCGTGTGCCCGTACTGCGGTCACGATTCGCTTGCCGAGGTCGAGCAATGCGACGATTGCGGGCGGTGGGTTGATCCGTCGGAACTGTACTGCGGAAAGTGCCGCGACTGCATTGACACAGAAGCCGAGGACATCGAGCAGGTGAAGCAGTACGGGGATCACGCAAAGGTCGAGGTCGAGATCAACGCTTTGTACTACAAGACGTTTTCCCCGTCCGAGATCGACGAACTGCTTGCGAAGGCGTTTGCCGAGCTGCCGAAAGAGAAGCAGAAAAAATACTGTCTCGATCTCGTGGACGACGATCCATATGACTTTGCCGAGTGGTTACAGGAGGATTGATTATGTTATTCCAACCGAATTGGGAAATGTATGATGCGTTTTTCGACGTCGCAAGCGAACGCGCCGTCTCGAACATCATTGCGGTGCTGTATCTGATCCTCGGACTTGCGTTTGTGATCCTGTACAAAAAGGATTCGATCCGGCGCAAGGACGTTCTGCGAATCAAAAAAACGTCGAGGAAAGAGATCGCCGACGTAACGAAGCAGAAAGACGCAGAGATCGCGGAAGCCAACCGTCAGAAGTCCATGTGGTCGCAAAAGTGGTTTGAGACGAACCTGCTGCTGACGATCACGCAGGATCAGCTTGATCGCTCACGGCGCGATGTTTCGTGGGAGCAATACAAAAACGCGCAACTATTGAAAGGAGTGGTTGTCAATGACGCGGACAGGGCAGAAATCGAAGCTGCTATCGACGCAGGAAGCAGCGTCATATCTCGGCGTAACGAAAGACTACCTGCGCCGTCTGATCCGTGAAGGAAGCATACCGTCCTACAACATCGGAAAGGAAACGAGGAAAACATACCGCATCAAGGAATCAGACCTTGACGCATGGATGAACGAGAGAAAGGTTGTCGGTCGCGTGTCCGACGAAAAGGTGAAGGAATGGAGAAAGCGATCAGTAACCGCGATTTACTCAAAAGGAAGCCCGTGCCGCCCGAACGTCTGTTAAGGCAATACGAGCCGGACGCCAAGACAATCTTCGGCAGGGTGTGGAGCGATCCGATCCGCGGCGTGATGAAGGCACGGAACGGCAAAGAGTACCCGACAACCTATATCAAAGTGTTCGTGTACCGAAGCACGGAGAAATACCGCTGCACGTTCCGATTTGAGCAGGCGGTTGAAGCATTGAGCTTGCAGAAAGGCGATAACGTCCTGCTGTCCGGCGTGGACACGCTGACCGAAACCGTCAAGTCACACAAGCGGTATCACAACTTTGCCGTCACAAAGTTCTTCGTTCTGAACAACGGCTACGAAGCCGAAAACATCCGTCAGATGGGCGAGACATACGACGCGCTGATTGACGCCTACGCCGAGCTTGCGGAGCGCATCGAAGCTTGTGAAAAGGCGCTGCGGCTGCGCGGTTCTCCGCTTCCCGAACCAAAGGGTGACAGCACGAAGGGCTTGAAGAAAAGGCAATCTCTTTCTGCGGTCGTCGGTGATATTTACGCAGGGCTGACAGACGATGATCGGAGGATCGACGAATGAGCTACAAGATCGAATTTGACGCGGAAAAGCACATCTACGCGGTGGACGGTGTGCGTGTTCCAAGCGTAACGGAGATTTTGCGTTTCTTGTCCGTCGATACCGCGGCAAGCGCAGCTCCATGGATGCGGGCGCAAGCCGCAGAGATCGGGACAGCCGTGCATGAAGCGACGGTGCTTTACGACTATGTTGGATTCGACGAAGAACTGTACGACGGTATCGTGCTTCCGTACATCAAGGGCTATCACGATTTCAAGCGAGACTATCGGATCAAGGACTACATTTTGACCGAGGAAAAGATCACGAACGGAGCATACGCAGGGGCGCTTGACCGTCTCGTGATGCTTGACCGGAAGCCGACGATCCTTGATTTCAAGTCCGGCACGACCGTCGATCCGAGAAAGGAAGTCGGGCAGGTCTACGGCTATGCGAAGATTCTTGCGGACAACCGCTTTCTCGGATATACCCACTATTCCGATTTCGCGGGTATGATCGTTCGGCTGAAACGAGACGGATCATACCAAGCGATATACCGAGACCTACAACGCGGCAGGATTTTTTTCGAGCATTGCCGCGAGCTAAACGATTTAATAACGGAGGATAAGAAGCATGGAAACAGGATTGCAGGTGCGTGATTTCTCGAACGCCGTGCAGGTCAAAGCGAATCGCTCGAATTATGACGTCAAGCTGTTCGGTAACTCTTTGAAGCTGCAACGCAACGTCGATTTCGGCGTGATCCCGAACACGAAAAAGCCGAGCTTGCTAAAAGCGGGTGCGGAAAAGATCGTTATGGGATTGGGCTTGTCGCAGCATTTCGAGATCGAGAACGCGATTGAGGACTTTAACGATGGGCTTTTCCACTACCGCGTCAAGTGCATTTTGTACTACACGCGAGCAGATGGCGCGGAGATCGTCGTCACCGAGGGCTTCGGCAGCGCGAACAGCCGCGAAAAGCAATGCGGCAGAGCGAACCCGCCCGACGTTGCAAACGCCCGTTTGAAGATGGCGAAGAAACGCGCACTCGTCGATGCGTGTCTGACCGTCGCCACGCTTTCCGCGATGTTTGCACAAGACCTTGAAAACGAGGACTTTATGAAAGAGGACGTGACCGTAGCAGACGAGAACAGCAAGATCACGCCCGCGCAGGTCAAGCGTATGTTTTCGATTGCGAGCAGCTTGAACGTGGACAAGCTGAAATGCGCGGACATCATCAAGGCGCACGGCTACGAATCGAGCAAGGATGTTCTGCAAAAGGACTACGACGCGATCTGCTCGGACATCGAAAAAGCCGGTGGCGTGATCGAGGTGTGACGGATGCTTATTATAACAGGTCAAAAGGACGCAAAAGGGCGTGACATCGTTAAGCTGTCCGGCACGTTGATAACCGATCCGAAGCCGCGAGAGTGGAAATCGAAGAACGGCGCGAAGCAGACCAAGATCGAACTCTATATCTCCTACGGCGAGTACGAGGACAGCAAGATCAACATGGATTGTTGGTTCAAGGTCGCAGACGTGGCGAAAACGCTCAAAAGAGGAGATTCGGTATCCGGCTACTGCTCGTTCGAGTTCGACAAGAACGGAGCGCCGCGCACGTCAATGGGATCGGGAGCGACATACGATGAACCGCTGCTCGTGATGCGAAAGCCGGAAAGAGTGTGGGGAACGCCAAAGCCCGCTTCGGATGCCGATTCGCAGGGCAAGGAAAAGCAGGAGAAGGCGAAGAACGCAGAGGTGGATCAGCAATCATTCGCTGACCTTATGAACAAGGGCGATCTGCCGTTCTGACGGAGGACGTTATGAAGTATTTGAGCGTCAGCACGGATTTTACAACCGATATGGAAATGCTCGGTGAAGCGGAGCGCGGACGTCTTTTCACGGCAATGCTGTTATACGCAAAGACAGGAAAAGAAAAGGCGCTCTATGGCAATGAGAAATTCATATGGGGAGCGGTAAAGAAAAGCATTGATGCGCAAAGGCAGAAATACGAAAACCACGTTGCATCGGCAGGCAGAGCGAGGATTGCCCGTTCTGAAAACAGAATGAATACAGAACGGTTCAGAATGAATACAGAACAATATATAGATATAAATAATCCTACTACGTTAAGGAACTCTACTCCGAGTATTCCCCAAAAGCCGGAAATGAACTCTACTACGGTGAGGAACGAAAGCAGCACACCTACTACCGTACCTTCACGGAGTAGCGTAGTAACACAGAGCGTAAAACCGTCAAGGAACGTAATACCGCCTACCTTGCAGATGGTCTCGGACTATTGCGAAAGCAGGAGGAACGGAATTGATCCGCAGGCGTTCATCGACCACTACACGAGCAACGGATGGATGGTCGGTAAGACGCGCATGAAAGATTGGCAAGCTGCCGTCAGGACGTGGGAGCGGAACAGCCCCGTCAAGGGCGCGGGCGTAAAGAAAGACCGTTTTGCGAATCTCAAACGGCTTTACGAAGAAACGGAGGATTGAACCATGACGAAGAAAGAGGTCTTGAAGCTGTTTGCTCTGATCGCGTCCATCTACACGCAGGCAGGCAGGTTCGCAGAAGCGGATGCGCATATGCGCGACGCATGGCACACGCTGTTGGAGGATATTCCGTTCGACGCGGCTGAACGTGCTGTATCGGCTCATGCGGTCAACAACACTTTCCCGCCGAGCATTGCAGAGATCAGACGGTACGCGCTTGCGGGGATCGCGGACAACAGGGACACCGCCGAGGAAGCGTGGGCGCTCGTTCTGAAAGCGTTGAAAAACAGCGCGTACAACAGCGTCGAGGAGTTCGACAAGCTGCCGGAAATCTGCAAGCGTTGTGTCGGATCGGCGCAAGTGCTGAAATCGTGGGCGATCTCCGAGGACGAAGCGACGGTATCGGTCGCAAGAGCGCAATTCCTGAACGCCTACCGCGTGATGGACAGCCGAGAGCGTGAACGCGCAATGATGCCGCCGAGCATACGGGACGCGCTCGATGAAGCCATGAAACACAATTTGTTGCAGGAGGGCGGGAATGCTTAACGAAATCACCATCTTTGGCGAAAAAGACAAGGTTTCAGAAGCTATAAAGCGTCTGCAAGCATTTGAACCGCAGGATCGTCCGTATTGGTTGGCGTTCTCCGGAGGCAAGGACAGCGTATGTATTCTTGCGCTTGCGAAGATGGCACAGGTCAAGTTTGAAGCCGTTTACAACGTAACGAGCGTTGATCCTCCTGAACTCGTCAAATTCATCAAGGAAAAATACCCGGATGTTCGGCGTGATATTCCACACGACAGAGACGGAAAGCCGGTTACGATGTGGTCTTTATTGCGAAACAGATGCACGCCGCCTACGCGGATCATGCGGTATTGCTGCGAAAAGCTCAAAGAATCCTCAGGCAACGGTACAGTAACGATAACAGGCGTTCGATGGGCTGAAAGTGGAAACAGAAAAAAGAATCAAGGTGTTGCGACTATCACAAAGAAAGGCGCGGAGCAGATAGCCGAAGTGCAAGATTCAAATTTTCGATCAACCGTTCGGGGGGGGGTGGTGCTGAACGACGACAACGACGAATCAAGGAGAGCCGTCGAAGCGTGTTACAGGACGAGAAAAACTCTTGTAAACCCGATCATAGATTGGTCGGATGATGATGTTTGGGAGTTCATTCGCCGCTACAACATTCCGTATTGTGAACTTTACGACCACGGGAGAAAACGGCTTGGTTGCATCGGATGTCCTATGAGCGGCAGGAAGGGAATGCTGCGAGATTTCGAGCAATACCCGAAATACAAAGCCGAATACCTGCGGTGTTTTGACGTGATGATGCAAAATCGGATTGATCGTGGATTGGATTCAAATCTTCGATGGAAAAGCGGGCAGGACATTTTTGATTGGTGGATCGGAGAAGCGGATAACCGTGCGCCCGATATGGGATTATTTGAGAACGAAGAAAGGAGAACAGAAGCATGACACAGATGCGAAAGCTGAAACGAAGCGTGGCACGGGCGAAGATGAAGCTCGCGGGGCTTGAACGGCTGAACCGTAAACGTCCAGCCGTCGGCGGCGGGTACATGAGCTTCTTTTCACGGAACTGGCGCGACTACTGCAAGTTGCAGGTCAACTATGAGCGCAGGATCAAGGAACGCCGCAAAAAGCGGGAGCTGATGAAAAGGCGCAAGGTCGCAGACGCAGGAAGAAGCCCCATCACGGTCACAAGAGGTATGCCACGATGGGAGCCGTAAAGAAGCGTTGGATCATGTCGGACAGCGAGATCGCCGTGTCGTTTCGGCAGGCAGCAGATAAGCGGCATCAGATTCGCATCATCGCGGAACTGAATCTGAAAACCATTGACGAGACCGTGGAAAAGCTGAACACGCTCGGATTTGACACAAAGCAGTTCAAAAAGGACAAGACGTATCGGCTGTGGAAAGCGGAAGATATAAAGCTGCTGATGCGGTGCAAGGACGTTTACGGGCTGTCATGGAAAGAGATCGGAAAGATGCTCAACCGTTCGCCCGAAGCGTGTAGCGACAAGTATTTGCGAACGAAAGGAGGTTATGAAAGTGATAGTTTTGGCGGTTGATCCGGGGAACGCCGAAAGCGGGTACGCGGTCATTGACAGCGACAGTTACGAACCTGCGGACTTCGGAAAAGTCGAAAACGCTGAAATGCGGAAAATCTTGGGAAGTGGCGCATACGACATAGCGGTGATCGAGATGGTGGCGCATTACGGAAAGGGAATGCCCGCAGGAAAAACGGTGTTTGACACTTGTGTTTGGATCGGACGCTTCGTTGAACTGGCGATCTGTCGCGGAAGAAAGTTCGACTACATCATGCGAGGCGAGGAGAAAATCAATCTTTGCGGAAGCGCGAGAGCGAAGGATGCCAACATACGGCAAGCGTTGATCGACCGCTTTGCAAGGACGCCAAGTGGAAAAGGTACAAAGAAAGAGCCGGATTTTTTCTACGGATTTGCAGCCGACGTATGGCAGGCGTTCGCTGTTGGCGTAACGTGGATCGACAAGATGAAAAGAGGTAGATTTTTGTGAAGAATAAGATCGCAAACGGCATTTGGGGCGCGTTCCTCGTCGGAGGGATTTATATCATAATCGCGCTTTTGATTCTGTCCGTACTCGGCGGCTTTGCGTGGCTGCTCGTATGGGCGTTAAAGAACTTAATAACTACAATTCATGCGTAAAGCAGAAAGGGGCAAAAAATGGAAGATAACGAGAAAATCACTATGGGCGGCAAGGTGTTCGCTCCGATGATGGAAGATATGCACAAAGTCATGCAGCGTCTTTTGAAGAACATGGACGAAAAGGGAATTGACGAAGGCGCGGTAAACATCAAGATCGACGTGTCCTTTGTCAAGGTCGAGGTGGAAGGTCGCGTGGTCTGCAAGCCGCATTTCCCGTACAAGGTCACGAGTACGCTCCCGATCAAGGACGAGATCAAAGGTCGCTCGAACAGCGACAACGGAGAGCTTGTCTACGACGAGGAAACCGGCGAATACATCCTGCGCCCGATCCACGGAACGGCAGAACAGCCGGACATCTTCACTTGCGGGGGGGTGTACGAACCGCAGGGCGGCGCGAGCGATCCTGCTATCGGTACTGTTGTTCTCGATGCGCTGCCGGAGAGCGCGACGGACGAAGAAGATTGCGTGGCTGATCTGTGAGGTACGGTATGGAAGAACTTAAACCCGGCGATATTGCGATCACAATTCAAGGAACGAAGGTTGCTATCGTATGCGTAGGTGTTGATTGGTGTAAAGCGGTAATCTTGGAAGGCATCAACAAGGGCATGGAGGTAGAAATCAAACGTGACCGTCTCGCAAGGTTTGAAAAAAAGCAGATCGCTATTCCGAATCCATTTGCAGACAGAACGGGAAATAGCTATTTGCTCTGCATCGAGCGCGTGATCTTCAATCCTCCGGCGACCATCGTTCTATGGAAAGATGGCACCAAGACCGTCGTAAAGGTCCACAACGAGGAGTTCGACAAGGAGAAAGGTCTTGCAATGGCTATTCTTCGGTCGGAGTACGGCGCAGGAATCCGCAAGCTGTTCAGGAAATGGTGCGCGGACGATAAAGACGAAAACTAATAGGCAAGTGGGAGCGTTGAAAGCCGACGAGGGACAACGCATACGGGCAGCGAGGTGGGGCGCTGACGATATATCGTAAGGAGCAAGCATGAATCCTGCAAGGAAAACGAACGAAATGTATATGCGGTTTGGGAGAGTGCCGGATCGCAGGTGCAAGGAATGTAAGAATCTGCGGAAGTGCCGGATGCGGGACGGCAGCTACACGAAATGCACGGTTTACGGTGACAGCCGATCCGAAGCGACGGATTGGAGCGGTCGTTACCTTGCCTGTGGAATGCTCAACCGCGATTATGACGGAACGCCGGTCTACATTGCGGCACGCCACATCGAGATTCAAAGCGAGAATCAAATATCACTATTTTAGGAGGATCATATGAAAGTTTATTTGGACAGGGGCGCGGTCATGCCGACGAGGGCGCACGGAACAGACGCGGGGCTTGATCTGTACGCAAGGCGCGGCGCGGATATACCGCCGCATGGATCAGCGGTTTTCGATACCGGCGTACACGTCATGCTGCCGCACGGGACGTATGGGAAGATCGAGAGCAAGTCCGGGCTGAACATAAACAGCGACATCGTTTCCTGCGGCGGCGTGATCGACGAGGGCTATACCGGTTCAATCAAGGTCAAGCTGTACAATCTCGGAGATCGACCGTTCATCTTCCACATGGGAGAAAAGATCGCGCAGTTGATCGTTCAGCCGTGTCTGTATGTAGAAGCAGAGCAGACGCGCGATTGGGGCAATGACACGGATCGCGGCGACAGCGGCTTTGGAAGCACGGGGAGGTAAAAATGCGAGAGCTGATTTATAAGGACGAAGCCGTCCATGCCGTTCTGCACAACGAGGGACAAGCTGCGGTTGCGGCGGTGCAGAGCATCGAGCCGCTTGCGGATGTTGAAAAACTCGTCAGCGACCTTCACGCATTGATGTGGTTTGGGGACGGATGTAAAATCTGCGCTCATGTGACGGTAGAGCAGAGAGAACCATACACAAAACTGGGCTGCGAGCTTGGCGGCAGAGCGGATTGCAGACCGTGTTGGAGAGGATTTGGAAAGGAGCAGGACGGTGGAAACGGATAATATAGGGTTTTCGCAGACGATCCCGACAATGTATTTGGACGACAAAAACTGCATTGCAGAGTTGGCGAAGCGAGCAGCGCAACGGATCGGACATTCAATCATGGATGTTGTTTCGGACGGGCACGAGTATATCGTGAAAGCGATGCCAGAAACGAGGATCGAGAAGCCGGAGATATGCGCGGTTGAAATTCGCCACGCAGTATCGTTTGAGAGGTTGACGCGCTGCGGCGAGTGCGCGAACAGAGGTCATTGTGACAATCCTTATCGTTTCGATTCGGATTTCTTCTGCGCAAGCGGTGCGAGAAAGGATGGAGAGCATGGCGAATAGGCATACGCTTCACAAAAGTCACGTTGATCCGCTGAAACGATTTCTCGAAAGTAGGGGCTACCATTTATTGCAGCCGAGAACGCCTTATGAAGCAATACGGGCGATTCGCGGGTTCAGTTACATCATCATATATCAGAAAGCGTCTGCGGATCAGCATTTAACGGTTCGAGACGTAGATATGTGGATCGTCAAAGATTTCTTGCGTTGGTATAAGGAGGATGCGTGTGAATAAGTCAAGGCGAGTTGTAAAGCAGTTTATCAATTTCCTTTACCGAGAATACGACGTGCCAAAGATACCGATTCATCTTCATTGGTATGCGAAAAGCATTGTCGTCGGAGATCGCCCATGCTTCGGGGTTTGCATCACATACGACAACGAACCGGAAAAGAACGAAATTCACGTTGTTGCAGGGACAAAGTACGGAACCGGTACGACATTGCGCGTTCTCGCTCACGAATTCGTCCACTACCTGCAATATCTTCATGGTCTGTTCGGCGAGAAAGAAAATGTTGAAATGAACGAGGACGTAGCAGAGGAAAACGGGCAGGCGTTGGTTTGCAAGTTCATTCAGAACCGCAAGAAAACAGGCGGCATAATGATTGATGGAACAATCGACGCATGGAAAAAGTACGGGAAGGACGGAGCCGACGAATGAAGGTATGGGAGAAATGCAACGAGGTAAAAGGTACGAACGCGAGCATAGACGAGATCGCGGGTTGGGGCTATATGAACCGCATCTGCCCGTTGATGTTTGACGTAGGGCTTGACATAGACTTGCCGCTTGACGAGGACGGCGATCCCCTGCTGAACGGCTTTCTGAAAGCAGCCGAGGCGATATGCGGCGTTATGCAGGGAGAGAACGGCACGGACGCTTGCAATTATGATTGCCTGATACGGTATCTGAACAGCGAATATGAGGAGGACTGACGAATGATGAATCTCATAAAGCTGTTGATGTACTGTGCAACGCACGACTGCAACGGCGAAGGTCAAGAAGAAATCGGATGCAAGGCACCGTGGGACGAAGAAAGTCCGAGCGAATGCAAAATGTGCCATCAGGTGTTGCTTTGGAAAGCGGCTGTTGCGCTTGAAAAACAAGCAGAAGAAACGGAAAAATGGAAATCCGCATGGGCTACGGCAAACAAATTGTATGACGAGATGAAAGACGAGAACGTGCGTCTGAAAAAGGAACTGGATCGGCAGATGTCGATCTGCGGAAGGTGACAGATATGGGAAAGAAACGAAAAAGAGAAGTAATGATGTGTATGTCTTGTCCTTTCTATATGGCTGATTATTTCATGCCTATGCTGATCGCGCAAGCTAAAAGAGCAGGGTACGTTGTTACATCAACGGAAAGCAGGGAAATGACGGAAAAGGATAAAGCAGAATGTATCAAGCACGGCGATGATGCGCCGGGAGATTGGTTTATTGCCGTATACGGAGAAGAGCAATGAAAGCGCCGTGCAGAGATTGTCGGGAGAGATCGCCGGAATGTCACGGAGTTTGCGAGAGGTATCAAGCATACGCCGACGAGAACAGAAAGCTGCGAGAAAAGCGATACATAGAAAGGCAAGTGGAGGTCTACGAGGTGGACCGGAAGATCGAGAACAGAGTGCGAAAAGCGAGAAAAGACAGGTCAATGAGATAATGCGCCTGTGACGCTCTGAAACGCGATTTTACGTCTCGGATAGGTAATCACGAATCAAAGTGGATAAAACGGCTGCAAGGTGCGTTACAATCATTATAATCATACATATAGGAGGTGCGAATGGTAATCAAAAACAGATGGCGGCAAGTCCTGTCGGCAAAGGGTATAACGCAGGCAGATTTGGCGGGAAGATTCGGAATCCCGCGTCCGACGTTCTCGTTGGTCGTGCAGGGAACGGCGATGCTGCCGTTGGACGATCTTGAAAAGGTTTGCAGATGTCTTGACATCGAGCCGAAAAACGTATATTCTCCCGATGTGCTTCTTGCCGTTTACGGAATGGAAAAGCGAGATGAGGAGGAAGAAAACGAAAGGGTGATTTCGATAAAGCTGCGCGGAAAGTATGCGGACGCCTTTTTGAAGCTGAAAAAGGAATCGTGCATCGGGACAAACGCGGGCGTTGTGCAGAAGGTTCTTCAACTGACATATCCGAATGACTTTGAGGAGGTGTAGGCGATAGATGGAAGATGCGTATAGCCGGAAATACAAATTTCTGTCAAGCTATACCGCCCAAAAAATGAAGCTGCGACGATTATACCAACAACGTGAGGAAATACTTGGATTGCACGTCAGCAGAAGCGACCTCGGTACGAGTGTGCAAAGCGGATCGACGAGCGACGCGACAGGAGATTCCGCGGTAAAGCTGACGGAGAGCGTCGAGAAGATCGACCGCAAGATCGGGGACGTGTACAAAGCACTTTCGGCGGTCACGGGTTACATCGAGAGAGCGCCGATCTCGGAAACGGACAAGCTGATCCTGTACTGCAAATTCGTCCGCGGACTTTCGCCGATGCGGATATGCGAAGAAATCGGCTGCGAATACAACGGACGAGCAGCGATGCGAAAGCGGATCACAAGGATCATTTACAAAATGCCGGAAATAAAAAATACCACCTCGTCGTGAGGTGGTATTGCTTTTCAATTATTCAGTTATTTCCATCTGCTTCTTCTTGTAGATTTTGCGAAGAACCTCTACAAACACGCCCGCGAACGTATCGAGCAGAACGAGCGTTGCTGCGATTTCCACGCCATACGCGAAGCCCCATACTTCGGTGAGACCGGAGATAAGCGCGGAGATCGGCAGGATCAGTTCGGCAACGAGCCGAATTGCGTCAAAAGTTTTGTCGCTCATTTTATTCCTCCTTTCTTTCGATGTGGTCGTAGGGTTTCAGTTGCGTCTCGTAGTAGTGCCGGACGTCGCCGTTTCCGTCCAATTCGATGTACTGCTTGCCTGCGGAGATTCGTTCAGAAAGGGGCATATTCTCGTTCATCACGGTAAGGCGTAGAATTGCCTTGTACTGCTCCCCGTCATGCTTTACGAGCGTGTCAACGTCCTTCCGTAAGCAGACGAAGTAGTCGATAATTTTTTTTACGGCTTTTACAATCTTTGCGATCAATGCCGCTATTCCTCCAATCGCCGCCGCAATCGAGCCGAGCAGGAGGATCGTCTTTATGATTTGCCAATCCTGCATAGGCGTCTGTGCGGCGGCGCTTTCCGAAAGTAAAATCATGTTTTCGATCATGCTTTGTAGACGACCTCCGTATATCGCTGATTGCAGGTGATGTACGCGGTTCCCCCGCGGTATTCGATCTCATACCAATACGGCGACGCATCGGCTTGTCCGAGGCACGGGAACTCGTCGCCTTTGTGCGCGATCCCGATGCAGCGCGTGGACGTGCCGTTTCCTTCACGGACGCGGACGGAGCCGCCCTTCACGCGGACGTATTCGTTCGTCGGAATCGGCTGCGGCTCGGGTTCGGGCTGCGGTTCATCGCGTTCGAGGTTTTTGAACCACGCGGTTTTCGCCCAAAAATCAGAGCGGTACGGTTCGCCGACCGTACCGTAAGCGCGTCCTTTTGCGTGGTATTGTTTCCCGTCGATGTAAACGCCGACGTGCGTTTCGTCGTTCGGGTTGTACGCATTCACGCGGAACAGGAGAGCGCCGTTTTCGGGCTTTTCAAGGGGAGTACATCGGTCATAAAGACCGTCGCAATCGCGCCGCTTGTCAAGCGCACCGACCTGAATAAGGCAGAACGACACGAAGCCGGAACAATCGAAGCACCGCGCAACGTCTTTGTAAGGGGAAGCCATAACCGCTTTCCACGCTTTGACAGCTTCATCGGCGTGTTTCCCGTTTTCGTTCCTCGATTCCTTTTTTCTGATCCACTCCTCATTTACGTCCTTGCAAAGCTGCCCGCTTGCGCCCCATACATATATGGAGTGATTTAGGACTTGAATTTCGACCTGTTTATCAAAGTCTGTCACATTTGCCATAACATACCTCCGTTACTCGGCTCTTTGCATAAGCCGCAGTTCCAATTCTTCCGATACACGGCGCAGGAGATCGACCAATTCGGAATCCGAAAGTGCGGTAATCTGTTCGTCATTCACGGCGTTACTCCTGCTCCGCGTTGCGAACGCGGTCGATGCACTCCTGCACATAAGCACAGTATTCGTTCCATTCAGCCGTGTCCTCGCTTCCCATCAGCTTCTTTCGGTGCATCGCAAGCTCTTGGCTCATGGAATACCGTTCGCGGATTAGCAGTTCGATGCTGACCTCCTCGTCGGTTGCTTCCGAGGTGAGCATGGTTTTGAGGTCTGTTCCTTTGTCGCGGTTCTCCCTTTCGAGATCAGTTTTATAAATCGGAATCATGCGTTTTCACCCTTTCGTAAAATTTGTCCATTTTGTGCAGATCGGAGCGCGATCCTTTTATCAGGCAGGCGCGAACAGACGTCCAATGCGCATCCATCCATTCATCAGGTACGCCGATCTTTACCATCCGTCGCAGCTTGCGCCGTTCATGGCGAATTTTGTCCGGCAATCGCTTCACCGTGACGCGACCGGTCGGCTTTCGCAAATAGCTGAATCCTAAAAAGTGAATCGGTCGGCTGATCGGCTGAATGAATGTTTTGCGTTCGGAAAGCTGCAAGTGCAAACGGTCGGATTCCGATCTGATGATCTGCAAAACCTCTTTGCACCGTTCGAGCGTTCCGACGTAAACGGAATCGTCTTGATAGCGGACGAACGAACCATCGTCTATCAATCTGTCCATTCGGTGCGGAAAGCTTGTCGCCGAAAGCTGAAAGACTTCGCTGCCGAGGTCGATACCGACTGGGCAACTCGAATTGTCAACCGTCAAAGAGAAATACCACCGCGCCCATTCGTCGAAAAAGAACGGGAACAGTTCGTTCTTCAAATCTTCGTGGCAGATGGACGCGAAAAATCCATGCCAATCTGTTTTCAGACAGCAATCGTTCTCGTTCGCGTTGCGCAGTATTTCCTTGAAGATGCTTCTTGCATAGTCAACACCGCGCCCTTTCATGCAGGCGCAGTTGCTTTGAATAAGGTTCGGTATGACCTTCGGATAAAAGTAATTCGTTACAAACGAAGATTGCGGAACGCGATCCGCGTACTTTGTCGAGACAGTAATGCGATACTTCGGCTCAAATACTTCGTGCCTTTCGCCTTTCTGCGGTTTATACGTCCCGTCAAGAAGCGCATTTGAAATCGCGTTGCATTTGCTCATTGTCATCATGTGGAAACGAGAAACGCTGTTTTTATAACCGACACGGCGGTGCGTTCTCGTTTCCGCTGATAACAAGGGAGTGATCCCGCACACGGATAAAATGTCCGTGGCTTCCGTTTGCCTTTCGGCGGGATGCTCGTTCCTTTCATCACCGACAATCAGCGCGGGCTTTCGCTGTTCAAGAGGTACTAACATCAGGCAAAGTGATTGTCGGAAATCAAATCGGGAGCGACGTAGTTGGCGTTGTTCGCGTTGTTGTTGTTGTTCGCACCCGACGCGGTTACGTTCCGGGCGTTGTTCGCGTTGGTGGAGTTAGCCGAGCGGATAGACGTCGAAGCCGCCTAAAAGCGACACGCGCATCATCAACGAACACCCCTGTCAAGTCGAGATCGACTTTAACATCTTTGAATCAGATTCTTTCCATGAGATCAGTAGCGCCCGCGTTTCGCAAATCAAATCCATCATGTACTTTGTCGTGCTTTCAGCGAACGGCTTGTCAAAGTACAAGATTCGGAAGATATGCTCCATGCGAAACGTGAGACGCTTTGCGTGTTCTTGCAGGGCGATCCTGTCAGCGTAGTTTTGCTTTCGCTGCTCGATCCCGATGTTCGCGCCGACGTAAAGCTCGTTCGCTTCCAGTATGTCGGCTCCGAGTTCAACAGCCGCTTCCATCAGAATCCGACCGATTCCGGCATTGCGCTTCGGTATGTGGCAGGCGTTGGGATTTTTATCCTTTGGCTTGCATACGCTCATAACATGATCGCTCAGTTTCAGCGCCTTGTTGTACGCTTCCAACTCTGTCCTTGTCGGATCACGCTGATCCACGCGCTGCGCCATGATCTGATTTCCTTATCCTTTCTGCCGAACTGACGTTCGGCGATTTACTGATTTGTAGATTTCTTCCCGACGATGAAAGCGGGAGCGACGTAGTAGGCGTTGCTCGCGTTGCTGTTGTTGTTCGCACCCGACGCGGTGACGACCCGGGCGCCGCTCGCGTTGGGGGAGACAGCCGAGCGGCTCCAACGGTAAGTATTGAGCGTACCGCCCGACTTGTTGTATTTCGCCCTTGCAACAACAGCATCGTTTGTAAGAACGCCGTCGGTGTAAAGACCATAGAGATCGGTCATTTCGCCTTCGGTCGTTTGCAGATTGAAAGCCATCTCCACCATCGAGAGCAGGAACACGTCGTCCTGCACGGTGTAAGTCTGACCTTGCGGATAAACGTCCGTGTTGCCGTAGCCCGCAACGCATTTTACGTTTGCGGTTTGGATCAGCCGACGGACGCGGGGATCGAGCGCGTATAGAAAACCGGACTGACGGTTATATGCAGCCGCGATGTCGTTATCGTGTGTCGGCGTGTAGCTGCCGTCCTTGCTGTCGTCGTTGAGGTGTTGGCGCAGGTTGGCGAACGCCCATCCGTTATTGCCGAGCGCGGCGGTGTCAAGGTTGCCAACCACGAATACGGTGTTTCCGCTTGTGTTCAGCGTGTTAAGGTTCGTGTAGCCGCCGGAAGCCGCGTCTGCGTCGGAAAGGTACGTCACGGCAATCGCGCTTCCTACGTTTGTCGTTTCGCCGTACACCTTCGGCTGAACGGACGTTACGAGATATGCGCCGCCGATCGTGGAGCCGGTAGCGTCAGGTGCGCTCATGCTCGAAGAAGCAGCGCGGGCGGCTTGAATCTTCGTCGTGGAGCCGAGGGCTGCCGAAAGCGTGAAGCAAGCGTTGAACGTCTTGTTGGATCGGTACGAACGCATTGGAATGTAGTATTTTCCCGCAGGGATCGACTTGTTTGCCTGAACGCAAAACAGCGATTCGTAGTTGTCGAAAACGCGGGTGTCGGGCGCGTATGTCTGCTCCACACACCAATTATGCGGCACATCTGCATCGGCGGCTTCTACGGTGTCGTATGACGTAAACGTGTAGGACACGGATTTGATAGTGGTCTTTACGTCCATAACCTCTCCCGTGGAGGGGGTGCCGGTCACGGTAAGCGCAAAATCTGTAAGATCGACCGTTTCGCCGTCAAGCGTCCAATTCGTGCCATCGTAGACAAAGAGGTAATCCTTTGCTTCCGCTTCGCCTACGCCGTTTGCAAACGTATGAAGGTTCGAGCAGGAAACGGTCAGACCGTGCGACGTCGTTCCGATGGCAGACGCAAGCCAATGAATGTTGGTCTTATCTCCGGGGCTGATAACGCTTTCGGAGTTGCCGGAAAGGATCAGATCGCCGAGAGCATCCCAGTTTTCGAGGATGGTCTTGCCGCCGAGTTCGTCGATCTCGCCCTGCAATGCGTCGATTTGTGCCTGTGTCGCAAGGTCGGACGCCTGCGCAATCGCCATCGTAAGCAGAGAGGTATTGTCAAACGTGCCTTCCGCAAGCCGACCGTTGACAAGATCGAGAATCTTATAGTTCGATCCGTTTATAAAGATCGTGCAAAGGTACATCTGCGCACCGAGCGCAGAAACATCAAACAGGACGTGTTCGCTGTTCGCGTTGATGGTGTTGAGCTGCGAAGCAATGGATGCGATGGTAGTGGATGTGTCCGTTACGGAAATCGTGCGAAGCAGCTTTGCTTTGAGTGCGGCGGCGAGCTTTGCTTCCGTGATCGAGCCGTCCTGTACGGTCGTCGTTGCTTCGGGATGTGCCGTAAGCCACGCATTCACATACGATTCGATTTGCGCGGTGATAACGGCAAATGAGGTAGAAGCAACGGCGTTGTTCGGATTTGCCGCCGCTTTTTCCACGCGAACCGTATAGACGAATGTGCTGATAATCTCGTCGCCGTCGCAGATGTACAGTTCCGCGCAGCCGTCGCCCGCCGTCAGGAACAGATTCGGGTGTACGGCGAACGTCACGACGTTGCTTGAATACGTCACGGCAGACGTTGTAGCGATCACGATGGTATTGCCGTTCGACGGCGTACCGCTGACAATCGTAATGCCCCATGCGGACAGATCGACGACCGTTCCGCTGCGCTTCCAGTTCGTGCCGTCGAAGGTGAAGGTGGAATTGATCGCGCCGTGCGACATATAGGTTGCCGTATCGACGGTTACGACGAGACCGAGCGTAGGCGTTGCGGTTATGATCGCGTCGTAGACCATTTCCGTGCCGTCTGCCTGCCGAATACCGACCATGAATTTCGGGTTGGACGGCATGGTAAAGGCAGAATCGCCGTCCATGATCGTCGCTTCGATGTACCTTGTGTTTGCATCAAACTGTTTGCCGTGAAAAATCTTCACGACGCCGCAGGTATGCTGCAAGTTCGATGTGACTTTCCATTTGGATTGCATACTGTATATCCTCCGTTAAATAAGCTGCAAAAGCCGTGAAAGCTGCGCGGACGTCATTGTCACGCCGCCGAGATTCAGCGTTCCGTTGTTCTCGTAGGTAAGACGTGCCTTCTCCGTTCCGTTCGTGTCATAGCAGCCGACGCGACCGGCACCGAGGAAATTGCGCTGTACGCCGCCTGCGGAATTTAGCTCGATTTGACCGTTCGTTGTATCGCAAATGAGATCAATCATTATGTTCCCGTTTCCGTTGGCGTTCCGAAGGATTCCCCTTGTGTAATTACCATCTGAATAAAGGTCGACAAGATGCGTCGATCCATCTGCTGCAATAACAAAGAATCCTTTATCTTGCATACGAGATCGCACTTTGCCGTTTGAATCAAGAGAATAAATATGACCGTCGCCTTCAAGCTTTAACATCGGGACGCCACCATGGTATAGCCAAAGCAGACCTTCGGCTATTCCTTCAGAGGTAAATGGGGCGATAGCTACCGTATTTGCGTTACCTTTTTTTACAGTAATTCTCGCGCCGCTGATCGAAACCGAATCATTTCCGTTTGTCGATTCAAGGTTGCCGTTTATTTCTGCTCCGGTTGCGCCCATTTTTCCGTTTTGGTCGATCCAAAACCCATTGTTGACCGTGACGTAACCGAGAAGGGAGATTTTCGATGCGTCGATGGTAATCTGTTCGGGGGACAGGTTGATGGACGCGATCACCTCGTCGCTGCCGACCTTCGTGACTTTGAGCGTGTACATCTCGCGGTTCTGTTGAATCGTGCGACGAATCGACTTGCTTGCCATCTTCGGCATCGTTTCGTCGCCGGTCGCGGAAATCGTGGCAATCACAGAACCGCCGATCCATGTAAGCTGTTGCTGCATGACCGGGATAAGTCGCGTGGTTCCGGCAAACGTTACGGAAATGACATCACCCGCTTCAAGAGACCAATCGCCGACAGCTCGAAGTGACGTTGGAATGTAAGAACTTGAATACCCGAAATTCCGCAGAATCGCGTCTGCGAAGTCCTGCGCCGTCAGATTGTCCGGCAGCGCGTTCAAAAAAGCATTTTCGGAGATCAGATACATGTTGCCCGATCCGCTGACAACGCCTACGTCGTCAACAGACGAATTGATCGTAACGCCCGTTACGGCTTGCGCGGTGTACTCCGCTTCCGAGTAGTCGAACACGCCATCCTCATCGGAATACCCATAGTTTCTTGTGCCGGTCGTGAAATCAAAACACGTCGAGAATACGAGCCGCCCATTTCTGTCAAATCGAGCGCACGCGCCGTTTGCCTCGCAAAGGTATTCCAAAATATCACGGTACGTCATTTCTGACGCATCGAATGGCGGTTCCATGAACGCATAACCTTCATTTGCAAGCTCTTGCAGGGATAAATCGAAATATGGGATTCCGAGCAAGTAGCACATCGAATCAACGTAATCGGAGAACGTGAGACCTGTCTGACCGTAAATCAGCCAATTGTTGAACCAATCTCCCGCCGGTGCATCGAGCTTTTTCATCTGATCGTATAGCGTCAAGCTGACGTTCGATGCTTTGAGACGCTTCGGCTTTTCGATCATGTACACGCCCATCGGAACCGGCTGCCATGCGTTGTTCATCCAAAGGTCGATGAAAATCTTGCACCGCGTATAAACGTCGAACGGAATTGCGGAAATCGCGCCATCATCGTTCATCCATACCATGCTGACGGTATTCGACGGGCATCTGCCGATTTCGATGTTCGTGTTCGGGTTGTAGTATTCGGTGAACGTGACCGGCGCAGCCGTAATGTTCACGCGACCGTTGCTGTCCGTGTCGGTGGAGTTGCGTTTCAAAAGTACACCGTTCGTCTGTACGTCGGTATCGTCTGTGCAATCCACGCCGCTGTCGATCAGGTAAATGCGGATTCTCGTTTTCGGAGATTGCGCTTTACAGGCGGTATGAAAAAGTGTGGGTACTGTTACCATAAAATCACCTCAATACTCTATAAGGTCAAACGAAAGATCGCAAAGCCAATTGCACGGCTCGTCCAATGCGTTTATGACCTTCATTGTGCGGTCGCCGACATAATACGTTCCCGTGTACTCCTGCAAGGTGTCGGGGCGAATGAACGAAAACGAAAACTCCGCGTCCGCGATAAGCCCAAGAATCTCTTTGACAATCGGGTACGTCAGCGCATCGTAGCTGATCTTGCAGTTGTGCTTTGTGGCAACACGGTCGCGGTGAAGCGTCCCGTTTGAATCGCGTTCCGCGCTCAAATCGAGATCGGAAACGGTGTATTCAAAGGTCGAAGGATCGGGGATATAGTCGTTTCCGATCCTCAATCCGAATTGCGTAAATGTCTGCATGAGTGTCCTCCTACAAAAAGAGGGGAGGTGTTATACCTCCCCATAAAGTGCCTGCGCTCTCGTAACGACCTGTCCGAGTTCCGGCGTAGGCGATACTTCGAGCTTCTTTTTCGCAATGATCTGCAAAAGCCGATTCTGCTCACGCAAAAGCGCGTTCTGTTCCCGAACGTCCTTGCTGTTCGAGCCGCCGCCGGAGCGTTCAAGGATGCCTTGCAGCTTGTCCAACGGCGCGACGACCTCCGGGTTGCTCCGCGCATTCGGGTATTCGCCGATTCGCGCAAGCGTTTCGCCATACGCAAGACCGCCGGACGCCATCGCCATATTGACGTTGACAGTCGGGCGAACGGTCGTACCGCTTCCGCTCCCGCCGCCACTGCCGGAAGATGTCGTAGTGACGTTTACCTTGATGTTCGTAGTTTTGCTCGACGGGATTTTGTCAAACGACTTTGCGTATTTTTCGAGACTCTTTCTCCCACCTTCGATTGCGCTGCTTGACCGATTGAGTGCTGTTTCCGTCGCGTCTGCCGTGATGCCAATGTCGCCCCTTATTTCGTCCGCAGCTTGATCGACAGAACCGACCCACGAATCCATAAGCGCGTCCCATTCGCTTGTCCAACGCTCCTGTCTGCCACCGAACAGTAAATCTTCTGCCGGTCCGAAAATGCTATCAGCAAGCCAAGCGATTGCAGAAATAACGAGATCGCCGACGGCTCGCACGATTCCTATAATAAGGTGATCCAATGCTTGTAATAGCCGTGTTGGATCAGACAACAAGCCGACGAGTATGCCTTCTACCAAATCGACAAGGGCTACGAGTATGCCGCCCCAATCAAACGTCAAAAGGAACTCTGATACAAAGTCGATCAAATCAAGGGCGGCTTCCGATATTGTAACGCCGATCTTGCCCCATTCAATATCACCGAATCCGCTGTTAAGGAGGTCGCCGAGATCACGAGCCAGCCCCTTCCAATCGAACTCTGTGAAAAACCCGTATACTATGTCGAACACATCGTTTACGCCAGCGCTAAACGTGCCGCCTACGGTTTTCCAGTTTATCGAATTGGCGATACCGTTTAGGCAACTTGCCAAGTTTTTCCCTGCCTTTTCCGCATCGAACGTCGTAAGGAAGGTGTAGATAAACTCGAAAATATCGGAAACGCCCGTACCGAACGCTTCTCCGATTCGAGACCATTTGATGTTGTCAACAATGGCGTTCAGCTTGCGAGAGAACGCTTCTGCGGCTTTTGCAGCATCGAATGTATCGAAGAAATTAAAAATGATGTCGGCAATCGTGTTGATTCCAGTCGCAACAGCGATACCGGCTTTTTCAAAGTTCTCCGGCTTCGAGAAGATGCCGTTGAGAAATTGAGCGAATTTTGTCCCGTAGTCCTTTTGCGCAAGTTCTTCAAACCAAGCTGTGATTTTTTCGCTGATAGAGCCGAGACCGTCCGAAATATACTGTCCTGCTTCAAAGAACAATCCACTATTGAGCAGTTCGGCGAGTATGCTTTGCGGGGTTTCCTCTGTAACGGTAGTGCCGCCAAGACTACCGCCTCCACCACCGCCGCCGCCTTGCTGACCGATCACGTTCAGTTCGTCAAAATCGGCAAGAAGCCCTTTTACTTTGCCGCCCGCGCCGCCCGCAGCTTCGCCAATGTCGTCAAAGTTGTCAGCCATGTTCACGGCAAAGTAAGAGCCGCCGCCGAGAACAGCGAAGAATCGAGCAATCGCGTTTGCCGCATAAATAGCGGCAGATGCGATTTGATAAAGAACGGGAGCAAGCGCGGTAAGAGCGGCAAGTGCGGCGCTGCCGAACGCGGTTTTGACGCTGTTTCCCATCGCCTTAAAGCGGTTCAGTTGCTTTTGCGCTTCATTGCTTGCCTTTCCGAGAAGTGTCATGCCTTCGCTGATGGCTCGTAGCGTACCGCGGATCAGCGCCATCGCGAGCATTCGCATAATCACACGTTTCAGCGTTTTGCCGAATTGCGACAGAAGCCCGTCGTGCTTTTTGAACGAGTGACCGAACTTATCGAACATCTTATGAGATGCTTTTCCAATTCGGGAAAACAGACCTTGCGCTTTCGAGGTTTTTCCGAGTGCGCGGTTATAGCTCTCGATCTTCGGCGTAGCTTCCTGCGCAGCGTCGCCGGTCTGTTTGATGTCCTCGCCTGCGCCGTTGCCGCCGGTCGCCTTGTCCTCGATCTTTGCCATCTTTTCCGCAAGACGGTCGGCTTTGTTGGACGCCGTTTCGAGCTTGCTTTCCAATGCGTCGATTGCTTTGGGGCTGCCGCCTTCTTCTTGAAGCTGACGGAGCTTTGCGGCAAGCTCGTCCACCTTTTCGCTTGCGCGGACGAACTGCTCGTGCAGCTTTTCGTATGGCGTTCCGTATGCGAGCTTTTCGGTATCGACACGGGACGCCTGACGCTGATCGGATTCGATGTAACGCATGGCGTCGCGGCTTCGTTCCCGCGACGCCTGCCAGTTCTCAACCGGTCTGCTCCACGGCTGATAGCCGCCTTTGCCCTGCTGCGGATATTGAATCGGGATGTCGCGCATTTCTGCCGCCGTCTCGTTCACGTCTTTTTGGGTATCGCGCAGCTTTTCGAGACGCTTTGTAAGCGAATCTACCTGTTGCGACCAATGGTTATAGTTGACGTCTGCACCTTCTGTTCCGGCTTGCATACCGGAAAGTGCTTCGTTCATTTTCTCCCTTGCGGTGGAGATTTTCTTCACGAGAGCGTCATAATACGACGTCTGCTTTTTGCTGCCGCCGGTGCCGCCGCCGTCCATAGCGCCGTCAAGTTTACCCTGCATCTTCTTGACGGCGCCATCCACTTTCTTTGTGATTGCATCAAGGACAGCTTCGGCTTGCGCCGCGTCGCAGGACAGCAGGATTTGGAGTTCTTCTACTGTAACTGCCATATTTGCCACCTATCAATGCGCATATTGCGCTCGTAATTGCCGTCTGCGGGCTTCCATCGGATCGACCTGTTCCTGATCGGGATCGTCCATATCGTAAACCTCGTAGAACGACGGGTATGCGTGTGGCTTCTGCCCCTTTTTCAACCACATATTTGCAAGATTTACACCGTTCATCTGCGCCGTGATCTGCGCGACATTGTAATCGTTTCGGCGTTGCTGATCCGACCGAGCTTCCACGAAAATAAGCGTGTCAAACGGTTCTTCGTCCCAAAACTGACATGGGAGCATACCGAATCCACACGCTTTTTCTTCGAGTAATTGCAGGAAATCGTCGTAATCGGACGCAAGCTGCGCGTCGCGCAAGAACTGATCCAACGCATCGACATACGGCGCAAGAAGCGAAGTTACTTCTTCCGGCTCTTGCTCTCGTCTTTCTTCATCTGCTCGGTAACTGCCTGCGTCGTGTACTCCGACACCGCCGTGTCGATTGCCGACGCTACCTTGCTGTCGATGTCGATCTTGTTCATTTTGTCCTCGAAGTAGGCGATTGTACGCTTGTCGCCGACTTCCAGTTTCCCGAAAAAACCCATACCGTTCAGGAAATCAGCCGCATCCGCGTAAATGTCGTAAAGCTTGCGACCGTCCTCAACCATTTCGTCAAGGATGTCGTATGCTTCTCCGAGTTCAAGGTCACGATCATCCGCGAAATACTTGATCCATGCGGCGAGGAAATCCACGTCGATGTTCTCGTATGCCGCGAAGAACGCATTTTTGAGGTTTTGAACGCCGAGCGCCATTTTGAACTCGCGGTAATACCGCGCGCGGGCGGTGAGCGTGATGGTCTTGTTTTTCAAAGCAATTTGATACATAGTTTTTACCCCCCTGTCGGCTTTGTCGTTATTTAGGAAAGAGATGCGGTCTTGCCGGTAAAGAAATCCTTGTAGGTCGGATTTGCGCCACCGGTGGATTCGTAGATCGTACCCTCGCGCTCGATTGTGAACGTGCCACTCTGTGCGCTGTTGCCGGACTGACCGCCCGCCTTGATGGACTTGATCTTGCCCTTGTAGAGGAAGCCGGGACCGGGCTGATAGGTCGGCGTCTGACCGGTGGACATAGAACCCTCCGCGTACTCCTCGTAGAACCAGATCGAATCGGTCTGTTGCATGGCGTTGTGAATGACAGCCACGTTGCCGGTGGACGGAGTAAAGTCGGGAACGAACGTGTACTCCATCAGACCGCCGCCGTCTGTCTGCCCTGCAAGGTGCGTGACCTCTTTCTGCGAGATGATGTTGACGGTGATGTCGTTTGCGTCGCCGCCCTTATCGGGCGTATCGGTGAGACCGTCAATCTCCGTAGCGGACGACATGGCATAGGTAGCCGCCCAAAACATTCTGAGACCAACGGATGCTTGATATTTACCCATTGCTTTCGATTTCCTTTCTTAAAATTCGTTCGTTTTTTTGGTAAAATAGCCGTCTTTGTTCCACACACCGTATTGTGCGTTTCTGTACGGCTCTGTTTGGTTGATGCGGGAGTAGTGCCGTGCCGCCATCGCCACGTTCAGCTTATCAAAAATCGTCATAACGCCGTCGGAATCTCCGAACGGAGCATACACGTTCGACGCATAGACGGTCGCGTGGATTCTCACGGTAGCCAATATCTCGTTGTTGATCCCATGCACGGCTTCGCTCGTGGAAACGACGATAGTGATACATGGAATGGACGGTGGGCGCTCTTGGTTCTTTGGGAGAACGAGAACGCCGTCCTCCGCGAAGGTCTCTGCAAGATACGCAATCGCGTTCTTCAATACGGATTCTTCATTTACCATGATGTTTTACCTTTCCGTCGCGGCAGCGATCTGATTTGCGATCTCCTGCACAAGCGCGTCCTTTGTGGCATTGAACCCTTCCTCCATAAATGGGTGAGGAGAGGACGAAACGAGATAACCAATCGGCTGCCTGTTTGCGGGAGATGTCACGTTCGACGACCAAAACGTAGACGGTGCGTTCGCTGCCATAGCCGTTTCGTCACCGTATACTGGCTTGATGTGCGGATAAAGCCCCGCCTTGATACGCTCGTCTGCTTCGTCGTAAGGAACGAAATGGACGCCTGCGCCGAAATTGAACGGTTGGGCGTGATCCGTTCCTGCGACAATACGCCCCGTTGTTACAACGCCCGAAGATTCGGGATCGTAAGTAATGGACGCTTCGAGTTCGCCGGTCGGGTATCGCGCCATGTCGTTCGCCGATGCTTCTACGGCTTGCGACATAATCTCACCGCCGATTGCCATGCCGGTTTCTACGCCTTGCAATAGCCGTTCTTTGAGCGAAGCAAGATTTCCGCTTCGCTTGACGTTTACCTTTACGCGGATCACCTTGCATTCACCGTCCGATTCAACGTGAAAACGTGATGCCGCCCGAACGCCTGCACCGATTCAACGATGAACGGCGGCTTGCGGTAATAACCGCTTGCATCGACCGCAGGTTGTTCGAGCCATACGGCATCGTTCACCTCGACGTTCGGAGTGTCGCCGTCATTGTCGTCGTGTACGATTCTGACGCGCTCGATGTCTCGCGTTCCGAATTTGTCGTTTTCGGAAGATTCGGCGTTTTCGTTCACGACATCTTGGTATTCCGTGAGTTCCGAATACCCTACGATGGACGTAGCGTTATATCCGTCAAGCGACTTTTGCGGCTTTCCAACGTAGTACGTTCTCTTGTTTTCGTCGCGCATGGCTACACCTCGTTTCCGACCGCGTGAACAGCAGAGAGGGGGTTCCGTTTGTAGCGTAGGTTTTGACGCAAAGAATATTCTACGTCAAGATAATGCTCGGACACGCCTGCCGCCGATTGAGAATTGAGACCTTCCGAGCCGCGTTTCATCCACGCCTGCAAGGTTGCGTCCTCGACAAAGGAAAGCAGCGCGTCGGGCAGCTCGGAATACCCCGTAAAGGCACACGCGGAATCATAGTATCGGTTCGCATATACGCGAATTTGATTCTCTTTCGTGCTGTTTGAGATGCCGCGCAGCGTCGCAATGTTCGCTACGATCTGCGTTACGGCTGTTTCCTTTGTCATAGGTTTTTACCTCGCTTCTTTTACGCGCTCGTCTTGGAATAGTCGAGAACGCCGTGGAACCATTCGGGACCGTAATCGAGACCGATCTGACCGAAAATCTGACCGGTGGTGCCTGCGCCGGTCTTGGCAAGTTCCTCGTAGAAGAAATTGCCCTTGGACGGCACCATCATCTCGACAGGGCGGCATACCTCGGTGTTTGCGAGCAGAATCTTCTCCGCAGGCATATGACGATCAACGGCGACGCCAACGGTGCCGAAATCGGTAACGAGGGTGTCGATGGACGCGCCGCCGACGGTACGGCTGTTCGGGAGAATGAACGCGGACGTGCTATCCTCGTACAGCGCGGTAAGCGCGATTTTGGACGCGGCATCCATGAACAGGATCGCGCCATCGACGATACCGCTGTTGTTGAACACGGACTTGAACAGGTTGCGGAGGATCGCCTTGGACAGCGTGTGCGCGGTGCCTGCGTAAACGGCGTTGGTGGAAACAGCCGCGATGATGCCGCGGGTTTTGTTCGCCTGACCGTCGTTTGCCGCCCTGTTGTACACGCCATTCAGGAAGGTGTAGTTGATGTTCGCCGCGATCTTTTCCATCGTCTTGGCGATCTGCCAATCAAGCTCGTCCTGCGGATCGGGCTGCTGACCTGCGCGATTCAGACCGGACATATAGCCCATGTTGGACGCATGAGCGTAAGACGTGCCGACCGCTTCATGGAAGATCTGACAGACGTTGTACGCCTGCGAACGGGTGATAGTTGCGACGGTGGGCGCGGTCAGAGATGCGGTTTCGGTAATCGCGGGCTGCGATGCGGAGCCGAGAGAGTATTCCTGATTGACAGGGAACTCGACGGAAGGGGACACGACCGCCGCGCCGATTGCGTTCAGGAACGGGGTGGCGCGGTTGGATTTCGTGTAGAGCATACCCGAATAGTTCGGGCAGGTAAAAGTGGTTGCGATAGCCATGATTCATTTGTCCTTTCTTGAATTTTAGAATGTGTTGATGAAAACACCCTTCTCATTGGCTTTACGAATGACCTTTGCCATGAGCATCGTGTCGTTCGCTTTCTTCGCGGCGTCGTACTGCTGTTGGAAAGTCATGGCTGCGTCCGGCGTGGTGCCACCCTTCGGTGTCTGACCGCCGAGCAGCTTGTCACGCGCCGCGGAATCGCCCGCGTCGCGCTGTGCTTTCGCCATCTTGACGATGCCGTTTGCGAACTTTGTTGCCTTTTCCGCTTCGTCGAACCCGCTGATGTCGAAATCGGCATAATCTTCCGGTTTCAAGCCGTTCTCTGCGAAAATGCCTTTGATCGTCATTGCGTTTCTGTCACGGTTGAACTGCGCCTTTTCGGATTCAAACGCCTTGCGGTCGTTTGCAAGCCGTTCTTCCTCGGTCAGCTTCGTGCCTTCAAGCTCTTTGACGCGGCGGTTCGATGCGGCAAGTTCGGACACTTTTTTGTCGAACGTGTCCTTGCTGATGTAGCCGGACAAATCCGGCTGCGGAAGCTGCATCGCTTCAAGGGCAGCGACTTTCTGCTCCGGTGTCATTTGGTCGTAGCCGTCGATTTTGATGTTTTCTTTGATGGTAGACATAGTGTTCCTTTCGTGTTTTTGGGACTTCTCTGTCCGTAGATTTGTGATTTTCGGCTTCTCTGCCGTTATGTGTGTTTTAAGGACTTCTCTGTCCAAAAGAAAAAGCCGCAAGCGGCTTAATCAAATCTGATCGTGAAGCACCGGCAACGCGGGTGCGGCTTTGTCGGTATTCGGTTGATCGGGAATACATGACCGTTCAGAGACCGGCAGTAATCGCATTCCTTGCCGTCGAGGATCGTCACCCATCGGACACGGCGCACACCGTCGTCCTCGAAGGCGTATACGCGCCCCGTGTCTACGGTCTCGATCATGTACGAATCGAAAAGCAGCGCAAGCGAGCCGTATTCCTTATCGAAGATGCGCTTGATCTCGATTTCAAGCGGGATTTTCACCCCGTTTTCGTTCGTTCTGTCCTCCGAAAGAGCGGAACGGTGGATGGCGGCGGTAAGCTGTTCCGAAAGGCGCTCTGATTTCCGTTCAAGCTCTTTCGAGTAGGTAACGGTCGTAAAATCGTTCGGATCGTCAAGGATCACGATCAAGAAATCCTCCGTGAACCGTCTGCGCCGCTGCTTCGCTTCGCCGTCATACGAATCTTGCAAAATGGCAAGGAACATCTCGCGGCTGTAAGTGTTGATTTGCTGATATAGCGTGTTCAACTCGTCAAATACGGCAAGCGTGTCGGATCGCCTGTTCAGACGCGCTCGAAACGAATTGAAGCTGAACGCGATCCACGCAAGGAAATCAGCGATTCTTTTGTCTGCTTTCTCGTACACGTTCATCTGCATCGTCCAATCTGCGGTCGTTCGTCACATCTTCTTCAAGAGTGGCGTTCGGATCGGCTTTTCTTTCGCTTGCCGCCTTGACAGCCATTTTCGCTTGCTCCAAAGCCGCCCGTCTGTCCTGCTCGCGCTTGCGGGCGACCGCTGCGTCCGTGTCCTCGATAAACGACACCTGATCCAAAATGTCCTCGTCCGCAACGACATCCGCTGCCTTCATCTGTGCGATAAACTGCGCTTCCTCAATGCGGCTCGTCGGCAGGTTGCGCTCAAATGCAACGTCGAGGTATTCCCAATCCCATTTCTTTTTGTTGATGAAATTGAGAACCTTTGTGATGATCTGCGCGCGCCCCTCCAAAAGCGAACGCTCAAACGTGCGCTCCATGCCGATGATCGTGTTTTCCATACCGTAGTTCTGATACCGAACCGTGGTGATGTTCTGATAGACCTCGGATTGTTTGACGGGGTTTTTGATGCCGAGCATCGCAAAGATGTCCTGCGACAAAATGTTGTAGTAGCCGACGATGGAATCAATCGGCAGGTCTTTCAACAACCATTGAACCTTGTTGTCCTCGCCGAGGAACAGCATCTTGAACTTTTCGATGCCGGTGCGCAGTTCTTCCATGCCCTTATCGTCCGTCGGCTTTGAATAACCGATCAGCATAAGGATCGCTTCGTCGTTATACTTGAACGTATTGCGAAGGTTCTGCAAGAGCGCGTCACGAGCATTCATAAGCGGAACACAATCCTCAAAGAAGCCCTTGTTTTCCGGCATCTTGTACTCGATAATCGGGATGCCGACGAGCTTTTCGAGGTTCAGGGTGCCTTCGTCCGCATCGTAAGAAGCAAACGGTTGCATGTCGCCGTCGTTGTTGGTTCCATGCGGAACGCCGCCTGCCTGACTTGTCTCTCCGCGGAACTCGTAGAACTTGTGCCTATCTTTCGTGATAAGTTCATACCGATACGCGGATTGCGATGTGAACGGATCGACAAACTGTTCGCATCCGATGAACGCGACGGGATTGCGCTCGATAGAGGAATCTTTGATAAGAACGCATTTTTTCGGATCAATGGACTTAAATCTGATCTCCGTTGCTCCCGTTTCGGAATCGGCGACCGTATATACTCGCTCGTAAGCGACGCGGTGGATCAGCGCATTCCGCGCCAATTCCATGTTTTCGTCGTCCTCGTGATTGCGGCGCAGAACAGCGCGATACACTTTGAGATATGCTTCGATTTCTTTCCGGCTTTCCGGCTCGATGTCGGTTCTGTCCTCAAAGGCGACGCGCTTGCCGCCGCCCGGAAGCTCCGTGCTTTTTGCCGTTTGCGTGATCCGAGAATAATACTTGCACGGCTTTCCGATGAAATATCCCGCGGCGATATTCGTTGCGTATCGAGCGATTGGAGCGAATACAGTAAAATCGTCCGTGGACAGCAACGCCGATTGCGTTTCCGATTCTTTCTCGTACTGATTCCAAAGCAATTCTCGATGCTGAATGGTGTCCGTGAACCGATACCAAAGCTGCCGGATGTTCGTCGCGTCGATTTTCGCCGCGTCCTCACGCGACATAACGATGTCCGTCATAGCCATAATTCAATACCTGCTCAAATAAGATTAGTTGTCCGCGTTTTCTACGGGATCGCTCGGCTGTTCTTCCGCTTCTTCGATCTCGACATAGCCATCCGTTACCGTGAACGTAACAATGAACTGATCGTTGAGGTTCTTAAAGTCGTCAGCGGTAAGCCCCATCATGGACTTGCCTACTTCGGTTCTGCTGACAGACGGCGTTTCTTCGCCGAGATATTCCATGTCGTTCGCAACGCTATATGTGTTCTTGCTCGGCGTTGCGGTATAGCCGGAAGCGGTATGCGCTTCTCCGTCGTATGTGGCGGTTTCCGTGTCACCGACGATTGCGACAGTAACCTCGATTGCATCGCACGAAACAAGGATGCCGTTTTCTTCGTAGTACGCTTTCGTGCCGACGACCGTGACCTCGACATCATCGGTCTTTGTGCTGTTGTCGCTGTATGTGACCTTGTAAGCGCCGCTGGCTTCTTCAAGCTTTACGGGGTACTTTGCGTTTTGCTCGATCCATTTTCCGGTCTCGCCGTTGAAGCGGTACTTTTTGCCGGTTTCGATCTCCGTGAACAAAGAGCCGTTCGGAACGGTGCCGATGCCCTCCGGTTTTGTGTCGGTAGAAAGCCCGACGATCTCTGCGTAGTTCTGCTTGTCAAAAGTGTAGGAAATCATGTTTTACCTCCAAAAAGAATAAGTGGAACCTGCAAGGGTTCCTCCTCCAAAGATGTCGTGACCGAGCGCATAGCACATCGCGTCGATTCCGTGGTCGTTTTCCTTTACAGGAACTTCGAGCTTGTTTCCCGCTGAATCTGTTTCCCATCGGTACAAGCGCATCTCCTCGATCAGATTGGTACATCGGTAGTCGATGATGATCTCATACTCGTGCAGCCAATCTATACGGCGCGTGACCGCCTGCTTGTTGCCTTTTGCCTTGCCTTTTTTGCACTTATCGGCGGCAATTCCGTACCGCTTCAATGTGTTTATTCTGTCCGGCTCTGCCGAATCGCAGTAAACGACGCGACCGGCGCATTTCGGCTTGATGATCTTCCCGAAGGCGTCGGTCGTTGCGTGTCTGATGTAAAACTCGTCGAAAACGTAGATTCGCTTGTTCTGCGTGTCCAAGTGCAGCTTTATGTAAGCGCACGGATTCGTCCACCCAAAGTCAACGCCCTGCCGAATGTTCCAAAACTCCGGCAGCTCGCCCTTTGCGCGAAGCTCGTCAAAATCGTCCGTTCGCCAATGCTCGCCCTGAATAAAAACGGTTTCTCCGAGCGAACCTTGATTGCCGAGCGTATCAACCCACATTCGCTGACCGGTGGCATTTTCACGCAGAAGGATGTCCTTTTTCGTCAAAAAGCGATTGTCAACGTAGGTTGTTTTCAGCATGAACACAGAAAAGCCGTCAACCTTTCCGCGGGCTGTTTTGTCTTTCAGCGTAAGGGATTTCAGCTTTTCAATGCTCCGAACGTCCGGGTGCCTCCATAACGGCTTGAAGAAATAGCCCTGCATCCAATGGGTAGGCAGGATCGGGTTGAACAGCAGGTCGATACTCTTATGCGGCTGCGGATCGCCGCGTCTATATGCTTCCTTGTCGAAGCCACGCAGACACGCTTGCAACATCGTAAAAGTGTTGAGCGTCGGGCATTCGTCGGCTTCCTCCATGTAGATGTTCGTGAGGATTCCGACCTTTGGCTTCAAGGATTTCAAGCGTCGCGGTTCTTCCAATGCCCCGAAAAGGATCTGACGATTGTTGTGCTTGCAGGTAATCGTCATGGTCTGCTTGTCTATCGTAAACTCGTTTTCAAGCCCCCAATCGTAAATGACGCTCGTAATCTCGTTGAAACACGAATTGCGGAGGTCGAGCTTGTAATATCGAACGACAAGCCAGTTATGCCCGGAGAACGTGGATGCGACACATCGTTTGCTTTCGTCCGAAGATTTCCCCGATCCGCGACCGCCGTAAATCAAGCGGACGTCGCTTTCGTCGTCGAGCAGGCAGGAATATACCTCGTTGAAATCGTCTCGCATGATAAGGCGGGGCGATCCGTCGGAAAGGACAAAGTAGTACACTACGTCGTTCGGATCGACATTGTAGCGTTCGCAGATTTCCTCAAACGTCTGCATCTGCGTCACCCTCGATTTCTTCGATGTCCGATGCTTCCACGTCTATAACGTCTGCGTCCTGCAACATTTTCTTGCCGAAGCCGCCGCGAAGAACACCGGCGGCGTCGTTCACGTTCACGTCAACCGTCTTGTGATCCGAGAAGCCCGCAATCGACAAGAGCGTCTTTGCCGCAAGCGCGGCTTCTCGATCCTCTCCGAACTCTATGATCTTGACGAGCCGCTCAACGGCTTTCGGTACGGACTGCATAAGCGTCCGTCCGCTGTTGATCTTCTGCGCCGTAAGGTGCTTGTCAACCTCGTCAAGAAATTCCTGCCGTGTGAATAAAAGCCGTAGTTGACTTTCGGACATCCCGCATCGCGTGGCGATGTCCTTTTTCGTGTTGACCTGCTCGCCGTCGATGTCGATGCCCCGCGCCCACAGCATAGCCGCTCGTTTCTCCTGAAACGTCAGCTCGCGCTTTTTGCTGCGCTGCATCTCCATGTTTTGACCTCCCTTTGCCCCAACGAAAAGTCCCCGACACGCAAGACCGCGCATCGGGGACAAGCCGACAGGGAGTAACGAGGGGCAATTCGTTTTCTCCACCTCGACGCTTATAGCATAACACGTCTGTCACCCGCGTCAAGACGAGACAAAAGCGGACGCAGGCGGACAAAGTGGGACAAAGTGAGACATTTGCGGACGCAAGCGGACGGATTTGCAGGAAATGTTAATAGATTGTTCATAAACGCGCAGTATTTTCGCCCAAAAACACAAGCGCCCCGTTCGTGACGGGACGCCCATGCAAGGAGAGTGATCGGTCGGAGTGTGAAAAAAGTCGAAAAGCCACCCCGACGCTTTGAGCATATCAAAACAGCTATACATCATCAAGACGTGCAGAAAAAATAGCGGCACGATTTTTCAACCGAGCCGCTACCAACGTAAGGAGGAGCCATATGGAGCCATGCCGTCCCAATGCTGCCGTTGATATGATACCAAATCCGAGATACATCATCAAGCGAAGCGAAAAAGTTTTTTCGGAAAAAAGAAAAATGCAGCCCCCGCGTTTCCGACCGTGCAGAAAACCGCACCCCTGTTTGATAAGGGCATGAATGTCCTCGTCACGCGGTACCGGGCGCAGAATGGGGTCGTTTCGCAGAACCGCAGCGCCCGTCGCGCACGGGGAAGGGGGATTATAGGGGGATAGGGCGTATTGACGTGAGCAGGAGTAGGAACGCAAATAGGAGTTCATAGGGGAAATTGAACAGGGTAAAGTTTCGTGTGCGGGAGGGTTTATACGAGGGTATGGTTATGTAAAAATCCTACCCCGCCACGGATCGACGCAGGAGGTCACGCGCTCGGCTCCTGCGCTCGCTTCGCTCGCGCTTTCGCGCTTTGCTCTTTGCGGCTCTTGATTCGTTATCAAGTGGGCGTATGTTGGGATATGCCCTATATGCCTATGCTTTTCCCGGTGCCCCTCCCCGGTTGACACCTTTCTGACACCCTCCCGCGCTCTTTACTGCGTCCGGCGGTGACGGTATGCAGGAGGATGGACAGCAGCAGGCGCAGGGGCTACGCGCCGGGGCGCTCGGTCTGTGCCGATCCTCGCGCGCGTGGGCGCAGGCGCAGGCGGGTGCGACGTGCGGGCGTATGCGCGGGTATACTATGCGCTTCAATATGAGACTATCTCTATCCGTTGTAGTGTTTTTTGAGCCCTCGTTCCGTCTTTGGGTTTTGGGTGCTTCTTTCCTGTCTCATTCCGATCAGGCGCGCGGGGGCGCGTATGCGCGGGCGTATTGATGCGCGGGCGGGCGCGGGTGTGTGCGCGTGCGCGTATATGTAGGGATCACTCGGCGCGGGGGGCGGGTGCTGCCTGCGGTGCCGGGGGCGGTGCGGATCGTGCAGGGGCTTCGGGTTCTTCGGCGCTGCTCCTGCGGTTCTCCTGCGCGTGGTGCGGTGCAGCTCTGCGCGGATCGTCGGCGCGATCCGGTGGCAACGGGCGGCAGGATCACGGGCGGCGGCGCGATCCCATATTATGAGGGCGGCGTTGGCGTCGGCTGTTTCCTGCGAATCCTCGAAAAAGCCGGGTATAAGGTGATCGTCAGAGACGAGCCAGACAGCGGCAGCGACTATTACTATATCGAAAAAGCAAAGGATCAGGCGGCGGTGTGAACCGTCGCCCGGAGGTGATCGGAATGGGAAAGAACGTGCAAAAGCCCTGTCTGGGCTGCGTGTATTTCAAAGAGTGCGGCGAGACGATGCGGACAGCACCCTGCGCCGGTCGGAAAACAAAAAGCGAATTGAAAAAGGAGCTGATTGGGACGCCGTGCGAGCGTTGCAGAGAAGCAAAGAAACGGCGTTGTGGATCATGCAACGGCGGCTTTGGAGTGTGCCGGGAATATATGGACTATGTGGACGAATGCAGGAGGGCGAAAAAATGAAAAAACAAAAATCTTTCGAGGATCAGTATGTAGAGCAGAACGCGCCGATGGTTGCGGAAAACTGCATTAAAAACTACCTTTGGCACGGTACGGACTTTTCGGAAACGCTGCGCGGGTGTGAAGATTATGAGCGCACGTTCAGAAACGCGTCACCGGAAAAACTTTCGCAGGCGGTTCGCCGCATCCTCCGGGGGTTCTACTTTGCCGACGCGCTAAAAGACTTTTTAGAGGATCGGAGGAAGCTCGTCGTTTTCCCGTCGTGCAAAAGCGTCAAGAAATATCTGCTGAAAGAATACGAGTATTCCGGCACCGTCGAAAATCTTGCGGCGTTCATCAGGACAGAAACAACGAACATATAAAAAGCCGCTGACCTATCGGCACGACGGGGAGAAGGGAAAAACAAATGAATATCAATAATCTTTTTGATACGATCCAACTGATCGAGAAAAAGTCCGGCAGAAAAGTAGAGGTCGAATATCATGCGGATCACATCAGAGAGGACGGGACAGCGACGGAATACTATACCTTGACGATCAGAGAATCCGAGAACGGCGGCAGCGCGTTATATGTCCGTGATTTTTCTTGCTTGGCAATGCTGCACTTTTATCTTTCCGGTATTCGTTGCGGCGTGGACGTGGCGCACGGGATCGAGCTTTGAGGAGGTGCAAAAAAGTGTTTTATCGAATCCGGTACAACGTGTTTCTATCAAACGACAAGCGCGGAGGGCATGGAACGGTTTGCTGTTTCCATAACGTCCCGACGCTGACGGAAGCAAAAGAGGAGGTTGCGGAAGCGTTCAAAAACAAAGAGTTTTGCTATGCGTCGATATACGACCGCGAGGACGGCAGCCGGATCGCCCGGACGGTCGGCGAGGATTGGAAAAAAGTCGAGGACAAAAAGGAGGAATAAAAATGGGTTTTGATAGAAAAGCATACTACGAAGCACACAAGGAAAAACTGCAAGCGCAGCGCAGGGAATCATATCAGCGCAATAAGGAAAAATGCAGAGAGCGCCAAAAGAAGTATGATGAAGAACATAGAGCCAAAAAAGCAGAGTATTACAGAGAAAACAAAGAGCGCATTATTCAGCGTGTTATGGACTGGCAAGAGAAAAATCCAGAAAAGCACAAAGAAGCGGATGCGAGATATAGGAAGGCGCACAAGGAGCAGCATAACGCAAACAACAGAGCGTATTATCAAAGAAAAAAACTGCGTAATAAAAGCGAAAAGGAGGGATAAAACGATGGTATACGCTGCATATAAAAACGCTGCCGGGGAGTTCGTGACCGGTCTGTATGAAAACATGGAAAAACTGAACCGTGATCTATGGTCGCCGCTGACCGAGGTGTTTTCCATGATCGACTTTCGCGTCCGCGGGAGCAGCTACAAAGAAAAACAATCTTGCCTTTGCGACATTGCGAGACGTTTTCAGTATGAGGTCACGGAAGGTCTTTCGTGGTACGAGGTATCTGTCATTGCGGATTGGTTTTATCGGATGGGGCGTCGTTTCGGGCTGCTGAAAGATTTTCGGGAAAACGGATTGTGCTGATCGGAGGTTGTCATGGAAAAGCGTTATGTCGTTTCGTACAGAATCGGGAGAAGATGGTATTATCGTATGAAAGATAGCGTTTGGTTCACCGCTGAAATGGCGCCGCTTTCTATTGCGTCCTTAATCTGTTGGCACGGGTACAGAACAAAACAAGGGGCAAAAAAAGCGTATGAACGCGAGTGCTCTCACCCGCACGAGAAAAAAACAAATGCGGTCGAACTGCTCGAATTTGAGATCGACAACGAAGAAAGAACCATGAGCTACAAAGTGATCGCGGGCTGTGAATTTGAATCCGTTTATGATTGACAGCACACCGAAAAAATACTAAAATGCAGAAAAGGGGGCGATTAAATGAACGTCAGAGAAAGCGATTATAGAGCGAGCCAAAAATATATTCGGGAAAAATGCAGGCACGTCACAATGCAGCTTAACAAAACGCACGACGAGGATATTCTTGTGTGGCTTGATTCGCAAGAAAACAAACAGGGCTACCTAAAAAAGCTGATCCGCGAGGACATGGCTCGGCAGGGCTTTGAAATGCCGAAAACAGATAAGGAGGAGTGAAAATGAAAAAGACAATTTGCGCGGTATTGTGTTGTCTGCTTCTGATCTCGGCGCTCGGATGCGGATCGTCGGCAGAAAAAGCACTCGTCGGAGAGTGGCGGTCAATCTCCATTGAAAGCGGAGAAAGCGCCGGTGACGATTATTCTTCTGCGCTTGCCGCTTCGATGGTGGCGGGCGGCATGGCGGGCGTCAGAATGACGTTTGAAAAAGACGGCACCGGATCGACGGCTATGATCCTGTTCGGATCGGAAGCAGAAGCAGCGACGTTCAGGTATTCGGTCAGCGGCGGAAAAATCGTTATGGACTTTGACGACGAATCCCGCGCCGACAACGAAATAGAATACTCTCTTGACGGCGATCTTTTGACGTTAAAAAACGACGGTACAAAAATCGTATTGAAGAAGCAGAATTGACGATACGCCGCGTAAAAATTCGCCCGTGAACGGAGCCAAAACGCAGGTCAAGAGGGCGTATGTTCTGACACCTTTTTCGCGGATGGTGTCAAAAATAGACACCTTTTTAGCCCATTTTTGACTGTTTTCGATCACGACGCAAAATGCAAAAAGTCCAGTAAAATAGGCACTTTTCACGGTTTTTCCGAATACTGAAAATCCCATAGATGCAAAAATGGGGTTCAAGAGGCCGTGAGTTCAAATCTCACCACCCAGACCAACGAAAAAGTCCCTAAAACAGGGACTTTTTTCATGCCTTTCTTATGCTCATTTTGCTTCAATTTGTGCTCATTTTGCGGTTTGACACCATTTTGACACCTTATTGACACCCAAGCGCTTTTGAAGTCGTTGCATAAAACGTCTTTGACGGCATAAAAAGGACGCTCCTTTTCGTTGCGTCCTTGCTTGCCGATTATAACGATTTTAACGCGCCTATTTTCGATTTTCTTCTTGCGTTCGAGGAATTATGCCACACGAACCGAAAACGGAAAATAACGGCTGTCAGCGCGTCGCTCTCACGCTCCGTAGGTCGCTGCTAAAAACTGCTCCATCTTGTCCGTGCTGTCAACCTTGCGCTGCTCGGATAGTTTCGTGTAGATGCGCAGGGTGGTGGTCGCGTCCTTGTGTCCCATCAGCTTTTGAGCCGTTTTGAGGTCAACGCCCGCGTCGTACAAGGTCGTGCAGAACGTGACGCGGAGATCGTACATCGTAAAGTCAACCGTGATCCACTCCTTTTTCTGCTCGTGCAGAGCTGCGACAAACTTGTCCTTGCGGAAGCCCTGCGCCTGTTCGGGGTTCGGGACGTTGTTGACGATACGCTCTAAAAAATACCGGAACGAATCAAACGCCTGTTCCGCGCTTTCTTTGCTGTGCGGCTTTCCATCGGCGCGTGTGCAGAGATAGCCGGTCATATCGCGGTTACGCTGCAATGCCCTTTTCAGCGGCGCGAAGATCGGGACGTCGCGGACGCCTGTTTCGGTCTTTGTGTCTTTGTCCTTGCTGTGTTTCAAGTCTCGGGCTTGCCGAACGTGCAGCACATTGTTTTTCATGTCCACATCCTCCCAACGGATTCCGGCAGCTTCGCCCGGTCGAAGTCCCGAAAACATACAGATCATAACGAGCAGCCCTGCGCGGTGCCGGTGGTAGTTTTGACAGATCAGGTCGATCATATCGCGGGGAAGCGCGTCGTGTCCCTCGTATGTGCCTTTGAGCCGCATGGACTTTACCGTGTCGATCAGATCGGCGCACACGTCACGCGGGATCAGACCGTTCATACGCGCCGTGTCGAAAATCTGCTGTATCGTCATTTTCGCGCTGCGGATCGTGGACTTGCTTTTGCCGGACAGCGAATTGAGGTATTCCGTGAGGTGGATCGGCATGATTGCGCTGATTGTCATATCCCCATAGCGTATACCTTCGCGTTTGAAATTCTGAAACGCCTGCGCCTTGTAATAGTAAAAGTCCCGCGTGTTGGCTTCCATCTGCCCCTTGTAAGAGGTGAGCCACTTTTCCACCCATGCGTCAACCGTCATGCCGCCGTCCATTGCGGGCGTCGGTACGCCGTCGTAGCCGAAATTGTGCGTGTCCATCCATTCGTCACGTTGCCGCCGTGCGTCCGAGATGGACTTGCTGCTGTAAAAGTATTTGATGATCGGCTTGCCGTCCTTCCTGCCGACGGTCAAGCGAACTTGATACCGCCCGTCCTCTCTTTTCTTTGCTCTTGCCATTTTGCGATTCTCCTTTTTGACTTATTTTTGACTTTTCATAACTTTATAAAACTACGAAAACATAAGATTTCGTTGCATTACGTTTTCACATCTTCCGCAAGTTCACGGATCAGCACAAGCGGCTTGCCTACCACGCGCACCTTGTCGCCATCCGTGACCGTTTCGGACTTGTACATCGGATTGATCGGGATAAGCCGCAAACCGTCCTTGACGCGCTCGACGCGCTTGATCGTGGCGTTGTCCTCGTATTGCAGGATCGCGACCTCTCCGTCCTCTACGGTCGGCGTCCGCACCGCAAGAATGTGGTCGCCCTCATGATACATGGGGTACATCGAATCACCGCGCACTTTGATGATGAAAAGCTCGTCGGTGCGCCGTCCTTTCGCATAAACGCTCGGCACGGGAAAGCGATCCATTTCATAATCTCGGATCGGCTGCTTGTCGAATCCGGCTGCGATTTCGGCTACGACCGGGACGAGGATTTCATCATGCTCGCCGCTGTACTGAATGAAGCTGCTGAAAAAATCATGTAATCGTGAATAGTCGCTCCTTTGCATAGGTACATCTGCGCCCATGAGCCAAGATTCATCGCAATCCGTTTCTTTCGCAATCTTATAAATTACATCTTGCTTGCCCTTCCAATCGCCTTTGAGATAATGACTTATAGACGATTTGCTTATCCCTGTCCTTTTAGACAATTCTGCTGCCGTCATGTTTCTTTCTTCAAGAATCTGTCGGAGACGATCTGCGAATTTTGCTATTTTCCCCATTTGAAACACCTCCTTGCGATCCTATTATATCATGCCTGTTTAGATAAATCAACAAAAAGTTTAGATTTTCACAATTTTTCTGTTGACATATTGAAAACGATGCGTTATACTATGCGTGAAAGTTGAGAACCGCAACCGCGAAAGGAGGCAAGAGAATGGTATTCAACTATCAAAAGTTGCTTGGAAGGATGCGCGAACGTGGTGTTTCGCAAGCAGTTTTGGCAAAAGAAATCGGCATTTCCGAAGCGCATCTGAACCGGAAGTTGAAGGGTGTGTTTGCTTTTACGCAGGACGAGATTTTCAACATTTGCGAAGTGTTGGAGATTTGCCACGATGAAATCAACGCATATTTTTTTACCGCAGAAGCTGAGAAACCTAAACTGCCGGAAGAATAACGGCAATCATTCAGATCGTCAAAGTTTTAATTTGAAAGGGGCAAAACAATGAGCGAAATTACAAAAGGCATTTTAATCACCGTCGGCATCATCCTTGTACTCTGTCTTGTGATGATGCTTTTCTGTGTCCGTTCAGTTCCTACGGGCTACACGGGCATTCTCACGACGTTTGGGAAGGTCGAGGACGAGACTATGAACGCGGGTGTTCATTTTATCGCTCCGTGGCAACGCATCGTCAAGCTCGATAACAGAACGCAAAAGATCGAGGTGCAGACGCAGACGTTTTCAAGCGACATTCAGCAGGTCGATGTGATTATGTCGGTCAACTTTGCAATCGACCAATCGACGGCGCAGAACCTATATCGCACGGTCGGGGAGAAATACTTTGATACCGTCGTATATCCGCGCATTCTTGAAAACACAAAAGCCGTTTTTGCTGCATACACGGCAGAAGAACTTGTAAGCAACCGACAGAATCTTTCCTCGGAGATACAAGCGAAGCTGTCGGACGATGTATCAAGCTACGGTATTACGATTATCAGCTTTGCCGTTGAGGACATCGACTTTACCGATGCGTTTACGAACGCTGTCGAAGCGAAGCAGGTGGCAGCGCAAAACAAATTGACCGCAGAGACCGAGCAGGCGCAAAAGACGATGGAGCAGGAAGCGGCTGCAAGACGTCAGGT
>JAFZIH010000102.1 GCA_017554455.1 Clostridia bacterium | reverse complement strand
TCCGGATTGGAAACGACCGTTTCGCTCTCCCACCAATAGAACGCGCCGTAGGTTTCGAGGCCTTTGCCGTTTGCGAGGAAGTTGTCCTGCGACTGTTCAAAGGAGACCTTGTCGATCAGGTTTTCGGTAACCCAGTTTGCAAGGAAGTTGGTCGCTTCCTTGAAGCGGTCGTCCTGCACTGTGTAGGTGACCTTACCGTCGATGATGATGCGGTGTTCGAGGTTGTCATTAAGACCGAACATGCCGTACAGGTCGCACTGATTGCCCTGCCAGTTGTTATAGACAAAGCTCAGCGGGCGTTCGTCGCCTGCATTGCCGTTGCCGTTCATGTCGTTGTCGCGGAAGTAGCGGAGCATTGCCTCCATCTGATCGCAGGTGAGGTTCAGACCGTCCTTCAGATCAGCGGCTGTGACGCCGGGAACTGCACCCGCTTCGATCGCGGCGGCAGCCCAGTTCTTATTGAGGAAGAGGATGTTCGGATTCTGCAGAAGTCCCATCTCCTCGATGCGCGGCAGCGAGTAGATCTTGCCATCCTCGACGTTGATGAGCTGCGCCTTGATGTCGGGGCGCTCTTCGAGGATCTTGGAGAAGTTGGGCATGTATTCAAGATAGTCGGAAATCGGCAGCAGGACCTTACGCTTGGCGTACTTGATGATCTCGCCCGCGCCCATACCGGCGTGATAGATCGCGTCGGGACGGTTGTCCGCGTTGCCGAAGATCAGGTTTTTCTGCTGTGCATACACGGATTCGGAAACATTCTCCCACGTCACGAACACGTTGGTGCTTTCATACAGATCCTGCATGATCTTCATGTCGTTGTAATCGAGCGCGGATGCGTTCTTGGAAGAATAGATGCTGAAAGAGAGTTCCTGTGCGCCCTTTTCATTGAGGATCGGGGCGTTCGTGTCGGTCCACTGGAAGCCGTATTCCTCTACGAGCTTCTCAACGCCGGCACTTTCCTGCTTGTTGCCGCTCTTTCCGCTGCCGCCGCACGCGACCATAGACAGTACGAAGAGCAATGCGAGCGCCAATGCGATACCTTTTTTCATGTTGCTTTCCTCCTGATTTTTTGAATTATTCTTTCAGGGAGCCGATCATGACACCCTGCGCAAAGTATTTCTGTACGAACGGGTACAGCAGCAGAACCGGCACGCTCGATACGATGACCGAGACGTATTTCAGCTGATTCGCCAGACGGTACTGCTGGAGGATCGTTTCGCCGCTGCCGCCGACGGTGCTTTCCGACGCGATCAGGATCTCTTTCAGAACGAGCTGCAGCGGGTACAGGTTTTCGTTCTGGAGGAAGATCATGGCGTTGAAGTAGCTGTTCCACTGACCGACCGCATAGTAGAGCGCCATAACCGCGATGACGGCTTTAGACAGCGGAAGGACGACTTCGCCGAAGATGCGGAAGGAGCCCGCGCCGTCGATCTTTGCCGCTTCGATCAGGCTGTTCGGAATGCTTGACTCGAAGAAGGTCTTGGTCATGAACAGGTTCCACACCGATAGGATCGACGGAAGGATGACCGCCCAGATCGTATTGACCAGTCCCAGACTGCTCATGACGTTGTAGAACGGGATCAGACCGCCGCCGAAGAACATCGGGATGATGAAGTAGATCATGAACGCCTTTTTGCCCGGCAGCGTTTTGCGGCTCAATGCCCAGCCCGCCGGAATGGTGACGATCAGAGAGAGAACGACCGTAAGCGCCGTATAGAGGATCGTATTGCGATAACCGAGCCATACGTCCTTGCGCTCCATGATCTTCGAGAAGCCCTCAAAGTTCAGGTTGACCGGATACAGAACGACCTTGCCGCCGAGCACCGCGTCCGGATCGGAGATCGCCGCGATGACGATGAAGTACAGCGGATACAGAACGATCAATGCAAGGATGCCCAGAACGATCGCGTTGATCGTATAGAACACTTTATCGCCGGCTGTATCGCGCAGCGCCATTCTTGGTTTTGCTTGATTCTTTGCCATATCGTTCCCCTCCTTACCACAGCGAGTTCTCAGAGAACCGCTTCGAGGTCGTGTTGGCGATGATCAGCAGCACGACGTTGATGATCGAGTTAAAGAGACCGATCGCCGTTGCGTATGCCTGATCCGGTACGCCGGTCAGACCGCGCTTATAAACGTAGGTGGAAATGAGTTCGGATACCTGCAGGTTGCCGTCCGTCTGCATCAGCAGCGCCTTTTCGTAACCGACGCCCATGAGACCGCCGATCGACATGATCAGCATGACGGAAATCATCGGCATGATCGCGGGCAGATCGACGTGGAGCACGCGCTGGAATCGCGTCGCGCCGTCGAGAATCGCCGCTTCATGCTGCTGCGGATCGACGTTGGACAGCGCCGCAATGTAAATGATCGCGCTCCAGCCGAAGTCCTGCCAGTTGCTCGAAAGGATGTACATCGGACGGAACGCCTTGCTTTCGAGGAAGTAGGAATAGCGTTCGCCGCCGATGCTTGCGGCAATGTTGTTGACGAGACCGTAACGGCCGAAGAACAGCGTCAGCATACCGACCAATACGACGAGCGAGATGAAGTGCGGACCGTTGAAGATCGTCTGCAGCACCTTCGCCGTCCGTCTGCCCTTCATGGCGTTGAGCATCAGGGAGACGATGATCGGAAGCGGG
>JAFZIH010000101.1 GCA_017554455.1 Clostridia bacterium | reverse complement strand
CGCCGCTTCGTACATGTCAAGGTTCATGTAGTTGTAAAGGAAGACCGCGCAGCCGACGGGAGCGACGCCCGCGCACTTATCCTGGATGCCCAGCTCGTCGATGACTTCCGCAACGAGACGGTGCACGATGCCGTGACCGCAGCCCGGGCAGTAATGGAACGGAACGTCCGTCAAAACGGGAGTTTTCTTAAAAACGGTTGCCATGTTCATGCCCTCCTCATCTGCATAATGCGCTCGGCAATATCCTCCGCTCCCGGAATGATGCTGCCGCCCTTGCCCATGTATTCGATGGGCTTGATGCCGTTGACCGCAAGACGGACGTCTTCGACCATCTGACCGTTGCTGATCTCAACGGTGAGACCCGCCTTGACGCTCTCCTGCTCGAAGACCTCGCGGACTTCCTTCGTCGGGAACGGCCACAGGGTGATCGGACGGACGAGACCGGCTTTGATGCCGTTCTCCTCGAGAATACGGACCGCCGCTTTGCAGACGCGCGCGACCGTGCCGTATGCGCAGAGGATGTATTCCGCGCCTTCGGTGTGATACTTCTCGACCAGGACTTCCTTCTCGCGGATCACGTCGTAGCGTGCGTTCAAGCGGGTCATGAGGCCGTCCAGATCCTCGGTCTCGATGTACAGCGAGTTGATGATCGCACGGGGACGCGTACCCTTCGGATCCCAGCCCTGCGCCGCCCACGGCTTCTCGGGGAGCACGGGGTTCGGATTCATGTGCAGCTCGACCGGCTCCATCATCTGACCGATCAGACCGTCGGCAAGGATGATGACCGGGATGCGGTAGTTGTCCGCGAGATCAAACGCATGGGGCATCAGATCGACCGTCTCCTGGATGGAGGAAGGTGCGATGACGATGCTGCGGTAGTCGCCGTGACCGCCGCCCTTGACCGCCTGGAAGTAGTCGCCCTGGCTCGCCTGAATGTTGCCGAGTCCCGGACCGCCGCGCATCATGTTGACGATCACGCACGGGACCTCCGCACCCGCGATCGTGGAAATGCCTTCCTGTTTCAGGGAAATGCCCGGGCTGGAGGAAGACGTCATAACGCGCGCGCCCGCGCCGCCTGCGCCGTAGACCATGTTGATCGCGGCGAGTTCGCTCTCCGCCTGCAGGAAGCATCCGCCCACCTGCGGGAGACGCAGCGACATGTACTCGGGAATGTCGTTCTGCGGCGTGATCGGGTAGCCGAAGAAGTACCGGCAGCCCGCCTGGATGGCCGCTTCGGCGATCGCTTCGCAGCCCTTCATCAGTTTCTTAGCCATACTGTTCCTCCTTATTTCTCGATCTCAATGGCAACGTCCGGGCAGGTTTTTGCGCAGGACGCACAGGCGATGCAGGCCTCCGGATGCGCGGCCTCAACGGCAAAATAGCCCTTCGTGTTGAGACGCTTGGAGATGGCCAGCACGTCTTTGGGACATGCACGCACGCAGAGCCCGCAGCTCTTGCATGCGTCTTCGTGGATGATTACTTTGATCATGGCATTTCCTTTCTTTCCGAGTTTTGTTTTGGTATGATTAAAGTCCTTCCGTTAAGAACTTATCCCAACTGCGGTGCATGTACACGGTGATCGGCTGACGGACGCCGATGTACCGTTCATCCAGTCCGTGTTCCTTGGCGTATGCGTCGAATTCGTCCAGCACCTTCGGCACGCCGCACGTTCCCCAGACGGGGATGCCGGTACGCTCCGATAATGCCTTCACAAGCCCGTAACCCTCGACAAGATGCGTACAATCCGTCTCCCCCGCGAGGTTCGCGTTGTTCACGATGCCGGTCACGTCGAGCCGCGAAACGAACTTGATCTTTTCGAGCGTTGCATACGCGCTTTCGAGATCCGCCGCCGTCGGACGCATCGGATTCACGATGAACAGAACGTGCAGGTTTTCCTTCGGCACCTTCTGAAAATGCGGCTTGTACTGCCCCAGCGCGATCGAACCGACGTGGTCGCCGCCGATGTCAAAAAAAACGCTTCCCTCTCCCGGCGTAAACGCAGCGTATACGCGGGCGGAAAGCGACATGATCTCGATTTTTTCGAGGGCATACGGCGGCATGATCAGCTCGACGCCGGCGGGTTCCAACACGTCGGCGCGTTCGCTGGTGCGAAAATACGGATTGATGACGTCGAGGTCGACAAGCGTACAGGGACCGCTCTTTGCGGCGTTAATCGCCATATTCAGCGCCAGCTCGCTTTTTCCGCTGCCGAACGCCCCGAGCAGAACCCAATATTTCTTCATGCGCGGTCTTACCTCTCGTTAGTTGTCGGACAACCGTTCAAGGATGTCCAACATCAATGGTATTGTACCAAAACCGCGTTGAAAAGTCAATCGGCAAATGCGCTTTTTCAAGGGTTCCGGACAAGTTTTTCTTTCCTTTATGAGGCGTCGTTTTTCCCTTTACTCTTATACGGGCACGTGATATACTTTATCATGAAAGGGGCGTGCGTCCCCATCCCGGAATGAGGTGAAACTGTTGCAAAAAATCATCCGTATCTCGGCGATCGTTCTGATCGCACTGCTTTTGACGGTGTTTGCTGCCTGCAAGAACAACGCGCCGGAAGAAGCTGCTCCGCCGGAAGAAACAATTTCCGCTGCCGTTTCTTCCCCCGCCGTATCACCTGCGCCAACGCCTGTACCCACGCCCACGCCTGTACCTACGCCGGAGCCGATCGTATTTTCAAGCGGAGTTTCTTTTTCGCCGGACGAGACCGCGCTGACGCTCATTGTGAAAGCTGAGGAACTCGAAAAGCTCGATGCGTTTCCCGCGCTGGAAGCTGTCGATCTTTCCGGAAGCGCATGCATCGCAGAGATCGCCGCGTGGGCTGACGCGCATCCCGACGTTTCGGTACACTACACGGTTCCGATCGGGGATAAAACGATTGCCAACGACGAGGAAGAAGCCGAGGTTGTCGCGCTTTCGGATGCATCCCTGCTGGCGTTTCTTCCCTCGCTGCACACCCTGACCGTTTCCGAGCCGATACGCCCCGAAACCGCGGCGCAAATCAGCGGAAGTCGTCCGGACCTTGCTTTTGTGGGCTCTGTCGATATTGCGGGAACGATTGTCCCCACGGATGCGGTCGAACTGGACGCCTCGGCGATCCCGGCGAAAAAAGCGGATGATCTCATAAAAGCGATCCCTGTGCTTCCGCTGCTTTCGCGGGTCAATCTTCGCGCCGAAGACGGGACTTCGAGCTGGACGCTCGATCAGGCGGACGCCTTGCAGCGCGCACGGGAAGGTCTGCTCGTCGATTATACGGTCAGCGCGTTCGGCAAAACCTTCTCCCTCGCAGACGAGGTCGTCAGTCTGAACGACGTTCCTATGAAGGATCAGCTTGACGCGCTTCGAACGCTGCTCCCGTATCTTCGCAATGTTAAGCGGCTCGACATGGAAAACT
>JAFZIH010000100.1 GCA_017554455.1 Clostridia bacterium | reverse complement strand
GCTGGGCTATACGCAGGCATACCTTTCCGAGTTTACCGGAATGAGCGTCAGTTTTCTGTCCGATCTGGAAAACGGAAAGCCGACGATAGAGCTGGAGAAAGCGATCCGCATCGCAAACCAGTTGGGCCTGGATTGCTCTGTGACGGAGAGATAATAATATGGAGTTTATTGTCAGTATCGATATCAAAGGGAAACCGGTCGCTGTCGGATCGATTTCGGGAGAGAGCAGTGCGGACGCGCGGTTCGCATACACAGCCGATTATCTGAATGCGCCCGAAGCGGTTCCGATCTCCTTCAGTCTGCCGCTTCGATCGGAGCCGTTCTCCGCAGAACAAACCAAATGCTTTTTTGACGGATTATTGCCGGAAGGTTTTACGCGTCGCGCGGTCGCATCGAATCTGCACCTCGATGAAAACGACTATGTACAGATCCTGTACCAACTTGGCCGCGAATGCATCGGTGCGCTGCGTGTGTATCAAAAGGGAGAAAAGCCGCAGGCATCTTATGATAAGCTTACGCACGATCAGGTCCGTGAATTGGCGCGTGAAGGAGCGACCGAATCCGCAGCGGTCGTGATCGAATCCAGGCTGTCGCTTGCCGGTGCGACCGGAAAAGTCGGTCTATACCGGGATCCGAAGACGGGGGAGTGGTGCCTGCCCCGCGGAACGGCGCCGAGCACCCATATCGTGAAGCAAAGCCATGTCCGGCTGGAACGGATCGTTCCGAATGAACTCTTATGTCTGTTGACGGCAAGGCAATGCGGGATCGACGTACCGGAAACGACGATCATCGATCTCGGCTCCGGAAAAGATGAGGACATCCTGCTTGCGTCCGAACGGTTCGATCGCCGCTTTTCGGAGCAACCGGTATTTGTAAATGAACTGCCGATGCCGCTGCGTCTGCATCAGGAGGACTTCGCACAGGCGTTGGGCATTCCGGCGTCACGGAAATATGAAAACGGGGATCGGCATCTTGCAAAGATGTTCGCGCTGCTCCGCACGCATTCCTCGCAGCCGATCGAAGACCAGCTGAAGCTATGGGACAGGATCGTATTTAATTGTCTGATCGGAAATACCGACGGCCATCTCAAGAATTACTCCCTGCTGTACGGCGAGGATCTGAAGACGGTCCGACTTGCTCCGGCATATGACATGATCAACACGATCGGATACAAAGGCATGACGCATGAGATGTCATTTATGATCGGCAATGCAAAACGGATCGAAGACGTGACGCGCGATTCCTTCCGCATGGCAGCGAGGGAAGCCGGACTCGGCGAACGAATGGCGCTGAACCGCCTGGACGAGATGACCAAACGCTTCCGCCCGGCGTTGGAATCTGCGGCGGAGGCGTTGATACATCAAGGCGTAAAAGGAGTAGAAGAGCTGAGAGCAACCATATTGGATGCCGGAAGTGAGGGCAACTTATGAGGGAAGAATGTCTGATTTGCAAAGCGCCGCTCGAATATCTGGAAACGGATACAATGATGGAGTGCGAGATTTGCCATAAACGGGAGCTCAGTAAGACGCGTTGTCAAAACGGGCATTACGTCTGCAATGCGTGTCACACGAGGGGCATGGATGCGATCGTCGGGCTTTGCCTGAAAGAAACCTCCAGAGATCCGATTACCATCCTCGAAAAGATGATGGCAATGCCGTTCTGCCATATGCACGGACCGGAGCATCACGTTATGGTGGGATGCGCGCTGTTAACCGCGTACAGAAACGCGGGAGGAAAGATCGATCTTGACACTGCACTTTATGAGATGATGAGCCGCGGGAAGTCGGTGCCCGGCGGCGCGTGCGGCTTCTGGGGCGCGTGCGGTGCGGGGATCAGCGCCGGTATGTTCGTTTCGATCGTCACGCATGCGACGCCGCTCACGACGGATTCGTGGGGACTTTCTAACCAAATGACGGCAAAGGCACTTAACGCAATCGGCAAAATCGGCGGGCCGCGCTGCTGCAAACGGGATTCGTATCTGGCGACCCTTGCCGCGATCGATTTTGCGAAAGAGCATTTCAGCGTCGAAATGGAAAAGCAAACGATTGTTTGTACTCATTCGGCGCATAACAATCAATGCATCGGAAGCCGCTGCCCGTTTTCAAAAGCAGGGAAAGGAGCGTAACGAAGTGAACTTGCCCGAAATGTGTTAAGAACTGTCAAAAGAAGATCAGTATGCCAGCTTTTTTAACAAAGCACGATGACAGCATCGTGCTTTTATATTGCTCATATATGATAAAAAATATAGAAAAAACGGTAAAAATCGATAATATGTGAGCAGTGTCTTTTTTTCTGCAAACAAACATTCGCACATTTGTATGTTACAAATCACGGTGATATTCTTTTTCCAAACAGAAAGGAGAAGATTATATGAGCAAAATCATTAGGAACATGATACGGTGCAATACCTGCGGTGACACTATTGAAAGTACATCCCGCCACGATTTCAAATACTGCAAATGCGGGCGCGTGTTTGTCGATGGCGGTCATGACTATCTTCGCAGGGGATATGCTGTTTCTCCGGAGGATTTCACCGAGTTATCTGTGGCAGCAGATGATGATCCGTCTGAGAACAGTTCAGAATGATTCACATAAGTTTTCTTATATTGCAAAGCAGATTGAAAAGTGTATTTTTTGGAACTGTTTTTATATTGAAAAGTGTGGAAAAACGAAAGAATTGTTGGCTAAGGATGCCATGTAAGGATGAATATTCATCTGAAAAGTGGACAGGAGATTCATTTTGACCTGAAACCGTGATTTCAAAGTGTCGTAGATTTGTCGTAAAACCGCGAAATTGACCGAAATGAGCACAAAACAGAAAAGGAAAAAGTCCCTGATTTAGGGACTTTTTCGATGGTTGCGGGGGTAGGACTTGAACCTACGGCCTCCGGGTTATGAGCCCGACGAGCTACCGACTGCTCCACCCCGCGATGTGGAACTACATTATAGCAAGGTGTAAAGCAAATGTCAAGCCCCGATCGGAGATTTTTTTGCTGTAAAAAAGTCTTGACACTCTCCTTACGTCATGGTTTACAATGGATACGAAGGGAGGCGGGAAGATGATAACGGTGCACGAAGTCAGCGCGCTTTCCGGCGTCACGATCCGCACGCTGCGCTATTACGACCGGATCGGTCTGCTGAAACCGGCAGCGCGAACGGAGGCGGGCTATCGGCTGTATGATGACGCGGACTTAATGCGATTGCAGCGTATCCTGCTTCTGCGGGAACTGGAGATCCCGCTTCGGGACGTTTCGCGGCTTTTGAAGCTTTCGGAGACGGGGCAGCGTGAGGCGATCGGGCGGCAGATCACGCTGCTGGAACTGAAAAAGGAACGGACGGAAAAGCTGATCGCGCTTGCACGGCGGCTTTCGAAAGGAGAGGAAACGATGGATTTTTCGGCATTCGACAGAAGCAAAGAGGAGGCGTATGCTGCCGAAGCCAGGGCGCGGTGGGGCGAGACCGAAGAGTATCACGCATACGAGAAAAAGGCGACGTCCCGCACGGAGGCGGAGGGTTCGCTGCTTTTAGGACGCATGATGGGGATCTTCGCGGACTTCGGTGCGCTGAGGGACGGCGATCCGGCATCGGACGCGGCGCAGGCAAAGGTCAGAGAACTGCAGGACTTTATCAGTACGCATTACTATCCCTGCACCGATGAGATCCTCAGGGGACTCGCGCAGATGTACGTAGCGGACGAGCGATTCCGTGCGAACATCGACGCGGCGGGCGGGGAAGGAACCGCGGCGTTTGTGCAGCAGACGATCGCAGCTCATTGCAAGAAAGGATAAAGAAAGAGCCGCAAAATGCGGCTCGATTCTTTCACACGGCGGACGTGCAATGTGCTCCTGCAGATAAAACGGTCGTAGGGGAGGATAGCATCCTCCCGTTCCGCTGACGTGATTCTCAACGGGACGTCGGGGTCGACGTCCCCTACGATCCGCTGAAAAGGAGCAACCCGTGTGTTCTCAGCGGCAAGCGTATTCGCGAAATGGAAAAGATCCGTCAAATCCGGCGACATGTGCGGCGGATTTGACACCTTGCAGGATCGCTGCCCGGAAAGGCGAAGCCTTTTAAGCGATACTGAAAAAACCAGTCTGTCGAACACACGAAGTGTTTCGACAGACTGCATTTGTTACGCCGTCATACCATGGCAGGCCATGTAGTCGTAAAGGCGCTTGCCGTGCTCCTGTTCTTCCTTTTGGATGTGGTTCAGGGCGTTACGCGCACCGGCGTCGTTGAACTCAAAGATGCAGGTATCGTACAGCGAGGAAACGTGCTTTTCCGTGTCCAGTGCGTCGCGCACAAGGAATTCGTCGTTTTCGCTTTTGCGGCCGCAGTTGTCGCGCGGCTGCGCGCTGTTCTGCTGTTGCTGCTGATTGCCGCCGCCCATCATCGGGACGGTGCCCTGCATCAGCGATTCGATCGTTTTTAGGTGCGTTTTCTCCGCTTCACGGATGCTTTCAAACAACATCCTGAGCGCGGGATCCTCGGCGCGCTCGGCATACGTTCCGTATTTTTCGATGCAGAGCTCTTCCGAACCTTTCAGGTCCTTCAAAAGGGTAGTTTCTTTTTGCGTCAGTTTCATTTTCATCACCTCGCCCATAGCATGGACGAAAAACCGCCGCCTATGCGCAGACGGCGGGATTCGTGAGGATTCGAGTTTAATCTATCGGGAAAATCAAAACGATCGGATTACCGGACGCGTCCGTCTGATCAAGCGTCAGAAGCAGCATATACTCTTTTTCGAGCCATTGAAACGTCCATGAATCGCCGGTTTCATCGTTCCGAACCGTCAGCATGTCGTTTGCGTCGACCGTCCAATCGTAGCCGGTTCTTTCTATGCCGTCGAGGGTGACAGACGCGATATGGAAGTACTCGTCTTCCGACACGTCGGGAAGACTGGTCGAATCATTCAGATCGATCCTCATCCCGACATATTCTGCGGGAATGGGGGTCTCATTTCCGCCTGCCGTTGCGCCGGTGCAGGTATGGATTCCGAGCAGCATTTCCTCAATCGTCTGCGCGTCGATATCCGGCACGGGCGTATAGGAAAGCACGTCCTGCGTGGTCGGATCGATTTCGATCAGTTCGTTGTACTCGGAATCATACCGCAAAATGCGGCCGTCGAACTGCACGGTATTGCCGTTCAGGGTATAGGGCACGATCCGCTGCGTGAACGCATTTGTATCGACCATGCGGACCGTTCCGTCGGAACGAAACTCCAGATACTGCCGAAGACCGAGAGAATAAGCGCTGCCATTGCTGCCGTCCGGCGCTTCGACTTCCGCAAGCATCCAGATCGTGCAAAGCGTCGCCTCGTCGAGCGCGGCTTCATTCTGCGCACCGTCGCCCATGCGCCGGAGCTTTGCATAGACGGTTCCGGCGTCGGTGCTGTACATCAGCGTCAGCGTGCGCGTCTCGCGGTCGTACTGTCCCCAACGGAACGCGCCGGAGGTATCGTCGCCTGCGATATAGACGTAATCGTTATGCACCTCATAGGGGTAGGTGACCGGATGTCCGAACGCCTTTTCATAATCCGAGGAGATCGGAACCGTTTCGTTATAGGTCACCGTGCCGTCCTCGCGGAAGTTGTATTCCTTCCATGTGGATGCCACGTCGAAGGCATAGAGCACGTTGCCGTCGTTGTCCGTCTCCGCTTCGACGATCCATTCGCCGTAAAGCTCGGATTCGTGCAGCTCGCGGTTCAAGGGCGTCACGGAACCGTCGCTGTGCCACCGGCAGCAAAGAAGCCCGTCCTGCATGGTAAGCGTGCCGTAGTCGATCTGCTTGTCGCCGTTATACGGCGTCTTGCCGACGTAAAGCGCGCCGTTGTTCACGTACAGGTGATAGTCGAACGTTCCACGCTCCCAAAGTGTATAGCTCTGCCGGTTCTCGTAGTCATATACGACGATATGATCGTCTATCATGCCCGATCCGAAGCTGACCGTGGCGCAAAGCTCGGGCTTACCGTCGCCTGTCAGGTCCGTAAAGAAGACGTTCCAGACCGGCATGCCGGAAAATAATGTGCGCGTCGCGCCGTCTTCGACTGCCTCAACGCTTCCGTATGTCCAGCGGAACGTGACATTCGGGAACGCGTCGACCGCGATCTCTTTCGTTTCCTCCCACGGCATTTCGCTATAATAATCGAGCCATTGCATAACCTCGCCTGCGGGGATAGAGGATGCAACCGGCACAGTCGTTCGGCATTTCGGTTTCGTCAGCAGGCACACGGCGGCGGCGATCACGATCAGGATCACGACTAGAATGATCCAGGACAATGGCTTTTTGTAAACGGGCTTGCGGGGATCGTGCGCTTGAATTGTATCCATAATGTGCGGCCTCCTGTCTGCATGAACTGATTATAACATGGATTTACCGCTTTGTGTCAGTAAGACGATAATCGTTGCTGTTATTTTACATTTTTGTGACGATAACTAAGCATCGCTGTAAAAAGAGCGAAGTCCGCCCCGACTTTGTGACGAATCCGTGACAAATGTGCGCGGCGCATTGACTGACGATGTAAATAATTGTATAATCATACCGAAAGAAGGAAAGGAGATTCGTATGAACCTGTTATTCTTTCTGACGCCGAAGTGCGACGTGTGCGTGATGCACAGCGATTATACGCTGCGGCAGGCGGTGGAAAAGCTCAATTCGTCGGGACGCAGCGCGATCCCGGTGATCGACGACGAGGGACATTATTGCGGGACCGCTTCCGAGGGCGACCTTCTGCGGGCGGTGCTCAAGGAGGATTCGCAGAAGGATTGGGAACATGTACGCCTGATGAACATCATCCGACCGGACTTCAACCCGCCGGTGAACGCGTTTGCTTCGATTGAGGATCTTCTGCAGCGCGCGATGGAGCAGAACTTTGTTCCGGTGGTTGACGACCGCGGCATGTTTATCGGCATCGTCACACGAAAAGCGATCTTACGGCACTTTATGGAAACCCTGAAAAAACAAGCATGAGCAAAACCGAAAACGCCGTCCGGAAACCCGGGCGGCGCTTTTGCGTCTGCTCTAACGAAAAATGTAGGGGGCGTCGACCTCGACACCCTGCTGAATCTGCTTTGAAATGAATTGCGCTGCGCGCATGAATTGACCTGCGGTCATGAATTGGCGTTGCCGTGAATTGCGGCAGAGCCGCATCAAACGTTAAAGAAGAACTCGACTACATCCCCGTCCTGCATGACGTACTCCTTGCCTTCGGAACGGACGAGGCCCTTTTCCTTGCACGCGGCAATCGAGCCGTTTGCAACGAGCGTTTCGTACGGCACGACGGCGGCGCGAATGAAGCCGCGCTCGAAATCGCTGTGGATCTTGCCGGCCGCCTGCGGCGCTTTCGTGCCCTTGGTGATGGTCCACGCGCGGACCTCCTTGGGTCCTGCGGTCAGGAAGCTGATTAAGCCCAGCAGCCGATAGCACGCCTTGACAAGCTGATCGAGGCCGGATTCGTGCACGCCCATCTCCTCGAGAAACGCCTGCTTTTCATCGGGATCGAGCTCCGCGACTTCCTCTTCGAGCTTCGCGCAGACGGTCATTGCTTCCGCACCTTCGGCCTTTGCGATCGCGTAAAGCGCTTTCACGTAGTCGTTCGGTTCGCCGCCGAGATCGTCTTCGGAAACGTTTGCGACGTAAATGACCGGCTTCGAGGTCAGAAGGAACAACTGCCGGATCGCATCCTGCTCGTCCTTGTCCGCCTCGAACGTGCGGACGGGCTTGCCGCTAAGAAGATGCGCGTAGATGCGCTTTAAGAGGTCGATCTCGACCAATAACTTTTTGTCGCCGCTCTTTGCCATCTTCTGCTGGCGGTCGATCCGCTTTTCGACGGTCTCCATGTCGGCAAAGATGAGTTCCAGATTGATCGTTTCCGCGTCGCGCGAGGGATTTACGCTGCCGTCCACGTGCACGACGTTGTCGTCGTCAAAACAGCGGACGACGTGCACCACGGCGTCGACCTCGCGGATGTGCGAGAGGAACTTGTTGCCGAGCCCCTCGCCGCGGGACGCGCCGCGCACGAGCCCTGCGATATCGACGAATTCGATGACCGCGGGCGTGTATTTTTCGGGATGGTGCATCTCCGCGAGCACGTCGAGACGGTGATCCGGAACGGATACCACGCCGACGTTCGGCTCGATCGTGCAGAACGGATAGTTCGCCGCCTGCGCGCCTGCGCGGGTGATGGCGTTGAACAGCGTGGACTTGCCCACGTTCGGCAGTCCGATGACACCCAGCTTCATATCCGTTCCTCCTCAGTTCAGTTTATCAAGACCGACATGCAGCCGGCGCATGGATTCCTCGCGGCCGAGTAAGATCGCGATCTCGATCGCGCCGCCCGGCGTGACCTGCTTGCCCGCGAGCGCGATGCGCACCGGCCACAGCATCGTTCCGTTCTTCATGCCTTCTTTTTCGGCAAGACCAAGAAGCGCATCGTGGATCGGCTGCTCTTCCCATGCGGGAAGCGCGTCGAGTGCGTCGATCGCGATCTTAAGCACATGCTTTGCGATCTCCGGGTTCGTCTTGCTCTTTTTGTTCGTGAACAGCTCGGCGTCGTAGTCGGGAAGCTGCGGGATAAAGTCGAGCATCTCCGGGATCTGCGTGAAGATCTCGGTGCGCTGCTGCAAAATCCGCGCAAGCAGGTCCGCGTGCTCTGCGGAAACGCCCGCCTTTTCATAATAGGGCAGCGCATACTCGGTGAACTGCTCCGGGGTAAGACGGCGGACGTACTCCGCGTTCATCCACGTCAGCTTGTTCACGTCGAAGATGGCGGGGGATTTGCTCATTCCGTCCACGGAGAACGCCTTGATCAGCTCGTCCATCGTGAAAAACTCGCGCTCGTCGCCGGGGTTCCAGCCGAGGAGCGCCACGTAGTTTACGATCGCTTCCTTGAGATAGCCCTTGTTGAGGTAGTCCTCAAAGTACGCGTCGCCGTCGCGCTTAGAAAGCTTATGCGTCGCGTCGCGCATGATCGGCGTCATGTGGATGTAGACCGGCTTTTCCCAGCTGAACGCCTCATAGAGAAGATTGTACTTCGGCGTGCTCGAAAGGTACTCGTTGCCGCGCATGACGTGCGTGATGCCCATCGTGTGGTCGTCGATGACGTTCGCGAAGTTATAGGTCGGCATACCGTCCGCTTTGATGAGGATCATGTCGTCGAGATCGGCGCAGTCGACCGCGATGTGCCCGTACAGCACGTCGTCAAACGACGCCTCGCCGTGCTCCGGCACGTTCTGCCGGATGACGTACGGCTCGCCCGCGGCGATGCGGCGCTGCACTTCCTCGGGGGACAGATGCAGGCAGTGCTTGTCGTACTTAAAGGTTTCGCCGCGGCTTTGCGCTTCCTCGCGCCGCGCGGAAAGCTCCTCCTCGGTGCAGAAGCAGTAATATGCCTTGCCCGCCTTCACAAGCTGCTCGGCGTAGGGCAGGTACATGTTCTTGCGCTCGCTCTGCACGTACGGACCGAAATCGCCGCCGATATCGGGACCTTCGTCCCACTGCATGCCGATGCTTTTCAGCGTGCGATAGATCACGTCGACTGCGCCGGGTACGTAGCGGCTCTGATCGGTATCCTCGATGCGCAGGATGAACTTTCCGCCGTTCGCCTTGGCAAACAGATAGGTATAGAGCGCGCTGCGGAGGTTTCCGAGGTGCATATAGCCCGTCGGGGACGGGGCAAATCTGGTACGAACTTCCATTTGTTTCTCCTTACGAAATCTTGAACGAATCCTTCAATCCCACGACACGGTTGAATACCGGCGTCTCGTCGTTCGAATCGGGATCCTTTGCAAAATAGCCCATGCGCACGAACTGGAACGCCTCGCCGTCTTTTGCGTCAAGAAGCGCCGGTTCGATATAGCCGTGCTTGACCTCAAGTGAATTCGGATCGATGAGCGCGGTAAAGTCTTCGACTTCCTCGCCTTCCAAAGCGTCGCGCATCAGCGGACCGTACAGCCGCAGCTCCGCGGGGATCGCGTCCGCGACGGACACCCAGTGCAGCGTGCCCTTGACCTTGCGCTCGCATTCGCCGCTTCTCGTCTCGGGATCGTAGGTCGCGTGGACTTCGGTGACATTGCCGTTCTCGTCCGTCTTCCACGAGACGCACTTCACGATGTACGCGCCTTTCAGCCGCACCTCGCCGTCCGGCTTCAGACGGAAGAATTTCTTCACCGGCTCCGCCATAAAGTCGCTTTGTTCGATCCAGAGCTCTCTGCCGAAGCGCATCGTATGCGTGCCGGCGTTTTCGTCGTTCGGGTTGTTCTCGATCTCGACGGTCTCGAAGCGGTCCGGCTCCCAGTTGTCGATGATAAGCTTCAGTGGTTCCGTGATCGCCATGCGGCGCAGCGCGTTCGTGTTGAGGTTTTCACGCACGCAGTGCTCGAGCATCGCGGTGTCGACGACGGAATCCGCCTTCGCAACGCCGATCCGCGCCAGGAAATCGCGCACGGCAGCGGCGGGGTAGCCGCGGCGGCGCATGGCGCACAGCGTCGGCATTCTCGGATCGTCCCAGCCGGAAACGAAATGTTCCTCGACCAGACGGCGCAGATACCGCTTTGACATGATCGTGTTGGTGAGGTTCAGCCGCGCAAACTCGATCTGTCTCGGCTTCGGGTCGAACCCGCAGGCGTCGACGACCCAGTCATAGAGCGGACGGTGCGCCTCGTATTCCAAAGAGCACAGCGAATGTGTCACGCCCTCGATCGCGTCCTGGATCGGATGCGCGAAGTCGTACATCGGATAGATGCACCACTTGTCGCCCGTCTGATGGTGCGCAATGTGCAGGATGCGGTACATGGCGGGATCGCGCATGTTGATATTCGGGCTCGCCATATCGATCTTTGCGCGAAGCGTCTTTGCGCCGTCCGGGAACTCGCCGTTTTTCATGCGCTCGAAGAGATCGAGGTTTTCCTCGACGGAGCGGTCGCGCCACGGGCTGTTTTTGCCGGGTTCGGTCAAAGTTCCGCGGTATTCGCGCATTTCGTCTTTCGAAAGATCGTCGACGTACGCCTTGCCGTCCTTGATGAGCTTGACGGCAAGCTCGTAGCACTGATCGAAATAGGACGAACCGAAGCGGAGCTGATCCCATTCAAAGCCCAGCCAGTGGATATCCTCCTTGATGGCCTCGACGTACTCGACGTCCTCTTTGGTGGGGTTCGTGTCGTCGAAGCGCAGGTTGCACGTGCCGCCGTATTCTTCCGCGATGCCGAAGTCGACGGTCAGTGCCTTCGCGTGGCCGATGTGCAGGTAGCCGTTCGGCTCGGGTGGGAACCGCGTTTTGACCGGTCGATTCATGTGTTTCATGTCTTCTTCGACGAATTCCTCGATGAAGTTTTTGCTCCGTTCTTCCATTGTGTATCCTTTCCTCGGAATCGCTTCCGATCGGGTTTTCCGAAATAATATCTTATTATAACGCGTACGCGCGCGATACACAAGACGCGATTTGCGTTTTTTTCGCGATCTTTACATAAGCGCGGCGGGAATGCGCACAATAGCATTGCCGGCGTGACCGGTAAAATTTCAAACGGAGGAATTCCCATGACAGCAAAGAACGACAAACAGCGCAGCGACGAACGCAAGTTGAGAAGCAATCCGAACGAGCGCAAGCACGCGGATTCGAACCGCGACGGCGACAGTGCCCGCAACCGCAGCGACGACGACCTTTTCGGTCCGGATGAGTATTGACATGCGGCGGGAAAAAACGGAGAAGATCCGCTACGTTCCGAGAAGAACGGTCAGCATTCCGTCCGACACGGAGGGAAGCTACACCGGCATGCCGATGACGAACGAGCAGTTTTCAAACCCTGAACCGACGCCCGTGCAGGACGCGGACGATCTGTAAACAGAACAGAACTTCATAACCGACAAGGGACTTTCCCACAAGGGATAGTCCTTTTTTATTGACATGCCACAATATTCCGTATATAATGCTTTTGTTATATTGGATAACATTGTAAAATCGGGTATTCTGTGGAGGAATGAAATCCGATCAGCGCCGGGCCCGTAATGGGGTGACGAGGATGGCGGTTTATCGAAAGATTCGGCGGATGCTGCCACGGCAACGGTACGGCTTGCCGAGAAGGGAACGACAAAAAACGGAATCAAAACCGCAACAGAGCGATCCCGGACGTCGTACACGGAATGCAGCGCGCATAGGATAATGCGCGACATCCGTGATTTGAAAAAGGAGAAAACACATGAGAGTTATCATTCAGGACAATTATGAAAAGATGAGCTTATGGGCGGCGCATTATATCGCGGACAAGATCAACGCGCACAAGGAAGCGCGTCCGTTCGTGCTCGGTCTTCCGACGGGGTCTTCCCCGATCGGCGTCTACAAGGAGCTTGCCCGTATGAACCGGGCGGGGGAGGTCTCGTTCGCAAACGTTGTCACCTTCAACATGGACGAGTATCTCGGACTTCCGCGCGAGCATGACCAGAGCTACTGGTATTTCATGCACGACAATTTCTTCGATCATCTGGTCGACATGAAGCCCGAAAACATCAATATTCTGAACGGCATGACCGATGATCCCGAGGGTGAATGTGCCCGCTATGAGGAGAAGATCAAGTCCTACGGCGGCATCGACCTCTTTATGGGCGGCATCGGCGTGGACGGTCACATAGCATTCAACGAGCCGTTCACCTCGCTCTGCTCGCGCACAGGCGTCCGGAACCTCACGACCGACACGCGTATCGTCAACTCCCGCTTCTTCGGAAACGACCCCGAAAAGGTGCCCTCTCAGGCGCTTTCCGTCGGCGTCGGCACGGTCACGGACAGCAAGGAAGTTCTGATCCTCATCAACGGACACAACAAGGCGCGCGCGCTTGCCGCGACCGTCGAAGGCAACGTCAGCCACAAGTGGACCTGCTCCGCGCTGCAGATGCATAACGGCGCGATCATCGCGTGCGACGAGGCGGCGTGCGGCGAACTCACCGTGGACACCTACAAGTACTTCCTCGACATCGAGAGAAACGAGCGGCTGTAAGATGTATACCATCAAAGATTTGTTTGATCTGGACCATACGCTGGCAAAGGACTATCTGTCCCAATATACCTATCCGTGGGAAGCGCTGAAGGGCATCAAGGAGCTCATCCTTGCGCTCGGTCCGACGCTCGGCGAGGACTATGAAGAGGTCTCCGAGCACGTCTGGGTGCATAAGACCGCGAAGGTCTTCCCGTCCGCATACCTCGGCGCGCCGTGTATCATCGGACCCGAAACCGAAGTCCGGCACTGCGCGTTCATCCGCGGCTCGGCGCTCGTCGGCGCAAACTGCGTCGTCGGCAACTCCGTGGAGCTTAAAAACGTCATTCTGTTCGACAACGTGCAGACGCCGCACTACAACTACGTCGGCGACTCCATCCTGGGCTACAAGAGCCACATGGGCGCGGGCAGCATCACTTCGAACGTGAAGAGCGATAAAAAGCTCGTCATCGTCCACAACGGCGCGGAGCAGATCGAAACCGGCATCAAGAAGTTCGGCGCGATGCTCGGCGATTATGTCGAGGTCGGCTGCAACGCCGTCTGCAATCCCGGCACGGTGATCGGACCGCACAGCAACGTCTATCCGACAAGCTGCGTGCGCGGCGTCGTGCCTGCGTACAGCATCTGGAAGGACAACGGAACGGTAGCGACAAAGGAGGAACGGTAATGGGCAAATATTTCGGAACGGACGGCTTCCGCGGCGAAGCCAACAAGACGCTGACCTTTGAGCACGCGGTGAAGATCGGCCGCTTCCTCGGCTGGTACTACGGCGCTCGGCTCGATAAGAAGGCGAAGGTCGTCATCGGCAAGGATACGCGCAGAAGCTCCTATATGTTCGAGTACGCGCTCTGCACGGGGCTCATGGCGTCCGGCGCGGATGCATACATCATGCACGTCACCACGACGCCTTCGGTCGCGTACATCACGCGCGTCGATGATTTCGACTGCGGCATCATGATCTCCGCTTCGCACAATCCGTTCTATGACAACGGCATCAAGCTTCTGAACGGCTACGGCGAAAAGATGGACGAGGAGACCATCCTGCTCGTCGAGGAATACATCGACGGCAAGATCGAGGTCCCGGTCGCGGGACGGCATGAGATCGGGAGAACGGTCGACTACGTCGCGGGCAGAAACCGTTACATCGGCTTTTTGATCTCGCTTTCGAAGTACAGCTTCAAAGGCGTCAAGGTCGGTCTGGACGTTGCGAACGGCGCGGCATGGCAGATCGCAAGGGGCGTTTACGAAGCGCTCGGCGCGAAGGTCTATGTCATGAACGACGACCCCGACGGCTACAACATCAACACCGACTGCGGCTCGACGCACATCGAGCACCTGCAGAAGTTCGTCGTCGACAACAAGCTTGACGTCGGCTTTGCGTTCGACGGCGACGCGGACCGCTGCCTCTGCGTGGACGAAAAGGGCAACGTCGTCACCGGCGACCATACGCTCTACATCTACGGCCTGTATATGAAGGAACGCGGAAAGCTCCTGAACAACAAGGTCGTCACCACCGTGATGAGCAACTTCGGGCTCTACAAGGCGCTTGACAAGGTCGGTATCGAGTATGAGAAGACCAAGGTCGGCGACAAGTACGTCTATGAGAACATGGTGAAGACCGGCAACCGCATCGGCGGCGAGCAGAGCGGGCACACGATCTTCCTGAAGTACGAAACGACCGGCGACGGCATCCTGACCTCCCTGAAGCTGATGGAGGTCATGCTGGCGAAGGGCAAGCCGATGAGCGAACTTGCGGCGCCCGTCGTGTTCTATCCGCAGGTGCTGAAAAACGTGCGCGTGAAGTCCAAGCCCGACGCGCAGAACGATCCCGACGTGCAGGCGGCGGTAAAGCGGGTCGCCGACGAGCTCGGCGATACCGGCCGCATCCTCGTGCGTGAATCCGGCACGGAGCCGGTCATCCGCGTCATGGTCGAGGCGGGCACGAACGAGATCTGCGAGAAGTATGTCGATTCCGTGATCGAGGTCATCAAGGCGAAGGGACATCTCGCATAACGTACAGACAAATCTCAATGAAAAGCTGCCGATTCCGGCGGCTTTTTTGCGTTTTGGCAGCGAAAAAAGGCAAATTCGGCGTTTTGCCGCGGATTGACACAAAAACGCAACAGATTCGGGCAAAACTGTTCACAAAGATAACGCAGTTTGTTCAAATCGGGATGCTATGATAAATACGATGGAAAAGCATATGGTCTCCGTTTTTTGAGAAAAAAACGCCGCAACGGCGCAAGATGTAGTGAAAAAACAGTCGGTCGTACGCAAAATACGACCTGAAAACGGGCGGATCCCATCGGATCGGACGCCGACTGTGAAAAAATGCGGTAAAATTTTCGCGCCAAAAGATGAACTGCTTTCATACGAGAACGAACGCTTGCACATGTCCGGGAAATACCGAACAAGGAAGATCCCAAGCTCCCGGACATGATCCGAATAGCCGCAGCGTATCCGCTGCGGAGCGAATACCAGGAGGAACTATGACGCAGCAAAATAGGAAAAAAAGAAGGAGAAAAGTGCAGCCGCGCTTTTACGTGATCGTCTCGATCTTCACGCTCCTGCTTTTGATGCTGATCGGTCTGATCATCTGGACGACCGTCAGCTGCGTGCAGGAAAGACGGGAGGAGCAGGAACGGCACAATCAGTTCCTGATCGAGGAGGAACGGCTTCAGGCGGAGTACAACGCGCAGGTGCAGGAGAATCCGGAGGGCTATGAGAACGTCGCGCGGCCGACGATCTCCTACGAGGATTACGTGAACGGCGCGACGCTTCCGCCGGTCCCGACCGCGATCCCCACTCCGACGCCGACCCCGCGTCCCACGCCGTACATGGTTGCGGACTCCAATCCCGAAAAGCACGGCTTTGTTCCGCATCTGCAGGTCGGCGGTCGGTTTGAAAACGGCGTTTACTCCGGCGGCGAAGAGGTCATGGCAAACAGCTTCCAGCGCACGGAACCGATCGAATTTCCGTCCGCGGACGAATACAACGCGGAAACCGTCAAGGGCATTCTGACCTTCCGCGGCAACAACTGGAGAAACATGTCCAGCACCGACACGGTCAATCTGACCGAGTACAAGCTGACGCAGGTGTGGGACAAGGCGATCTCCTCGCTCGTAAAGGGCGGCGGCAGCGGAAGCTGGTCCGGCTGCGGATGGACGGGTCAGCCGCTGATCGTGCAGTGGCCTGCGGAAACACGCAGGATCATGAATCTCAAGGACTGGGCAAAGCAGAAGGAAAACCTCGTCGAGGTCATCTATCCGACCGAGGACGGCAATATCTACTTCCTCGATCTGGAGACCGGTGAGGAAACGCGCGAAAAGATCGTTCTGAACGTTCCGTTCAAGGGCACCGGCAGCATCGACCCGCGCGGTTACCCGCTGCTGTACTGCGGCTCCGGCGATCAGTATGAGAGCGAGAGCCAGAAATCGCGCGCGTTCATCATTTCACTGATCAACGGCAACGTGCTGTATGAATTCGGAAAACAGGGGACCGATCCCTTTGCGCGGCGCAAATGGTATGCGTACGATTCGGCGCCGCTGATCGACGCAAAGACCGACACGCTGATCTATCCGGGCGAAAACGGCATTGTCTATACGATGAAGCTGAACACGGTCTATGATCCGGAGATCGGCTCGATCTCGGTCAACCCCTCGGACATCGTCAAGTTCCGCTACGACTGCAACAACATCTACGACGATATCGACATTGCGGACGCAACGCATAAATGGCAGGGCTACGAGGGCAGCGCGGTCGCGTGGAACGGACATCTGTACCTGAGCAGCAACGACGGCATGTTCCAATGCATCGACCTCAACACGATGCGCGTCGTCTGGGTCGCGAACACCGAGGACGACACGAACGGAAGCCCCGTGCTCGACGTGATCTCCGACGAGGAAGCGTACCTGTACGTCGGCACGTCGCTCCACTTCACCAAGGATAAGAACAATACAGGCGTTGCGCCGTTCTTCAAGATCGACGCCATGACCGGCGAGATCAAGGGTAAGTACGGATTGACGGTATACACCGTTTCCGGCGTGTCCGGCGGCATCCAGGCGACCGCGGTCGTCGGGCGGCAGGGCAGCAATATCGAGGACCTCGTGATCGTGCCGATCGCGCGCTACGGCAACAAGGACGCGGGCGTGCTCGTTGCGCTCGATAAGGAGACGTTCACCGAACAGTGGAAGTTCGAGATGGACAATTACGCATGGTCCAGCCCGGCAGTCATCTATGACGCGGCGAACAACGGCTACGTCATACAGGCGGATTCCAAGGGCTACATCTTCCTGATCGATGCAAAAACGGGCAAGCAGCGCGGCGCGCTGCGCCCGACGGATACGACCTTCGAAGCGTCGCCGGCGCTGTTCGGCAACATGCTTGTGGTCGGCTGCCGCGGCGGGCAGAAGATCTTCGGCATCCGCATCAACTGACCTGACGGTTTCGTCGAAAAACTGCGATTTGACTGAAACAAACCGATTCCCCTTCCGCAATGTGCGGAGGGGGATTTCCTTTTATTAACGGAAATGTCGAAAATAGTTTGCATTTTTGCGTTGCACAGGACAGGGGATTATGGTATCATCAAACCATGGCGAGAAAGCAGCAACGGACGATCGGTCCGAAATTTATCATGTTCTGCGCGTCGGTGTTCATCTTTGTGATCGCCGTCGTGATTTTGATATTTGCCGTGGGGCTCCGTGATTCGATCCCGAAAAAGAGCGGTTCCGGCTGCGGAAAGACGCAGGACGCACTGTCGTTTGCGACGGAGATCGACACAAATCCGGCGGAGACCGGCGAAAAACCGCAGTCGCAGGCGACCGAAGCGCCGACCGAAGCGTCCGTGATCCCCGATCCGCCGGCGCTTCCGGATGATGCTTCATACAACATCAGTCCCGCCGAGGATGCGAAGCCCGCAAACTTCGGCTTCACTTACGAGATCCGCAAGAACAACCGCGACGACAGCTATTCCTCAAATCCGAACGAGAACGCGTTCTCCTTCGGCAGGGGACAGGACTATACGGAAGTCAAGGGTATCACGACGTTTGCCGGGAACAATTACCGCAACGGATTCTCCTACGGCACCGCACGCGTAACGATGCAGACGCTGGAACAGGTCTGGTCGTTCGCCATCGGTTCGGCGAACGGCTTTGCCGGCGCATCGTGGACCGGTCAGCCGCTGATCGTGACGTGGGAGGGTCAGACGCTGAAAACGCTCGGCGTGCGCGACGAATTCAAGGCGAAGGATACCCTGACCGAGGTCATTCTCTGCGGCTCGGACGGCAATATCTATTTCTATGAACTCGAAAGCGGCAATCGCACGCGTGAGCCGCTCCTTCTGAACGCGCCGATGTTCGGGACCCCGACGCTCGATCCGCGCGGCATCCCGATGCTCTATATCGGGCAGGGAACGGTGTCCGAGAAAAACAGCAACAAGTCCGCGGCGTTCGCGGTCAACCTCTGCAGCAACACCTATCAGACCATCGTTTCCGGCAAGGACTACACGGCGCGCCGCAGCGACTGGTCGGCGTTCGATTCAAGCCCTCTCATCATTGAGGACACGCTGATCTGGCCGAGCGAGAACGGCGTTCTGTATCTTGTCGAGCTTAACACGAGCTACGACGCCGAATCGGGCACGCTGTCCATCAACCCCGGCGACAAGGTCAAATACCGCTATTCCGGTTCCGGTTACACGAGCGTCACGCAGGCGGGCAGACGCGCGTACGGCTTTGAATCCTCGGTCTCCGCGTTCCGCAACTTCCTGTATCTGACCGATAACGGCGGTTACCTGCAATGCGTCGATCTCAACACGCTGAAACTCCAGTTCGTCACCGACGTCGGCGGCGATTCCGACGCGACGCCCGTGCTTGAGGAGAACGGAAACGACGGCACAGTCTACGTTTACACCGTTTCGCAGACCGATCAGCAGGATCTGTCGCTGCAGAACGGCTACGGCTACTGCTACGTGCGCAAGATCAACGCGCTCACCGGCGCGGTCGTCTGGGAAAACAGACAGTTCGTGCAGATCCTTGATCCGATCACGGCAAAGAACATGAAAGGCGGCAGCAAGTCCACGCCGCACATCGGCCACGGCACGATCGGCGATCTTCTGATCTGCTCGTTCTACGGACTGACCGTACAGACGACCGACGAAGAAGGCAACGTCAACTATACTTACGGCGGCAAGATCATGGCGTTCGACCGCAAGAACGGTGCCGTGCGCTGGGAGATCACGCAGACCGGCGGCGCAGACTACGTTTCCTCGCCGCTCGTCGTCTATAACGCCCGCGGCGACGCGTATCTCATCGCCTGCGACCGCGAAGGCGGCATGCGCCTCTATGACGCGGCGCGTCCCGGCGAGAACGCGCTCTTCGCGCTCGACCTCGGCGAACGCATCGACGCAACGCCCGTCGCCTACAATAATTACATCGTGGTCGCCACCACAGGCACGACCGAGCAGTGCCGCATCTTCTGCCTGAAACTGAGCTGATCCAAAAACACAACGCCCGCTGCAAAGCGGGCTTTTTTCATGCGCGAACACCTTGCGAAACGGTGCGGGATTTGGTATAATCAAATATCATATATTGGGGGAATATGGAATGAAGATCCTTCTGGTCAACGACGACGGGATCGACGCGGTCGGTATCCGTCGGCTTGTTGACGCGCTTTCCAAAGAGCATACGGTGTGGATCGCCGCGCCGGACCGGCAGAGAAGCGCCGCGAGCATGGCGATGACGCTGAATACGCCGCTGCGTGCGGACCCGCGTAAGATCGACGGCGCCGAGATCGCGTTTGCGGTGGACGGCACGCCCGTGGACTGCGCGCGGCTTGCGCTCGGCAATCTCGTGCCCGAAAAGCCGGACCTTGTGATCTCGGGGATCAATCTCGGACCCAACCTCGGCAGCGACACGCTTTATTCCGGCACCTGCGGCGCGGCGCAGCAGGCGGCGGTGCTCGGCACGCAGGCGATCGCCGTGTCGCTGGACCATCGCGATCCCGTACATTTTGAAACGGCGGTCGCCGTGACAAAGCACATGATCGGGATCGCAGAGCGGCGTCCGCTGCCGTTCGGCATGTTCTGGAACGTCAACGTGCCCGATCTTCCGCCCGAAGAGATCAAAGGATATCGCGTCACGGGGCTTGCCATGGTGAACTACAAAGGCGTCTATGACCGGCGCGAAGACCCGCTCGGACGGCCGTATTACTGGGTCCCGCGCGGAAAGCTCCCGGGCGATCCGAACGAGGACAGCGATTACGCGTGGATGAAGAAGGGGTATGTGACCGTCACGCCGATGGGCTTCCACAGCGAGAAGCTCGACGCGGTCGATCTTTCGGACGAATTCGGAGGCGAAGCATGAGAGTTGCGGTCATCGGCGGCGGCGCGGCGGGACAGCTCGCCGCGATCAAGGCGGCGGAAAACGGACATGCCGTGACGATCTTCGAGCAAAACGAAAAGCTCGGCAAAAAGCTGTTCATCACTGGCAAGGGCCGCTGCAACGTCACGAATGCGGCGGATCGGGAGGGCTTTTTCCGGCACGTCGTGAAGAATCCGCGGTTTTTGTACAGCGCGTACGCGCATTTCGACAGCGCGGCGATCATGGCGCTGATCGAAGCGGCGGACGTACCCTTAAAGGTTGAGCGCGGACAGCGCGTGTTTCCGGCGTCCGATCATTCGAGCGATATCCTGAAAGCGCTTGAAAAGACGGTGCGTTCCCGCGGCGTCACGGTGCGGCTGAATACGCGCGTCTCGGCGATCCTGACAAACGGCGGCGCGGTGTCCGGCGTGCGCGTCGGGGAGACGGTTGAGCCGTTCGACGCGGTCGTTCTGGCAACGGGCGGGCTGAGCTATCCGTCCACGGGCAGCACCGGCGACGGGTTAAGGTTTGCACAAATGCTCGGACACACGATCGTTCCGCCGAAGGGTTCGCTCGTGCCGCTCGAGACGGAGGAAACGTGGTGCGCGGACCTTTCCGGGCTGACGCTCAAGAACGTCACGCTGACCGCGTACAACAAAAAAGGTAAGGAAGTATATTCCGAACTCGGCGAAATGCTGTTCACGCACTTCGGCGTGAGCGGTCCACTGGTACTTTCGGCATCGGCGCTCGTTGCGGAGGAACCGGAGGGGACGCTGCTTTCGATCGACCTGAAGCCGGGGCTTTCCGAGGAGCAGCTTGACGCAAGATTGCTGCGCGATCTGGCGGCGAACGCGAAAAAGACGTTTTCCGGCGCTTTATACGGGCTGCTGCCGCAAAAGCTCTTGGGCGTTGTGCTCGAAACCGCCGGCATCGACGGCACAGCGCAGGCGGGCAACTGCACGAAGGCACAGCGGAGAACGCTTGTCGATACGCTGAAGGGGCTCAAGCTGCACGTGAAGGCGGCGCGTCCCATCGCGGAAGCGATCGTCACGCGCGGCGGCGTTTCTGTGAAGGAAATCAATCCTTCCACCATGGAGTCAAAAAAGGTCGCGAACCTGTATTTTGCAGGTGAAATGATCGATACGGACGCCTTTACGGGCGGATTCAACCTGCAGATCGCCTGGTCCACGGGCGCGCTTGCGGGAAGCAGTATTCCTACGGAGGTATTATAATATGAAACAAAGCATCGGCATCGACGGGCCCGCGGGCGCGGGCAAGAGCACGGTCGCAAAGCGTGTCGCGGCGATCCTCGGCATTCCGTATCTCGATACGGGCGCGATGTATCGCGCGTTTGCGGTCGCGGCGAAGCGGCACGGCGTGGATTTTCTGGACGAGGAAACGCTTGCAAAGCTCGTGCACGAGGTCGACGTGCAGGTCCGCTATGAGGACGGCGTACAGCATATGCTGGTCGACGGCGAGGATGTCACGGGCGAGCTCCGCACCGAGGAGATCAGCCAGGGCGCGTCGCTGGTCAGCCGCGTGCCCGCCGTGCGCGACCGGATGACGGAGCTGCAGCGCGAGGTGGCGCATGAGCAGCGCGTGATCATGGACGGACGCGACATCTGTACGAACGTGCTGCCGGATACGCCCTACAAGTTTTTCGTGACCGCCTCTGCGGAGGAGCGCGCAAACCGCCGGTATAAGCAGCTTCTGGAAAGCGGGCAGGAGGCCGACTACGACACGATCCTGCACGACATCATCCGCCGTGACAAGCAGGACAGCGAGCGCGCCTATAAGCCGCTGTACTGCGGCGCGGACACGAAACTCATAGACACGACCGATATGACGATCGAGGAAGCAGTGGAAGCAATTCTTTCGGAGGTGTGACATGCTGTACGTCTTTGCGTGCATCATCTTAAAGCCGATCCTGTGGCTGTACGGGCGGCCGAAGATCCACAACGCCGCCGCGCTGAAAAGCAAGGGCAAGGTGATCTATGTTTCGAATCACGTCAAGATGAGCGACCCGATCTGGATCGCGGCGATCGTGTGGCGCTGCATCCATTTCATGGCGAAATCCACGCTGTTTTCGTCGAAGTTCATGACGACGGTCTTCCGCCTTTTGCTGTGCTTTCCGGTCAACCAGCGCACCGCGGACACGAAATCCATCAAGCATGCATGCGAACTTCTGAACAAGGGTAAGGCGTTCGGCATATTCCCGGAGGGACATCGTTCCGCGACGGGCAGCGACATGGACGCCTTCGACAAGGGATGTGCGTTCATCGCATTGCGCGCCGACGCGCCGATCGTGCCGCTGTACATCGTGCATCACGGCAGAAAGTTCGGCGACCGCCTGAAGGTCGCTGTCGGCGATCCGATCCTTCCCGCCGAAGTCAAGGCAAGCTGCCCCGGCAAGAAGCCGGTCGACGCCGTCAACGCGGCGATCACCGATTCCATGATGACGCTGAAAACGATCGCGGAGGCGCTTTGATGCAGGTCCTGTTCGCAAAACACAGCGGCTTCTGCTTCGGCGTCTCGCGGGCGATCGAGCTTGTCAACGGCGCGGCGGCAGAGAACGCGCGCGTTTTCACTTACGGCAAGATCATTCATAACGAAGGCGTGGTCGCGGAGCTCGAAGCGCGAGGGATCCATGCGGTTGAAGCATTGAACGCGCTCTCCGCGGGGGACACGCTCGTGATCCGTGCGCACGGCGCGCCGCCGGAGGTATTCCGCGCGTGCGAAGAAAAGGGCGTGCGCATCGTCGATGCGACCTGTCCGTTCGTCAAGCGCATTCACCGTATCGTCGAGCAGGCGGCGGAAAACGGCGAGTGCGTCGCGATCCTCGGCAAGCCCACGCACCCGGAGGTCGTCGGCATCCGAAGCCGGGCGGGGGAGAACGCCGTCGTGCTGACGGGAACGGCGGATGCGGAAGCGCTGGAGCATTTCGGCGCGCTGACGCTCGTTTCGCAGACCACCGCGAAGGCGGAAACCTACGAAGCCGTTCTGTCCGTGCTGCGCAAAAGATTTCCCGCGCTTTCCGCGCACTGCACGATCTGCGACACCACGCGCCGCAGGCAGGCCGAAGCGGAAACGCTTGCCAACCGGTGCACGCGGATCTTTGTTCTCGGTTCGGAAATCAGCGCAAACACCTGCGCACTGCGTGATTTGTGCAAAAAATCTTGCGAAAAGGTTGAAATCATCGACAATATCGGCAAAATTCCTCTTGCAAAAATAAAAGACGATGATATAATAGGGATTATCGCAGGCGCATCGACGCCAACAGCGATGATTAGGGAGGTTAAACAAGTAATGAGCGAACTCGAAAAGACGACAGTTGAAACCATCGAAGCGGAAGCTCCCGCTGAGGTTGTCGCCGAAGCCACTGAAGAAGTCGTTGCAGAAGCAGAGCAGGCAGTTGAAGAAACGGCAGCGGAAGCAGCGGAAGCGGTCGAAGAAGTGAAGGAGACCGTTGAAGAAGCGCCGGCAGCCGTCGAAGAAGCGGCTGAAGCAGTCGTGGAAGAAGCAGTCGAAGCAGTTGAAGAAGCAGCGGCACCCGTTGCTGTCGAGGCAGAGGCGGAAGCCGAGCCGGAGACTTTTGAACAGGCCTTTGAAAAGACCGTGAAGCGGATCCGTCCGGGCCAGATGATCACGGGCACCGTGCTCCAGATCGTGGACGGCGAAGTATTCGTCAACATCGGTTACAAGGCCGACGGCGTGATTCCGAAGGGAGAATTCTCCGCGGATCCCGAAGTCCGTGCGGAAGACGTTGTCAAAGAGGGTGACAGCATCGACGTGGAAGTCCTTATGGTCAACGACGGCGAAGGCAATGTCCGCCTTTCCCGCAAGAATGTCGAAGGCAGAAAGCTGATGGACGAAATGTTCACGGAAGACGTCGAAGGCAAGACCTTTGAGGCAGTGGTCAAGGAAGTCGTCAAGGGCGGCCTGATCGCCGATATCAACGGCGTTCGCGCGTTCGTTCCGGCTTCGCACGTTTCTACGAAATACGTTGAGAATCTCAACGACTACGTCGGCAAGACCATCAAGGTCAAGGTCCTCGAAGCGGACAAGGCAAAGAAGCGCATCGTCGCTTCCATCAAGCAGGTCCTCATCGAGGAAGCAAAGGCAGCGAAGGCGGCCAAGTGGGACGCGCTCGTCGTCGGCGAGAAGGTCCACGGCGTCGTCCGCCGCATCACCGATTTCGGCGCGTTCGTCGACATCGGCGGCATTGACGGTCTCGTTCACGTGACCGACTGCGCATGGGGCAGAGTCAAGCATCCGAGCGACGCGCTGTCCATCGGTCAGGAGATCGAAGTTCTGATCCTCCGCGTCGACCGCGAAAAGGAACAGATCGGTCTGGGCTACAAGCAGCTCCAGCCGAAGCCCTGGACCAAGGCGGCGGAGAAGTACCCCGTCGGCAGCATCGTCGAGGGCAAGGTCGTCCGCATCGTCCCGTTCGGCGCGTTCGTCGCGCTTGAGCCGACGATCGACGGTCTCATCCACATCTCTCAGGTCGGTATCCACCGCATCGAAAAGGTCGAAGACGAGATCAAGGTCGGCGACGTGGTACGCTGCAAGGTGCTTGACGTCAACGTCGAAGCAAAGCGCATCAGCTTGTCCCGCAAGGACGCTCTGATCGAGGAGAACCCCGAGATCGCGGAGCAGCTCGCGGCGGAGAAGGCGGAGCGCGAACGCATCAGCGCAGAGCGCAAGGCACAGCGCGAAGCACAGCGTGAGCAGCAGAACAAGGAACGCGAGGAGCGCACCGCGCGCCGCGCACAGGACAACGGCGAACGCCGCGAATCCCGTCCGGATCGCCGCCGCCGCAACCCCGAGGACGGCGAGTACGAGCTGCCCCCGGTGACGCAGACGACCACGTCTCTGGCGGGTCTGTTTGCAAACTACAAGCCGGACGAGGAGTAATCTTCGATCCGAAAAACCGCAAATCAAAGCCGATCGCATCCGCGGTCGGCTTTCTTTGCACGCCGCTGAAGAGGAAAATATGAAAAAATTATGAAAAATTTGAAAGATTTATCTTCCATTCTCGGGAAGTATCTGTTATAATACGTCCGTACATATGGCGTACACATTTATTATCCTGCCACCAGCAGGAAAAACAAATCAGGAGGAAAAACAAAAATGAAGAAAATCATTGCATTGCTGATGGTTCTCGCGATGGTCTTCGCGCTCGTTGCCTGCACAACGACGCAGCAGCCGGAACAGCAGCCGGAAGCGCAGCCGGAACAGCAGCCGGAAGCGCAGCCGGAACAGCAGCCGGAAGCGCAGCCTGAAGCTGCAGCGATGAAGGTCGCACTGGTTACCGACGTCGGCAACATCGACGACAAGTCCTTCAACCAGGGCGCATGGGAAGGCGTTGTTGCATTCTGCGAAGCGAACGGCATGAAGCAGGGCGAAGGCTACAACTACTATCGTCCGTCTGAGGACTCCACCGAAGCGCGTGTCCAGACCATCAAGGAAGCAATCAACGGCGGCGCAACGGCGATCGTCTGCCCGGGCTACCTCTTTGAGGAAGCGATCTATCTGGTACAGAACGATTATCCCGAAGTCCAGTTCCTGCTCCTCGACGGCGAGCCCCATGATGCGAGCTACGCTGACTACAAGACCGCAGAGAACACCCACAACATCCTTTATCAGGAAGAGCAGGCCGGCTTCTTCGCGGGCTATGCAGCTGTTAAGGATGGCTATAAGAAGCTCGGCTTCCTCGGCGGTATGGCGGTTCCGGCAGTCGTTCGTTACGGCTACGGCTTCGTTCAGGGCGCAAACATGGCAGCTGAAGAAATGGGCGTTGCAGCAGACGTCTCCATCAAGTATTGGTATTGCGGCGGCTTTGCTCCGACGGATGATATCAAGATCAAGATGGCAGGCTGGTTCACCGACGGCACCGAAGTCGTCTTTGCTTGCGGCGGCGGCATCTACCTGAGCGCAGTTGCAGCGGCAACCGAAGCGAACGGCAAGGTCATCGGCGTTGACGTCGACCAGAGCGCAGAATCCGACTGCATCATCACCTCCGCAATGAAGGGCCTCACCAACTCCGTCGTCCTCGCTCTTGAAGACCTCAAGGCGAACAACGGCAAGTGGTCCGCGGACTATGCAGGCAAGACCGCTGTCCTCGGCGCGGCTGACAATTGCGTCGGTCTGCCGACCGCAGAAGGTTCCTGGAGACTGAACACCTTCACCGTTGACGAGTACAATGCACTCTTCGAGAAGGTCAAGGGCGGCGAAGTCGTTATCTCCAACGCGACCGATGCTGAGCCGACCGTCACCATTGCGGTTGACTACAACGCATAAGCTCAATCGATAACAATTTATCGATCCTGAAGGGCTGGGCGCATAGCCCGGCCCTTCTTCTTTACATTGAATAACAGGGAATGGGGGACGAAGCATGAGCGAATACGTCATAGAGATGTTAAACATCACCAAGGAGTTCCCCGGCATCAAGGCGAACGACAATATTACGCTGCAGCTGAAAAAAGGCGAAGTGCATGCGCTGTTGGGCGAGAACGGCGCGGGCAAATCCACCTTGATGAGCGTATTGTTCGGCCTGTACCAGCCGGAGGCCGGCACCATCAAAAAGGATGGCAAGGTCGTCAAGATCAACAACCCGAACGACGCGAACGCGTTGCATATCGGCATGGTGCACCAGCATTTCAAGCTGGTCGAGATCTTCACCGTGCTCGATAACATCATTCTCGGCGCGGAGCCGAACAAGATGGGCTTTCTGCAGAAGGCGGAAGCCCGCAAGAAAGTTTTGGAGCTGTCCGAAAAGTACGGTCTGCAGGTCGACCCCGATGCGAAGATCGAAGATATTTCGGTCGGTATGCAGCAGCGTGTTGAGATCCTCAAGATGCTGTATCGCGACAACGAGATCCTGATCTTCGACGAGCCGACCGCTGTTCTGACGCCGCAGGAGATCGACGAGCTGATGGAGATCATGCGGAACTTCACCAAAGAAGGCAAGTCGATCCTGTTCATCACGCATAAGCTGAACGAGATCATGGCGGTTGCCGATCGCTGCACGGTCCTTCGCAAGGGCAAATACATGGGCACCGTCGAGATCAAGGATACCACCAAAGAAGAGCTTAGCCGCATGATGGTCGGCCGCGACGTCAAATTCGAGGTCGACAAGGGCGAACAGCATCTCGGCGACGTGGTGCTCGACGTGCAGAACGTCACCGTTCCGTCCAAGCTCCATTCGAACAACGCGGTAAAGGACGTCAGCTTCCAGGTCCGCGCGGGCGAGATCGTCTGCCTCGCGGGTATCGAGGGCAACGGACAGACGCAGTTCGTATATGCGCTGACGGGGCTTGACAAAATGTCGCGCGGCAAGATCACGCTGTGCGGTCATGACATCACGAAGGCAAAGATCCGCGATCGTTCCAAGCTCGGCATGAGCCATATTCCCGAGGACCGTCATAAGCACGGTCTGGTGCTCGATTTCTCGCTCGAGCAGAACATGGTGCTGCAGCGTTACTGGCAGCCGGAGTTCCAGAAGTTCGGCTTCATCCGCAACAAGGAAGTGCGCAAATACACGGATCGCCTGATCGAGCAGTACGACATTCGTTCCGGTCAGGGCGCGGTCACGACGGCGCGTTCGATGTCCGGCGGCAATCAGCAAAAAGCGATCGTCGCGCGTGAGATCGACAAGAACCCGGAGCTTTTGGTTGCGGTGCAGCCGACCCGCGGTCTTGACGTCGGCGCGATCGAGTATATCCACAAGCAGCTCGTTGCGCAGCGCGACGCAGGCAAGGCGGTTCTGTTGGTTTCTCTGGAACTCGAAGAGGTCATGAGCGTTCCGGACCGCATCCTTGTCATGTATGAGGGCGAGATCGTCGGTGAATTCGATCCGAAGAAAACCACGGTTCAGGAACTCGGTCTTTATATGGCGGGCGCAAAGAACATGTATCGCGACGTTGAGAAGAAAGGGGGTGCCGAAGCATGAAAAAAGGATTGATCAGCGTTCTGTCGTCTGTAATCTCGATCCTCATCGGTCTGATCTTCGGCTTGCTTCTGCTGCTGGCGGTCAATCCGGCGCAGGCATTCCCGAAGTTCGGTGAAATGCTGGTAGCGGGCTTCTCCAGCTCGGCGAAGTTCGCGAAGGTGCTGTATCAGGCGGCTCCGCTCATCATGACCGGTCTTTCGGTCGCGTTCGCGTTCAAAACCGGCCTCTTCAACATCGGCGCTTCCGGTCAGTACACCGTCGGTGCGTTCTGCGCGCTGGCATGTGGCATCATCTTCCAGATGCCGTGGTGGGTCTGCCTGCTGGCTTCCATCGTCGCCGGCGCGATCTGGGGCTTCTTCCCGGGGCTCTTTAAATCCCTGTTCAACGTGAACGAGGTCATCACTTCGATCATGTTCAACTGGATCGGCATGATGCTTGTGAACCTGCTGTGCATGAACCTCAAGAATGCGGCGGGCAAGAACGTCATGCTGCCGACCGCGTGGGTATCGAGCCCGATCAAGGACCGTACCGCTGCGCTGTCCTACGCAAACCCGAAGGCAATGATCCCGAAGATGGGATTGGATAAACTCCTCGATTCCAACTTCATGAATATCAGCATTTTCATCGCGATCATCGTCGCGGTGATCATGTGGGTCATCCTGAACCGCACGACGTTCGGCTATGAGCTCAAAGCGTGTGGCTTCAACAAGAACGCCAGCATCTATGCCGGCATCAACGCAAAGCGCAACATCGTCCTTTCGATGGTCATCGCGGGCGCACTCGCGGGCTTGGGCGGCGGCATTTACTACCTCGCCGGCACCGCGGAATACACGATCCAGAAGCTGCTGCTGCCGATGGGCTTCAACGGCATCTCGGTCGCTTTGCTCGCAACGTCGAACCCGATCGGAACGATCTTCTCCGCACTGTTCATTTCCTACATCCAGGTCGGCGGCGAATCGCTGCAGCCGGTATTCGCAAAGGAAATGATCGACATCATCATCGCGGTCATCATCTACCTGAGCGCATTCGCACTGCTGACCAAGACCGTTATTTCCCGGTTTGTTCATCTGGATAAGTCGAACGTCAACGCAGAACCTGCGCTGACAGTGTCGCCCAAAACGGATGAGAAACCGACTCTGAAGGAAAGCGAGGGTGAAAAAGCATGATCGTTTTAGCAGACGTTATCAGCTCGACCATCGTATTTGCAGTTCCGCTGCTGCTGGTTGCAATGGGCGGTATGTTCTCCGAGCGAAGCGGTATCATCAACATCGCTCTGGAAGGTATTATGATCATCGGCGCTTTGATGGGCTGTCTGATGATGCGCTGGCTGGATCCGCTCGTCATGAACGGACAGCTCGGTCCGCAGCTCGCCATGCTGATCGCCACCCTGTTCGCGGGGGCATGCGGCGTTGTGTTCTCGGTGCTTCTGGCATTCGCTTCCATCAACCTCAAGGCGGATCAGACCATCGGCGGCACCGCGCTGAACATGCTGGCACCGGCGCTGGCAATCGTTCTGACCTGGGTCGTTCAGGGCCAGGGCCAGACGACCATTCTGATCCCGACCTGGTCGCGCATCACGGAAGCGAACTTTGGGCTGACGCTTGAAAAAGGGTCGTTCATCCAGGCATTGCTCTTCAAGAACTTCTACCTGACGACCATTCTCACAGTCGTTCTGTTTGCGGCGGCGGTCATCCTGATGTACAAAACCAAGTTCGGTCTTCGTCTCCGTTCCTGCGGCGAGCATCCGCAGGCGGCGGCGTCCGTCGGCATCAACGTGTTCAAGATGCGTTACGCCGGCGTGCTGATCTCCGGCTTCCTCGGCGGCATCGGCGGTCTGGCGTTCACACTGGCGGCAGGTTCCGGCTTCCAGTCCTCGGTCGCCGGTTACGGCTTCCTTGCGTTGGCGGTTATGATCTTCGGTAACTGGAAACCGTGGTCCATCCTCGGCGCGTCCCTGTTCTTTGCGCTGTTCAAGGTCATCGGCGCGTATGCGTCCAGCATCCCGTTCATGCCGAAGTTCAAGGAACTCGAAGGCGTCAGCTCCTATCTGTGGCCGATGCTTCCGTACATCATCACGATGATCCTTTTGGTGCTGACTTCCAAGAAGTCCCGCGCGCCGAAGGCGGAAGGTATTCCCTACGATAAGGGCATGCGTTAAAACGGCTGTCGATAGCGGTATCAGATCATTTGCGGCGAAAAATAACAAAAAAATAAACAGCATGAAGAAAGGGCGAGACACGCCCTTTCTTTTTATCTGTTCGCCGCAAATTAGCCGTCGTTTTCGGCATTTCGCATACATTAGTATAGCTCATACCGAAAACGCGGCTTCTGACGCCACTCTCGGCAGCCTTCTCGTAAGGAAAGGATCGCAGAAATGCGGTCCTTTTTGTATGCAAAAAAACGAAGCGCACATACTGTGCATATGTGGATCCTGATCGTTCTGTTCGCTTTGCTGTTTCTTTTGCTGCTTCTGTCCATGCCGCTGATCGTCGAAGGCAGGGGACGGGTCGGTGCGCGCGGCGCGGTCGTTCATGCGCGGGTGTATCTTTTCGGACTGATCCCGATCCCGCTGCGGCTGCGGCTGTATCTGTTTTGTGATCCGTATTTTACGCTGATGATCGGCAAAAAGCGGATCGGGCTGTTCGAAAAGCGAAAACGCAGAAGACCGCGGATCGCCGGTGTCCGGCTGCTGCGTCTTGATACGAGAACGGCCGTCGGCGTCGACGGCGAGCCCGCCGCGGCGGTGCTGCTTGCGGGAACGGTCGCCGTGCTGCTTTCGATGCTCACGACGCGCGTTGCGGAAGGCGGTTCGGCGCGGGCGGCGCTTTGCGAAACGCCGATGATCCGGATCTCCCTGTCGGCGCAGGCGATCGTGCAGCCGGTCCCGCTTGCGCTTGCGATCGTGCGCGGGCGTATAGCACAGCAAAAAACGGCAAAGAATACCCGTAAAACCAACGAAAAGAGGACAATGTATGCATCCTGTTGAAACGATACTGCAGACGACGATGCGCGAGCTCAAGAACATCGTCGACGTGAATACGATCGTAGGCAATCCCATCTACGGGGACGGCGGCGCGGTGGTGATCCCGGTCTCAAAGGTCACGCTCGGCTTTTTCGCGGGCGGCGGCGATTTCCCGACGCAGGCGGTGGCAAGGAGAAGCGCGCCGGACTTCGACGCGAACGGATATCCGTTCCTCGGCGCAAGCGTCGTCGGCGTCTCCATCAGCCCGAAGGCGTTTCTGCATATGCAGGGCGGACAGGTTACGCTTTTGCACGCCGACTGTGACAGCACGCTCGACCGGCTCGTGCAGATGATCCCGACCGCCATGACCGAAATCCGCGACGCGATCACCGAGATCCGCGCGCAAAAGGACGAACCGCCCGCGGAGAGCGAGCCGTGAGACGGCTGCTTGCGGTCCTGCTTTGCGCGCTCCTGCTGCTGCCGCATATGACAAAGGCAGAGCAAACGGACGTCCCTGCCCAGGCGGCGTATCTCATTGAGGCAAACTCGGGCCGCGTTCTGTACGCGAAGAACGAGACCGCGCGGCTGCCGATGGCAAGCACGACCAAGATCATGACGGCGCTTCTTGCCGTCGAATCGGGGCGGCTCACGGAGAAAGTCACCGTTGTGCAGGAAGCCGTCGGTACGGAGGGCTCGTCGATGTATCTCAAAGCGGGGGAAAAGATCTCGCTTGAAGATCTCGTATACGGGCTGATGCTGACGAGCGGCAACGACGCGGCGGTTGCGATCGCGTGCTTTCTGGATGGGAGCACGAGCGCATTTGCGGATCACATGAACGCGCGGGCAAAGACGCTGGGGCTTTCCGACACGCATTTCGTGACGCCGAACGGGCTGCATGACCCGGATCATTATACGACGGCGAGGGACCTTGCTTTGCTCGGCGCGGCGGCGCTCGAAAACCCGTTCTTTGCGGAGATCGTGCGCACGCAGTACCGAAGGACCGAGGGCACGAACCCGCATACGCTCAAGAACAAAAACCGGCTCCTGTGGGAATACGAAGGCGGGATCGGCGTCAAGACCGGCTATACGAAGGCGGCGGGGAAGTGTCTCGTCTTTGCGGCGGAACGCGGCGAAATGAAGCTCGTCGGCGCGGTGCTGAACTGCCCGACGATGTGGAACACCGCGAAAAGCATGCTGGACGCGGGCTTTCGCGACTACCGGATCAGAACGTTCCTGACCCGCGATACGGTTTTTACACTTCCGGTCAAAAACGGCGCGAAAAAGGGATTGTCGGCGGCGCCGATAGCTGATATACTGTATCCGACGCAGACCGACGGCAGCGAGGCATACTCCGTGGAAACGGCGTTCGACACACTTGCGGCGCCCGTTCGGGCGGGGCAGCAGGTCGGTTCGGTTTCGCTTCTGCTAAACGGCGAGATCGTAAAGACGGTCCCGGTCGTCGCGTGCGAGACGGTCGATGAGGTCGGGTTTGCGTACTATCTCAAAAAGGCGGTTCTTTCGTTTCTCGAATGAACCGCGGGCGGGGCATATGCGCTTACAGAAATTCATGGCGGACTGCGGCGTGGCGTCGCGTCGCGCCTGCGAGAAGATCATCGAAGACGGACGGGTCACAGTGAACGGCATCCCGGCCGTCCTCGGCATGTCGGTGGAGGAAGAGGACGACGTGCGGCTCGACGGCAAAAAGCTCGCGCCGCAGGAAAAGCGCGTCGTGCTGATGCTCTATAAACCGCGCGGGGTCGTTTCGACGTCGAGCGACGAATCGGGCAGAAAGACGGTGCAGGCGTTCGTTTCCGAACTTCCGTACCGGCTCTATAACGTCGGGCGGCTCGACCTCAATTCCGAGGGACTTCTGCTGCTCACGAACGACGGCGAGCTTGCAAACCGGCTGATGCATCCGCGCTTCGGCGTCAACAAGACCTACCGTGTCGTATGCGACGGTACGCTTTCCGCATCGGAGATCGCGACGCTCACGAACGGCGTGCAGCTGGAGGATGGTTTGACCGCGCCGGCGCGGGTCACGAACATCCGGCGGTCCACCACGGGCGGCACGGCGTTCTCGATCACGATCCACGAGGGCAGAAATCGCCAGATCCGCCGCATGCTCGAAGCGGTAGGACATCGCACACTGCGGCTGAAACGCGAGGCATACGGCAATCTGAAGCTCGGCGATCTGCGTCCCGGCGAGTGGCGGTATCTCACGCAGGAGGAGATCGAGGGTCTGAACACCGCAAGCGGGCACGCGGGGAAAAACTGAAAATTTGTATGGCATACTCATAAAAAGACAGCATCATACGCTGCCTTTTTCAATTGTCAAGATTGCGTAAATTTCGTTCAAAGCAAGACTATGCTTGACTTTATGCGAATCATCAGTTACAATAAACTTGATATTTGTTTTTGAACGATATCGGGGCTGAAACACAGAAATGTGTTCAAATACAGCAAAAACAGAAAAAGATTACGGAGGGAAACATGAAAAGATTTTTTGCGATCGCTCTTTGTCTGCTGATGGTTGCGGCGCTGTTTGCCTGCAAGACGCAGGAACAGCCGAAGCCGGAAGAACCGCAGGGACAGACCGAGCCTGCAAATGAGCCGGCGAATGAACCGGCTGCGGAAGGTCTGGACATCAAGGTCGGCTTCATCTGCCTGCATGATGAAAACTCCACCTACGACCTGAACTTCATCAATGCTGCAAAGGCGGCATGCGCAACGCTCGGTATTCCCGAGGGCAACTACATCATCAAGACGAACATCCCCGAAGGTAAAGAGTGCTACGAGACCGCTGCGGATATGGCGGACAACGGCTGCAAGATCATCTTCGCGGACAGCTTCGGTCATGAGGACTTCATGATCCAGGCGGCAAAGGAATTCCCGGACGTTCAGTTCTGCCACTCCACCGGCACCAAGGCGCACACCGAGAACCTTCCGAACTACCACAACGCGTTCGCGGCGATCTATGAAGGCCGTTATCTCGCGGGCATTGCGGCGGGCATGAAGCTCAAGGAAATGCTGGACGAGGGCAAGATCACCGCAGATCAGCTTAAGATCGGTTACGTCGGCGCGTTCACCTATGCAGAGGTCGTTTCCGGTTACACTTCCTTCTTCCTCGGCGTCAAGTCCATCGTTCCGGAAGTCACCATGGACGTCATCTTCACCGGTTCCTGGTATGATGAGAAAGCTGAAAAAGAAAGCGCGATCAAGCTGATGGACGGCGGCTGCGTCCTCATTTCGCAGCACGCAGACTCCATGGGCGCACCGTCCGCCTGCGAGAGCAGAGGCGTTCCGAACGTCTCCTACAACGGCAGCACGGTTTCCGTCGGCCCGAACACCTACATCGTTTCTTCCCGCATCAACTGGGAGCCGTACTATGAGTACGCGATCAAGGCGACTGCGGCAGGCGAAGCGATCCCGGCAGACTGGACCGGCACGATCGACACCGGTTCCGTCGAGCTCTTCCCGCTGAACGACGCGGTTGCGGCGAAGGACACGCAGGCGGCGATCGACGCGGCAAAGGCAGCGCTCGCGGCCGGCACGCTGCACGTATTCAGCACCGACGCTTTCACCGTCGGCGGCGCAAAGCTTGACAGCTACATGGCGGACGTCGATACCGACCCGGCATATACCCCGGACACCGAAGTCATCAGCGACGGTTACTTCCATGAGTCCGAATTCCGCAGCGCTCCGTACTTCGATCTCCGCATCGACGGCATCACGCTGCTGAACGAGAGCTATTGATCCGAACAGTACGAAAAGGGCAGTCTTCCGACTGCCCTTTTTTCGTCAGAAATCGTTCTTTTCATTTACAAACGGCGCGGAATCTGATATAATATCTTATCATCGGCAGAATATTGGTTTCTGCGGAAAGGATGCACGAGTTGGAAGCAGTCAAAAATGCCGTCAGGATGGAAGGCATCACCAAGCATTTCGGCAGCGTGATCGCCAACCGGAACATCAATCTGGAACTGCATGAGGGCGAGATCCTTTCGCTGCTGGGTGAAAACGGCAGCGGAAAGACCACGCTGATGAACATGCTGTCCGGCATCTACTACCCGGACGAGGGACAGATCTATATCCACGGAAGACCGGTGACCATCCGGTCTCCGAAAGATGCGTTCGAACACGGGATCGGCATGATCCATCAGCATTTCAAGCTGGTCGACGTGTTTACCGCGACGGAAAACATCATCCTCGGTCTGGAAGAGAAGGGCATGCTGAACGTGAAGAAGGCAGCGGCAAAGATCCGGGAGATCAGCGAGCGCTACGGCTTCGACATCGATCCGAACCAGAAGATCTACAACATGTCGGTCTCACAGAAGCAGACCGTCGAGATCATCAAGGTCCTGTATCGCGGTGCGGATATTCTGATCCTGGACGAGCCGACGGCGGTTTTGACGCCGCAGGAAACGGAAAAGCTGTTTACCGTCATGCGCAACATGAAAAAGGACGGCAAATCGCTGATCATCATCACGCACAAGCTGCACGAGGTCCTCGAGGTCTCCGACCGCGTCGCGATCCTTCGGAAGGGCGAATACATCGGCGACGTGGAGACAAAGAATGCGGACCAGCAGAGCCTGACTGACATGATGGTCGGCCGCGCGGTCAGTTTGAACATCGATCGTCCGCAGGCGGAGGAGATCACAGAACGGCTGCGCGTCGAGCATCTGACCGTGAAGGACGTCGAAGGCGTCAAGCGGCTCACGGACGTCAGTTTCTCCGCGAACGCGGGCGAGATCCTCGGCATCGCGGGCATCGCGGGCAGCGGACAGCGGGAGCTTCTCGAAGCGATCGCCGGATTGCAGCCGATCGAGCCGGAAAGCAGGATCACCTACATCGAGCCGAAGACCGGCGAAGAGCGGATCATCAACGGCATGGATCCGCTGAAGATCATCCGCTCGGGCATTCTCCTTTCGTTCGTGCCGGAGGACCGCTTCGGCATGGGCCTTGTCGGCAGCATGAGCATCACCGACAACGTGATGCTGAGAAGCTACCGGATGGGCAGATTCAACCCGTTCTATAACCACAGATTCCCGAAACAGCTTGCCAATGAGATCGTCAACGATCTCGAAGTCGTCACGCCGAATATCGACAGGATCCCGCTCCGCCGTCTTTCCGGCGGCAACGTGCAGAAGGTCCTGGTCGGACGTGAGATCAAGCAGAGCCCGACCGTGCTGATGACGGCCTACGCGGTGCGCGGACTGGACATCAACACGTCCTATACGATCTATAACCTTCTGACCGAACAAAAGATGAAAGGCGTCGCCGTCATATACGTCGGCGAGGACCTCGACGTGCTCCTGGAGCTTTGCGACCGCATACTGGTACTTTGCGGCGGACAGGTATCCGGCGTCGTCGACGGGCGGAACGTGACGAAGGAACAGATCGGACTGATGATGACCAAGCTCGGAGGAGGTGAATAACGTGCATATTGCAAAACGAGACAACCTTCCCGTATGGAAAGCGTGGATGATCCGCGGCATTGCGATCATCATCGCGATCATGCTCTGCGCGTTGATCACATATCTGTTCACGAAGATGAATCCGATCACCGTCGTGGATAAAATGTTCAAGGGTCTGTTCGGCAGCGAACGCAAGACGTGGAAGACGGTGTATCAGGTCGCCTGCCTGCTCGGCATTTCGCTGGCGGTCACGCCCGCGTTCAAGATGCGTTTCTGGAACATCGGCGCGGAGGGACAGGTTCTGATCGGCGCATTCGCCGCCGCCGCCTGCATGTTCTACGCGGGAAGAATGCCGTTCTTCAACAATCCGGACATTTCGATGGGCGTAAAGAATACGATCCTGTTCCCGGTCATGATGCTCGCCGGCATGCTTGCCGGCGCGCTGTGGGGCTTTTTGCCGGCGTTCTTCAAATCCCGCTGGAATACGAACGAAACGCTGTTCACGCTGATGATGAACTACGTCGCGCTGCAGATCGTCAAGTTCATGGTTTCCTACCGCGGATTCAAATATCTCTGGTCGCCGAACGGCACCGCGGTCGGCATGATCAACTCGGACCTCGCGTCTGCGGGGATCGGCAATTTCACAAAGATCGGCGGAAAGCCGGGCACACAGTACCTGTTTTCGATCGCAGTCATCGCCGTTTTGACCGTTGTGCTTTACCTGTATCTCCGGTTCAGCAAGCACGGCTATGAGATCGCTGTCGTCGGCGAAAGCGAGCGCACGGCTTCCTATGCCGGCATCAAGGTCAATCGCGTCATCATCCGCACGATGATCCTTTCCGGCGCGCTGTGCGGACTGGTCGGCTTTTTGATTGTCGGCGCGGAAGGCACGATCGCCGCCAACTCCGTAGACGGGCGCGGCTATACCGCCGTCATGGTCTCGTGGATGTCGCAGTTCAATCCGATCGGTATGGTGTTCTCATCGCTGCTGCTGGTGTTCATGCAGTTCGGCGCGAAGGAGGTTCCGATGCCGGACGGCGTCAGTCTTGACAAAAACTTTGCAAATATGCTGATGGCGATCATCCTGTTCTTCATCATCGGCTGCGAGTTCTTCATCAACTATCAGCTGCAGTTCGGTCACCATAAGAAGCGGGGGGTGTGACGTATGTGGAAGTTTATATTAGACTTCATCCCGAGGGCGGTCGTTTACGGCATGCCGCTGCTGTTCGGCAGCACGGGTGAGATCCTGACGGAGAAATCCGGCAACCTGAATCTCGGTATTCCGGGCATCATGTTCATCGGCGCGATCGCGGGAACGACCGGCGCATATCTCTATGAGCACGCCGTTGCGGAGATGAACACGTTCCTCGCGATCATGATACCGGTTATGTGCTGTCTTGTCGGCTCGTTCCTGATGGGGCTTCTGTACTGCTTCCTGACCGTCTCGATGCGCGCGAATCAGAACGTCACGGGTCTTTCGATGACGATCTTCGGCACCGGGTTCGCAAACTTCCTCGGCGGCGTTTTGACCAAGCTCGCAAAGTCCGACATCGCAAACCTGGATATTACGAGATCCGTCAACTACTTCGGCGACGGAAACCATCCGGGCTGGCTTGCATACGTCGGGATCGGGATCGCCGTTTTGACCTCGCTGTTTCTGAAGTATACGCGCACGGGTCTGCAGCTTCGCGCGGTCGGTGAAAACCCGGCGACGGCGGACGCCGCGGGTATCAATGTTACGCGGTATAAGTATCTTGCGACGATCGTGGGCAGCATGATCGCCGGGCTCGGCGGCCTGTATTACATCATGGCGAGTTCGCGCACGTGGTCGGAACCGCAGATCGACGCGGCCGGCTGGCTCGCGATCGCGATCGTTATCTTCACCACATGGCGGCCGGCGATCAGTATCTTTGCGTCCATCGGTTTCGGCGGACTGCTGGTACTGAGCACGAACTTCCCGATCGGCATCAAGGAACTGTTCGAGCTCGTGCCGTATGTGGTCACGCTCATCGTGCTGATCATGGTCAGCTTACGCAAGAAGCGCGAAAACCTCCCGCCGCAGAGCTTGGGGCTTGCGTACTTCCGGGAGGAACGATAGAGTCATTACGCAAAGGACCGCTCATAAAGACCGGTCCTATTTTCCGGGAAATTAGTCCTTAGAAGTTCACAGTTCAAAAAAAGGATTCCGACAGCAAACGGCGTATATATAATTAGATTGACAGATAATAAGAATCATAATTACACTTAATCAGATTTAATTATATCGATATAATTAAGAAGATACATAACGCCTCCCCATAAAAAAGGGAGGCGTTACGATAAGTATAATTACTGTAATTATAATTACGGTATTGTTTTCAATCCTGAAACCGGCTGAGCGTCTCGCCGTTCAGCCAGCGGACCAGCTCCGGCGGCGTGTCGGGAACATTGACGGTCGTAAAGGTCGTGCGCTTCGGCACCATGCTCTCCGGGTCGTTGCTTTCCGCCCAAACGACGCGCTGCAGGACCTTTTTCCCGCACTGCGACAGATCGCCGTCGGGCAGCTCGTCGATCTGCAGAAGGATCGAGGCGTGCTGCTGGTCCGAGCTCCAGCGTCCGAAATTCGTCGTCGGACGCTTCCAGAGCCATTGCATCCGCTTGCCGCCGTCTTCGCTTTTGACACGCTTCAGATAGCCGTTATACACGTCCTGTGTGCAGCGCATCAGCCAAATCACGTGCAGTCCCGCCTTCTGGAACAGCTCGCACACGTCGAAAAACGACGCTTCCATCAGAAGTCCGTCCTGCAGCATCATGGCGTTGTGCCCGACGAGCACGTACGCCTCATAGGTCACGCCGTCGACGGTCACGGGCACGTTGCGGCACTCCGGCGGGAACAGATCCTGCCATTGCGCCTTCCAGTCCTCATGCGAGGACTGCACGAATGGCTTTTTCTTACGAAACAAACACATAGCGTATCACCGTTCGCTCTGATACAGGAAGGACATCGTTCTTACATCAAAGAGCCCGCAGTCGGTCAGCCGCACCTCGGGAATGACCGGCAGCGCAAGGAACGAGAGGAGCACCAAGGGATCGCAGGCATCGTCCGTGCCGAGCGCGTGCGCGGCGGACAGCAGTTCGCGCTGCTTCTCAAGAACGGTTTCGACCGGTTCGTCGCTCATCAGTCCCGCGACGGGAAGCTCGAGGAGCGCCTTGACCTCGCCGTGTGAGACGACCGTGAACCCGCCGCCGCAGGATTTCAGTGTTTCCGCGGCAAAGAGCATGTCGTCGTCGTTGTCGCCGACGACCACGATGTTGTGCGAATCGTGCGCGACCGTCGCCGCGATCGCACCGCCCTTCACATGCATGCCTTCCACGATGCCGATGCCGACGTTTCCGGTCGCGTGATGGCGCTCGATGACGGCGAGCTTGTTGAGCCCGTCGTCCGGGACGAAGTATCCGTCCTCGTCGGTCGGCACGATGCCGGTGACGAGCCGCGTCACGAGCTGATGCGGAACGGTCTCGATGATCGGCATGAACGGCTTTGCCTTGAGCCGCAGATCGTCCTTCGTGATCGGCGCGGCGTGGACGCTGTTCTTCACGCTTTCGGGGACCGCGGGGGACGGGATAGGCGCGCCTGGATCGACGAGCTTGCCGTTTGCGAAGACCGCCTTCGGCTCAATCGTATGCAGATCGTCGAACAGGATAAAGTTTGCGCGATATCCCGGCGCGATGGCGCCGACGCGGCGGAGCCCGAACGCCGTCGCGGTGTTCAGCGTCGCCATGCGGATCGCGTCGAGCGGACGGATCCCGCGGGAGATCGCGGTATTGACAATATGGTTGATATGCCCCTCGGAACGGATGTTCTCAAGGTGCTTGTCGTCGGTGCAGAAGCAGATGCGGTCGGTGGGCAGCCCCTCCGAAATGAGCCCGTCGAGCATCTCCGTGACGCCGTTTGCCGCAGAGCCCATGCGGATGAGAATGTACATGCCGTTGCGGAGCTTTTCTTTGAGTTCCGCGAAGTTCGAACATTCGTGATCGGTGCGCGGACCGGCGAGGCAGTAGGCGTTCAGCGCCTTGCCGGTCAGCATCGGCGCGTGTCCGTCGATCGGCCGGTCAAAGAAGCATTGCAGCTTAAAGATCATGTCCGGCGCGGAGGAGACGACCGAAGGGTAGTCCATCACTTCGCCGAGCCCGACCACGTTCGGCTCGTCCATAAACGCGGCGAGGTCCTTGGCGGAAAGCGTCGCGCCGCTGTGCTCGAACGGCGTTGCAGGCACGCAGCTCGGCAGCATAAAGTGAATATCCAGCGGCAGGTCCTTTGAAAGCGCCATGATCGCATTGAGCCCTTCTTTGCCCGCGACGTTCGCGATCTCGTGCGGGTCGGCGACGATCGTGGTCGTGCCCTTCGGCAGGATCACCTGTGCAAAAGAAGCGGGCGTGACCATCGAACTCTCGATGTGTACATGCCCGTCGATGAACCCCGGCGCAAGGTACGCGCCGTGGGCGTTGTATTCGTTTTCACAGGAGTAGTTGCCGACGCCGATGACCGTATCGCCCGAGATCGCCACGTTCGTTTGTATAATCTCATTGGTGAAGACGTTGATCACGCGTGCGTCGCGGATCACAAAGTCCGGTTTGCCCTTGCATGCGGCGGAGATCAGCCGGGAAAGATCGCCTGCGTTCATGGTTCACTGCGCCTCGATTCCTGTATTTTTTCCAGTATACCACAAGATTCGCCGCGCGTAAATCCTCAAAGCAGATTATTCCACGAAAAAAGTTCGATCCCCTCGATGCGTTCCAAAACGGAGCGCGCCTCGGCAAGCGCTTCGACTGCCGCGCACACGTCCTTTGCGCGGACGGACAGGTCGGCGACGGCAAAGCAGGCGTCAAGCGAATCCACGCTCGCATGGTTCAGAAAGCGTTCGAGCACCGGCATCCGATCGCGGGTCAACTCCGAAAGCGCGGCGCAGTACGGCGCCGCGGCCTCTGTGTCGCCCGCAAGCAGCGCATTTTCCGCCCGTTCGATCCATTCGTCCGCCTGCGCGGAAAACGTTTTCAGGATCGCGGAGGGCAGCAGAAACAGCATCACGAGGAAGCAGCAGATCAAAACTGTCATCATCGTCCGAAAAATCGTAAAGCCCATACGTCCTCCTTACTCGTCGGTAAAACGCATGACCCGGCTGCCGTTTCTGCGGTCCAGCTGCACGTGCAGCTCGCCGTCGCCGTTCATCTGCGCGAAAAAGACGTTTTTGAGCGCAAGCCCGTTCTTTTTCAACATTGTTTCCACGTCCTTTCTTTCAAGATGCAGCGTCTCCAATCCGCTCTTCTGGATCTTGCCTTCGAGGATCAGAAGGTGCGAAAGTGCCGCGGAGCCGGGCTCGAGGTTCAGCTCCCGCTTGTTCGGCTGCTGAAACGCCGCTTTCTGGAGAATGCTTACCGTGCCGTTCGTTTCGAGGATCGCGTAGGCGACCTCGCCGACGTCGAAGACGTCCTTACTGCGTAGACTGTCGAGGAGATCGCGCACGGTGTAGTTCGTGCGGCGCATGATCTTTTCCTGCAAAACGCCGTCGAGGATCAATATCTGCGGGGTTCCGCAGATCAGCCGCCGGACGGGGGAGAATTTCAGGCACAGCTTTGCGATCAGCTGCTGCACGAGGTACAGGGCAAGGATCGGCACGACGCTGTACAGAAGCGGGATGTCCGTGTCCGCGATCGCCGTGCTCGCAAGATCGGCGATGATGAGCGTCATCAGCAGATCGTACGGCTGCAGATCGCTCACCTGGCGCTTGCCGGTGAGCCGCAGGATCAACAGCACGAAAAGGTCCAGAAAGACCGCGCGTAAAAACAATGTCAGCATACGAAAAGGATGCGCGGAAAAGGCAAAAACCATACGGAGCGGTTGACGTATCATAAAAAATGATATATACTATTTATAATCCGTAAAAGGGAAAAAAGGATTTGTGTCGAATATGATAGTAAGAGGGAGAGAATGAGATGTTATCTTTCTTTCCGGAAGAATGGAGGTTTGGATTATGTCATTTGAAGGAGGATCGGCGGTATCGTCGACGCTGATCACGTTTCTTCTGGGGCTCGGGATCGTCTTCATCGGACTGATCGCGCTGATCGTGATCATCAAGATCATGGGCGCGATCATGCGTGCCGTCGGCAAAAAGAAGCCGGAACCGGTTTCGGAATCGAAAGTGCCGGTCGCGAAGGCAGAGCCGGAGGGCGACCTCGGCGAGATCAAGGCGGCGGTTGCCGCGGCGCTTGCAACGATGCTGGGTGACAGCGTCAAGGGCATCCGGATCGTATCGTTTAGGAAATTGGATTGAAATAAGGGGGAAGAAACCATGCGTAAGTTTCAGGTCAACGTCAACGGAACCAGATATGAAGTAGAAGTCGAAGAGATCGACGCCAACGCGATCCCGAAAGCGGCGGCGGAGCCCGTCAAAGCGGCGCCCGTAGGCGCAGGCACCGAGGTGCGTGCGCCGATGCCCGGCAACATCCTGCAGGTCAACGTGAATCCCGGCGACGTCGTCAAGGAAGGTCAGCAGCTGATGATCCTCGAAGCCATGAAGATGGAGAACGAGATCCTTGCGCCGTGCGCGGGCAAGGTCACGTCCATCGGCGTTGCCAAGGGTTCCTCGGTCGAAAGCGGCGCGCTCCTTTGCACCATCGCCTGATCGGGGGCGCCTATGGAAGCCATTTGGAAAACCGTTTCCGAGTTTTTCTCCGGATCGGGCTTTGCCCTGTTTTTTGCCGGAGATAACTGGAAATGTCTCATTATGATCGCGATTGCGTGCGTGCTTTTATACCTTGCGATCGTGAAGAAATTCGAGCCGCTGCTGCTCGTTCCGATCGCGTTCGGCATGCTTTTAACGAACCTGCCCGGTGCGGATCTGTTCCACGAGGAGCTGTTCGGTCTCGGCGCGAACAACGCCGAACAGGGCGTGATCCAATGGGCGAAGCTCGGCGACATCCATAAGACCGGTCTTTTGGATTATCTGTACCTCGGCGTCAAGCTCGGCATCTATCCGTGCCTCATTTTCATGGGCGTCGGCGCGATGACGGACTTCGGTCCTTTGATCGCGAATCCGAAGAGCTTAATTCTCGGCGCGGCGGCGCAGCTCGGTATCTATCTCGCGTTCGCGCTCTCCGTCGTTGCGTTCCAGTGGATCCCGACCGACGGTACGCCGCTGCAGAACATCGCAGCGTCCATCGGCATCATCGGCGGCGCGGACGGTCCGACGGCGATCCTCGTCACCTCGCGGCTTGCGCCGAGCTACCTCGGACCGATCGCGGTCGCGGCGTATTCGTACATGGCGCTCGTGCCGGTCATTCAGCCGCCGTTTATGAAGCTTCTCACAACGAAGAAGGAACGGCAGATCATCATGGCGCAGCTTCGTCCGGTCTCGCAGACCGAAAAGATCATTTTCCCGATCGTCGTCACGATCTTCGTCGCGCTGCTCGTGCCCTCCGCGGCGCCCTTGGTCGGCTGCCTGATGCTCGGCAACCTCTTTAAGGAATCGGGCGTCACCGAGCGTCTAAGTAAGACCGTGCAGAATGAGCTCTGCAACATCGTCACGATCTTCCTCGGCGTGTGCGTCGGCGCAACGGCGACCGGTGCGACGTTCCTCCAGCTTTCCACGCTCGTCATTATCGCGCTCGGCATCGTCGCCTTTATCGGCGGTACCTGCGGCGGCGTGCTGCTGGCAAAGCTCATGAACCTGTTCTTGAAGCAGAAGATCAACCCGTTGATCGGCTCCGCGGGCGTGTCCGCCGTTCCGATGGCGGCGCGCGTAAGCCAGGTCGTGGGACAGAAGGAGAATCCGAAGAACTTCCTGCTGATGCATGCGATGGGTCCCAACGTGGCGGGCGTCATCGGCTCGGCGATCGCGGCGGGCGTATTCCTGTCGCTGTTCGGACATTAAGGAGGATCGACCATGGGAAAACTGTTTGTTACCGATACCATCCTGCGTGACGCGCACCAGTCGCTTGCCGCGACGCGCATGACCACAAAGGAAATGCTGCCCGCCTGCGAAATGCTCGACGCGATCGGCTACTGGTCGCTCGAGGTTTGGGGCGGCGCGACGTTCGACTCCTGCCTTCGGTACCTCAACGAGGATCCGTGGGAGCGTCTCCGCACGCTCCGCAAGGCGCTGCCGAACACGAAGCTCCAGATGCTCTTTCGCGGACAAAACATTTTGGGCTACAAGCACTACGCGGACGACGTCGTCGAGCAGTTCTGCCGCAAGGCGATCGAAAACGGCATCGACGTGATCCGCATCTTCGACGCGTTGAACGATCCTCGTAACCTCGAAGCCGCGATCAAATACACCAAAAAGTACGGCGGCTTCTGCGAGGCGGCGATCTCCTATACGACCTCGCCGGTGCACAGCGAGGAGTATTTCGTAAAGCTTTCGAAAGAGCTTGCGCAGATGGGCGCGGATTCGATCTGCATTAAGGATATGGCGAATCTTCTGCTCCCGTACGACGCATACTCTCTGGTGAAAAAGCTCAAGGCCGAGGTCGATATCCCGATCCACCTGCACACGCACAACACGACCGGCACGGGCGATATGGTGCTCTTAAAGGCCGCGGAAGCGGGCGTCGACATCGTCGACACGGCGCTTTCTCCCCTCGGAAACGGCACAAGCCAGCCCGCGACCGAATCGCTCGTCGCGACGCTCAAGGGACGGGAACGCGACACGAGGCTCGATTTGAACGCGCTTTCCGAGTGCGCGAAGTATTTCCGTCAGGTGTACGAGCGGTTGAAGCAGGACGGTCTGATCTCCGACAAATCGCTGCGCGTCGATACGAACACACTCCTGTATCAGGTGCCGGGCGGCATGCTCTCGAACCTGATCAAGCAGCTCAAAGATGCCGGCGCGGAGGATAAGTATTACGACGTGCTTGCGGAGATCCCGCGGGTAAGAAAGGACTTTGGTTATCCGCCCTTGGTCACGCCGACCAGTCAGATCGTCGGCACGCAGGCGGTGTTCAACGTGCTCGTCGGCCGCTACAAGACCTTCCCGAACAACTCGAAGGCGGTTTTGCGCGGCGAATACGGACGGCTGCCGGGTCCCGTCAATGAAGAGGTCCGGAAAATGGCGATCGGCGACGAACCGGTCGTGACCTGCCGTCCCGCGGATCTACTCGAGCCGGAGCTTGAAAAGTACAAGGCGGAGCTCGGAGACCGCGCAAGAAGCGAGGAGGACGTCCTTAGCTACGCACTGCTGCCGCAGGTTGCCATGAAGTATTTCGACTGGCGCGACGAGCAGGAACGCAAGGCAAAGGAACCTGAACCCGCGCCGAAGGCGGAACCCGCCGTCGATCCGAACGCGGTCCGCGAACTTTACGTGGAGGATCTCACCATCTGAATGAAGCACATTCCGAACATTCTTTCGTCCCTGCGCATCGTCATGGTCGGCGTATTCGCATGGCTGTTCCTTTCGGCGCGTATTCCGGCGCATTATTTCTGGGCGCTCGGCGTGTTCGTGCTGGCGTTCTTGACCGACGTGCTCGACGGCTTCCTGGCGCGCACGTTCAACTGGATCACGCCGGTGGGAAAGCTTCTGGACCCGCTTGCGGATAAGCTGATGGCGATCACGGCGCTTGTCGTGATCCTGATCGGAAAAGCCGGGCAATCGCTTTTCTGGATCTATCTCGCGCTGGTGATCCTCGTCGGCGTCAAGGAGATTCTGATGCTGATCGGCGGCATGATCATGCTCCGCCAGCGCAAGGTCGCGTATTCCGACTGGTACGGAAAGACCGCGACCGGGCTCTTTGCGATCGGCATTGCGCTGACGCTGTTAAGCTTCGTATTTGACACGATCGAGCCATGGAACATCGCAATGCTGTCGGCATCGATCGGACTTTCGTACGTTGCCCTCGCGCATTACGCGCGGACGCAGCTTTTCGTGCCGCGGGAGGAGGAACCGAGCGCGGAGGAGGAAAAGCTGTTCGAGAAGTTCGACCGTTTGGCGAAATAATGCTTGCATTTCCGGAAAGAGTGTGTTATACTGCTTCTGCTGGAATGTTGAACTTGAAGGAGTGGGGAAATCCCACTCTTTCGTTTTGAGAGAGGAAACGGATATGAAAACGACCGAGATCTGTGAAAATCTCTGCAAAGCAAAGATCGAATCGCTGGGATTCGAACTCTGCGACGTCGAGTATCAGAAGGAATACGGCGACTGGCTGCTGACGTTCTATATCGACAAGCCCGGCGGCGTGACGATCGACGAATGCGAAGCGGTAAGCCGCGCGATCGAGCCGATCCTCGATGAGGCGGATCCGATCGAATCGGAATACGTGCTTTCCGTCTCCTCGCTCGGGATCGACCGACCTTTGAAAAAGGACCGCGATTTCGAACGCGCTTTGGGCACGGAGCTTGAGATCAAGCTCTACGCCCCGCAGGATGGCAAAAAGCAATGGATCGGAACACTGACCGCGTTCGACGCCGACGGCTTTACCGTCGAAACGGAGCAGGGAAAGCCGCTGACCTTCCAAAAGAAGGACTGCGCGCTCGTCCGTCCGAATATCCGGTTTTCATAAGAATTTACAAGGGTTTCATCAAGAAAGGAAAGAACCATGAACTTAGAGTTTATCGAAGCATTGAACGCGCTGGAAAAGGAGCGCGGCATCAAGAAGTCCGTGCTGCTTTCGGCATTCGAAGCGGCGCTGATCGTCGCGTACAAGCGCAACTACAATTCGACCGCAAACGTCCGCGCGGAAGTGGACGGCGACACGGGCGACTACCACATCTACGCGAGCAAGACCGTCGTTGAGAAGGTCGAGACGCCTTCGCAGGAGATCTCGCTGGAACGCGCGAAAAAGATCAACCCGCTCTACGAGCTCGGCGACGTGCTCGAGGAGGAAGCGTTCACGAAGGATTTCGGACGCATCGCGGCGCAGACCGCGAAGCAGGTCATGGTGCAGCGCATCCGCGAGGCGGAACGCGGCAACATCTATGACGAGTACGTCGAGAAGGAAAACGAGATCCTGACGGCGATCGTGCAGCGCGTGGAGAAGGGCAACGCCTACGTCGAGCTCGGCAAGACGGACGGCATCCTGACCGCGAACGAGATGATCCCGGGCGAGGAATACGAAATGAACGCCCGCATCAAGGTCTACGTGCTCGAAGTGCGCAAGGACAACAAGGGACCGCAGGTCGTCGTGAGCCGCACGCATCCGGGTCTGGTCAAGCGCCTGTTCGAGCTCGAAGTGCCCGAGCTCATGAGCGGCACGGTGCAGATCAAGAACATCGCCAGAGAAGCGGGCTTCCGCGC